>NZ_MDCR01000230.1 GCF_001723055.1 Streptomyces niveus
GGATCAAACTCTCCGTGAATGTTTTCCCGACCCAAAGGTCAGGTGGACACCACGAGAGCGGAACAACCGGTCGGAATAAGACCAGTCGTTCACAGCGTCCTCGCTGTGTTTCTATCAAAGGAACCTCAACCCGATCCACGAAACCGTGAACCCGGTCGGGGTATCAACATATCTGGCGTTGACTTTTGGCACGCTGTTGAGTTCTCAAGGAACGGACGCTTCCTTTGTACTCACCCTCTCGGGCTTTCCTCCGGGCTTCCCTTCGGTTCTTGCTGTGTTGCTGTCTTGCGTTTCCGACTCTATCAGAACCTTTCGGCGCCTGATTCCCAGTCAGCGGGACCGCTTTAAGTTATCCGCTTTCGCGTTTCCCTTTCGGCGTGTCCACTACGTTAACCGATTCCCCGGGCGACTCATAATCGAGCCGAGAAGCTCAAAATTCGGCATGCCGAAATAGAGCCCGTCAGGGGCACATCGTAGGTAGTGGGTGGCCACTCCGGGCTGCTGAAGAGCAAGACCCGTTCAAGCGGCTCGGACTACATTAGGGGGCGCGACCCGGCGCGTCAAGTTGTCCGGCGGCGGGGAGTGTGGGCGCGGTACGGGCTCACTGTCGGGTCGCCGTCGATCCAGTAGCGCCACGGGTGCGGGGCGCCGTCGCCGCCCACCCCGGTGCGGGGGCCGTTGCGTACCAGGTCACTTGGGGGTGGGGTGCCCGTGAGAATCGACAGAGGGGCGTCGTCGCCCGAGCAGACGTCCGTGTCGTTCAGTGCGCGGTCGACGGCCAGGCCGGTGGCCAACCGGGCCGGGCCTTTGGCCAGTTCCTTGTCGTTGCGGGCCGAGAGACGTCGTTTCCGTACCTGCTCCGCTCCCGACAGCACCTCGCCGGCGCGCAGCAGTACACCGCTCGCCCGGCCCACCGGGCCGCACACCAGATTGAGGCAGTGCCACATGCCGTACGTGAAGTAGACGTACGCGTGGCCCGGCGGGCCGAACATCACGTCGTTGCGGGCCGTCCGGCCGCGGAAGGCGTGGGAGCCGGGGTCGATGTCGCCCGCGTACGCCTCCACCTCCGTGAGGCGCAGCTCTATGGTTCCTTCCGCCGTGCGGCGTACGAGAGTTCGGCCCAGCAGGTCCGGGGCGACTTCCAGCACGGGCCGGTCGAAGAAGTGGCGGGGCAACGGCGTACCGTCGGGGCGCTCGATCATGTCGTCCGAGCGTAGCGGGGGAACCGCCCGCGGTCGTGGCGCGTATGTAGAGGTCAGGATCTAGGAGGAGTGACTATGGGCTTCAAGAGGCTGCTCGCGAGCATGGGCGCCGGCGGCGCGTCCGTCGAGACCGAGCTGACCGAGCAGAACGTCGTGCCGGGCGGGGTCGTCCAGGGCGAGGTGCGCGTCCAGGGCGGGTCGGTCGCCCAGCAGATCGAGGGTTTGTCCGTCGGTCTTCAGGCGCGCGTCGAGGTCGAGGGCGGTGACCAGGAGGTCAAGCAGGACCTGGAGTTCGTCAAGCAGCGTCTTGGCGGTGCCTTCGAGGTGCAGGCCGGCGCGGTTCACGTGGTGCCGTTCGGGCTTGAGATTCCCTGGGAGACGCCGGTCACGAGCATCGCCGGGCAGCAGCTGCACGGCATGAACATCGGTGTGACGACGGAGCTGGAGATCGCCCGCGCGCTGGACTCCGGTGACCTCGACCCGATCAACGTCCACCCGCTGCCGGCGCAGCAGGCCATCCTGGACGCCTTCATCGCCCTGGACTTCCGCTTCAAGAGCGCGGACATGGAGCGTGGCCACATCCGCGGGACGCGTCAGCGGCTGCCGTTCTACCAGGAGATCGAGTTCGTGCCGCCGCAGCGCTACCGCGGGCTGAACCAGGTCGAGCTGACGTTCGTCGCGGACGACCGTGAGATGGACGTCATCCTGGAGATGGACAAGAAGCCGGGCCTGTTCAGCGAGGGCAGCGACTCCTTCCGCGCCTTCAAGGTCGGGCTGCACGACTTCCAGGGCACCGACTGGGCCGCCTACCTCAACCAGTGGATCGCGGACGTCGGCGGACGTCGTAACTGGGCCTGAGGTCCCGCGGCGCTAGTGTCGACTTCGGAAGGCCGCCGGGTCCCCTGAGGCCCCGGCGGCAGGCAGCCGAATCCGGAGGTTCTGTAGTGACCGAGGCGAAGAGGGCTCCACTCCCTCATGACTTCCTTCCCCCGGTGCCGTCCTTCACGGTGGTGAGCGACGACATCGCGCCCGGTGCGGTCTTGAAGGACGCCCAGGTCTTCGCGGCGGGGAACACGTCGCCGCATCTGCGGTGGGAGGGATTCCCGGCGGAGACCAGGAGCTTCGCCGTGACGTGCTTCGACCCGGACGCGCCGACCGGCAGCGGATTCTGGCACTGGGTGGTGTTCGACATTCCGGCGTCGGTCACCGAGCTTCCGGTGGGGGCGGGTTCCGGTTCGTTCGTGGGGCTGCCCGAGGGTGCCGTGCAGGCTCGTAGCGACTACGGGTCGAAGGAGTTCGGGGGCGCCGCTCCCCCGGTGGGTGATCCGGCGCACCGTTATGTGTTCACGGTGTACGCGGTGGACAGTGAGACGCTGGGCCCGGACTCCGACGCCTCGCCCGCGTATGTCGGCTTCAATCTGAAGTTCCACACGCTCGCGCGTGCGCAGCTGATCGGTGAGTACACCGCTCCGGCGGAGAGCTGACCGTTCAACTGTTGTTTGCCCTGCCCTGGTCTTGGAGAGATCAGAGCAGGGCATTTTTTTCGTTGCGGGGGTTATTGGGGTCGTCCCCGGAACTCGGATCGGCGGATATTGCGTTGTCCATCTCGGCGCGCCCGGCCAGAGTTGATCCCAGCCCGCCGTCCGGCGGGGCGGCACACGGGAGGTGGGCGGGATGCGGGACACGCTGGTACTGAATGCGAGCTTCGAGCCGCTGTCGACGGTGACACTCAACCGGGCGGTGGTGCTGGTCCTCCAGGACAAGGCCGTCGTCGAGCAGTCCCACCCGGCTCTGCGCGTGCGTGCCGCCGCGGTGGATCTCCCGGTGCCCCGGGTGATCAGGCTGTGCAGGTATGTACGGGTGCCCTTCCGAAGACAGGCACCGTGGTCGAGGCGTGGTGTGCTGATACGTGACCAGCACCGGTGCGCGTACTGCGGTCGGCGCGGGACGACCGTGGACCATGTGGTGCCCCGGTCGCGTGGCGGTGCGGACAGCTGGCTGAATACGGTCGCCTCGTGTGCCGAGGACAATCACCGCAAGGCCGACCGGACGCCGGAACAGGCCGGAATGCCGTTGCTGTACGAGCCGTTCGTGCCGTCTCCGGCCGACGCGATGCTCCTCGCCCTGCGGGCGGGTGAGCGGTCGGCGCTGCCGCAGTGGCTGGCAGGGGTCGGTACGGCCGCGTAGAGCCTTGTCGCGCGTGTCTCGCGTACGCGCCGGGCAGCCCGTCTCCGTACGTCGGAGGCGGGCTTCGTCGCGTACGGGCCGTTCGTCGTGTGCGGGCCCTTCAGCGTGTGACCAGTTGGACGATGGCCGCGGTGCCGACGACCACGATCGTGCCGCGCATGACCGTGGGAGAGAGCCGCCTTCCGACCTTCGCGCCCAACTGGCCGCCGATCGCGGAACCCACGGCGATGAGCACGACGGCCGTCCAGTCGAAGTGCGCCACGAAGAGGAAGAAGATCGCGGCGATGGTGTTCACGATGGCGGCCAGGACGTTCTTGACGGCGTTGAGGCGCTGCATCTCCTCGTCGATCAGCATGCCCATGAGGGACATGTAGATGATCCCCTGGGCCGCCGTGAAGTAGCCGCCGTAGACGCTGGCCGCCAGGACGCCGCCGATCAGCAGCGGTCCGCCGTCGGTCTTGGTGGCGACGCCCCGGCGTTCGCGGTGGCGCCGGACGGTCTTGGCGAGCCGGGGCTGGATGATCACCAGGACGAGGGCGAGGCTGACCAGGATCGGCACGATCGTCTCGAAGGCCGTGGAGGGCAGTGAGACGAGCAGGATCGCTCCGCCGAGGCCGCCGCAGACGGAGGCCGCGCCCAGGCGGATGACGCGGCGGCGCTGTCCGGTGAGTTCCGCGCGGTAGCCGATGGCTCCGCTGACGGCGCCCGGTATCAGGCCGAGCGCGTTGGAGACGGTGGCGGTGACGGGTGGCAGTCCGGTCGCCAGCAGCACCGGGAACGTGATCAACGTGCCTGATCCGACGATGGCGTTGATGGTGCCGGCGCAGGTGCCCGCGACGAACACGGCGAGCATCTCCCAGATGGTCACGCGACACGTCCCTCGGTGATCGGTGGTGGTGACACCGATCATGCCCGACGGGCGGGCCTGTCCCGTACGACGGGTGGGCGTCGTACGGGACTCCTACCTGCGGGAGTACGGGACGGAGGGAGAGCCGGTCAGTCGAGCGGCGGCTGCTGGCGCCTGTCCTTGCCGGTGTTGAAGCCCGGTACGCCGGCGCCGAGGTTGTCGAACGCGCCGCTGAGTCCCTTGAGCGCGTCGCCGATCTCGCTGGGCACGATCCAGAGCTTGTTGGCGTCGCCCTCGGCGATCTTGGGGAGCATCTGGAGGTACTGGTAGGCGAGGAGCTTCTGGTCGGGGTCTCCGGCGTGGATGGACTCGAAGACCGTACGGATCGCCTGGGCCTCGCCCTCGGCGCGCAGGGCGGCTGCCTTGGCCTCACCTTCGGCGCGCAGGATGGCGGACTGCTTCTCGCCCTCGGCGGTGAGGATCGCGGACTGCCGAATGCCCTCGGCGGTGAGGATCGCGGCGCGCTTGTCTCGGTCGGCGCGCATCTGCTTCTCCATCGAGTCCTGGATGGAGGTCGGCGGTTCGATGGCCTTCAGCTCGACGCGGTTGACGCGGATGCCCCACTTGCCGGTGGCTTCGTCGAGGACGCCGCGCAGGGCCGCGTTGATCTCCTCGCGGGAGGTGAGGGTCCGCTCCAGGTCCATGCCGCCGATGATGTTGCGCAGCGTGGTGACGGTGAGCTGCTCGATCGCCTGGATGTAGCTGGCGACTTCGTACGTCGCGGCGCGGGCGTCGGTGACCTGGTAATAGATGACCGTGTCGATGTTGACGACCAGGTTGTCCTGGGTGATCACCGGCTGGGGCGGGAAGGGGACGACCTGTTCACGGAGGTCGATCCGGTTGCGGATCGAGTCGATGAACGGGACCACGATGTTCAGGCCGGCGTTGAGCGTGCGGGTGTAGCGCCCGAAGCGCTCCACGATGGCGGCGCTCGCCTGCGGGATGACCTGGATCGTCTTGATCAGGGCGATGAATACAAGCACCACCAGGATGACCAGGACGATGATGATTGATGGCATCGCGTTTTCCCTACTGCCCTTCGCCGCCGGACTGCCGGACTGTCAGATGATCTAGTTTCGCAGAACACGCCTGTGTGTGCGGGGCGTTCGGCCTGGTTGGCTCAGTTCGCACGGCGTGCGGGGGTGCCCGGCGGAGCGTTCACATCACCACCGCGGTCGCGCCGTCGATGTCGGCGACGTCGACCTTCTCCCCCGGTTCAAAGGTCTGTTCGGCGTCGAGCGACCGTGCGGACCAGATCTCGCCGGCGAGTTTGATCCGGCCACCGCTGCTGTCGACCCGTTCCAGAACCACGGCCTGACGCCCCTTCAGGGCGTCGATTCCCGTGTTCAGGCGGGGAGTTCGGGAGCCTTGTCTGGCCGCCAGAGGCCGTACGACGGCGATGAGGGCGACCGAGACCCCCACGAAGACGAGGACCTGCGCAACGATTCCGCCGCCGAGCGCCGCGACGACGGCACCGGCCACCGCGCCCGCGGAGAACATGCCGAACTCGGGCATCGCTGTCAGGACGAGCGGAATTCCCAGTCCTACGGCGGCGATCAGCCACCACACCCACGCTTCGATTTCCACATCATCATGGTAGGGCGGCGGGTCGGGTCCCGACAGGGGTGCGATCAGGTCATCCGGTGGTCAGCGCAGCGGCAGACCGCGTGCCGACCAGCGTTCGTTGGTCTGCTCGACGACGAGCGGGAGGCCGAAGCAGAGGGAGAGGTTACGGGACGTCAGCTCGGTCTCCATGGGGCCGGCGGCGAGGACCTTGCCCTGACGGATCATGAGGACGTGGGTGAAGCCGGGGGCGATCTCCTCGACATGGTGGGTGACCATGATCATGGAGGGGGCGTACGGGTCCCTGGCGAGCCGGCCGAGGCGGCGTACGAGATCCTCACGGCCGCCGAGGTCGAGACCGGCGGCGGGCTCGTCGAGCAGCAGCAGTTCGGGGTCGGTCATCATCGCGCGGGCGATCAGGGTGCGCTTGCGCTCGCCCTCGGAGAGGGTGCCGAACCTGCGGTCCAGGTACTCGGTCATGCCGAGCCGGTCGAGGAAGGCACGGGCGCGCTGTTCGTCGACCGCGTCGTAGTTCTCGTGCCAGGTGGCGGTCATGCCGTACGCGGCGGTGAGGACGGTCTGGAGCACGGTCTGGCGCTTGGGCAGCTTCTCGGCCATGGCGACGCCCGCGATGCCGATGCGGGGGCGCAGCTCGAAGACGTCGACCTTGCCGAGCTTGTCGCCGAGGATCTTCACCTTGCCGGTGGAGGGGAAGAGGTAGCTGGACGCGAGGTTGAGGAGGGTGGTCTTGCCGGCGCCGTTGGGGCCGAGGATCACCCAGCGTTCGCCTTCCTTGACGGACCAGGAGACGTCGTCCACCAGAGCGCGTCCGTCGCGGACCACGGATACGTCCACCAGCTCCAGTACATCGCTCATGAGCGCGTTGTCTCCCCATGCAGTCTTGAGATCTGGCATGCGCCTGCGGGCGCAGCTCCACAGGGAAAACCTACGCCACCGGTCCGGCGGTCAACTCCTTAGGTCCGTTCCCTAGGCTGGGGCCATGCTTTCCGAACCTCGCTCAGGACTGTTGGCGGCCTGGGGAAATGCCCTCCTTGCCGGTTTCGTATCGCCGGACGACGCGGCCCTCGCGATCGTCGGGCCGGACGCGGTGCACCGGGTGGCGGGGCTGCCGGGTGAGCCGGGGCCTGTCGGGCTGACGCTGGCGCTCGGCCGGCTGCGCGCGCTGGGGGTGAGCGGGTACCGGGTGGCGCTGCCGGCGCCGGGGCATCCGCTGGGGCTCAGCGGGCCGCCGGACTTCAACGCCCGCGCGCTGGAGGCGGAGGAGGCGGTGGTCGCGTCGGGGGCACCGTACGGTCTGGTGCCCGAGGTGTCCGCGGTGGGGCCGGAGGGCGACCTTCATGTGGAGGTGCTCTGGCACTGTCTGCCGGTGCGCGAGGCGCCGCCCGCGGACGTGCCGTCGCTGGGTGAGGCGGAGCGGGAGCTGGCGGAGGCGCTGCGGGACGCGACGGAGGTGCTGTCGCGGCTGGACGTCGCGGCGTCGGGGCCGGTGGCCGAGGCGGCGCTGGACGCGTACCGGGCGCGGGCGGAGCGGGGCCGGGAGGTGCTGGCGCCGGGTTATCCGCCGCGCGCCGTACGGGTGCTGGAGCTGGCGCAGCGGGTGGGGCTGCTGGTCGCGCTGGCGGGCGAGCACGGGCACGGCGGGGCGGTGAGCGCGTCGGAGATGGCGGCGCGGGGTGAGGCGCTGCGGCCGGTGGAGCGGGTGTCGCGGCGGGCTCAGGTGGCCGCGTACAACGCGTATGTGGAGGAGCTGGAGCGCGGGCCGCGCTGAGCGCGCCCCTCAGGTGTGATGAACGGCACGGCCCCGGTACCCGTCGCGGAGGACGGGGACCGGGGCCGCGGCGGCCGACAGGCCGTTGATCAGGCGTTGAGGCCGCTGTTGCCGAACGCCGGGTTGAGGATGCCGATCACGTTGACCGTGTTGCCGACCGCGTTCACCGGGACCTGCACCGGGACCTGGACCAGGTTGCCGGAGCCGACGCCCGGCGAGTGGACGGCCGTGCCCTCGGCGGCGGCGTGCGGGCCGCCGGTGGCGAAGGCGGCGCCGGAACCGGCGGCGACAAGGCCACCGGCGATCATCGTGAGGGCAGCGGCCTTCTTAAAGTTGTTCATTTTCAGGATCCTCCATCGCAAGGGCCGCGGCGGTAATCCGCGGCACGCCATGGAGAACGGCTGGACGCCGTCGGGGATACGCCGTGTGGGGGACATACACCCGACGGTATGAATCTCTGATCGGAATACGACGCTCCGGATGCGCTCCCGGCGCGCTCCTGATGCGCCCCGGATCCGCCCCTCAGCCCGTGATCCCGTGCCGTACGGCCCACAGGGCCGCCTGTGTGCGGTCCGCGAGATCCAGCTTCATCAGGATGTTCGAGACATGCGTCTTGACGGTCTTCTCCGAGAGAACCAGCGCGCGGGCGATCTCCCGGTTGGAGCGCCCGTCCGCGATCAGGGTGAGCACCTCACGCTCCCGGTCGGTGAGCGAGGACCCCCTGCCGTGTCCGGCGCCGGGGTCGTCCTGGGCGAGCAGGGCGCCCGCGACCTCCGGCTGGAGCAGCACATGACCGGCGTGCACGGAGCGGATGGCGCCGGCCAGCGCCTCCGGGTCGACGTCCTTGTACACGTAACCGGCGGCCCCGGCGCGCAGCGCGGGCACCACCGTGCGCTGCTCGGTGAAGCTCGTCACGATCAGCACCTTGGCCGGGTTGGCGAGCTCGCGGAGCTTGCGCAACGCCTCGATGCCGTCGGTGCCCGGCATCTTGATGTCCATCAGGACGACGTCGGGGCGCAGCTCCTCCGCGCCGGCCACCCCCTCGTCGCCGTCGCCCGCCTCGCCCACGACCTCTATGTCGTCCTGGATCTCCAGGAAGGTGCGCAGTCCGCGGCGGACCACCTGGTGGTCGTCCACCAGCAGCACACGGATCTTCTTGTCGTCAGCCACCGGGCACTTCCATCTCGATCGTGGTGCCCTGTCCGGGCGCCGATTGCACGGTCAGCCTGCCGCCCACACCGCTCGACCTGTCCCGCATCGAGACGAGCCCGAGATGGCGGCCGGCCCTGCGGACGGTTCTCGGTTCGAAGCCCTTGCCGTTGTCGGTGACGCTGAGGACCGCGCCCTGCCCCCTGGGGGCGATGGTCACGTCGACCCGGTCCGCGCCGGAGTGGCGCAGCGCGTTGTGGAGCGCTTCCTGGGCCACGCGCAGCATCGCCTCCTCCTGGGCGGCGGGCAGGGCCCGTACCCCGCAGCTGTCGAAGGTGACCCGCGGGGCGTGCGCGCGGTCGAGGACCTGGATGTGGGTACGCAGGGTATGCACCAGGCCGTCCTCGTCGAGGGCGGCGGGGCGCAGCTCGACGACGGCGGCGCGCAGCTCGTCGGCGGCCTCGGCGGCGAGGTCGGCGACCTGCTGGAGCTCGCCCTTGGCCCGTGCCGGGTCGCGGTCGATGAGGCTGGAGACGGCCTGGGCGGTCAGCCGCAGCGAGAAGAGTTTCTGGCTGACGGCGTCGTGCAGCTCGTGGGCGAGCCGGGAGCGTTCCTCCGCGATGGTCAGCTCGCGGCTGCGCTCGTACAGCCT
>NZ_MDCR01000231.1 GCF_001723055.1 Streptomyces niveus
AACCCGATCCACGAAACCGTGTATCAGGTCGGGGTATCAACATATCTGGCGTTGACTTTTGGCACGCTGTTGAGTTCTCAAGGAACGGACGCTTCCTTTGTACTCACCCTCTCGGGCTTTCCTCCGGGCTTCCCTTCGGTTCTTGCTGTGTTGCTGTCTTGCGTTTCCGACTCTATCAGAACCTTTCGGCGCCTGATTCCCAGTCAGCGGGATTGTCTTTCCGGCCCTGCGGCCGTTCCGACGAGTGAGACTTTAGCGGAACCTTTCCCCCGACGCTAATCGGGGTTCGCGTCCCATCGTTCGAACGCGGATTCCTCATTTCGCAAAAGCGCACACAAATGAGAGCGACCGGATGTCGCACGTTTGCAGTGGTCTTGCGGAATGACCGTCCGGGGATCGACCGGGGTCGATGCTCACTTCGGACAGCTCGGAGAACATTACGTTCACGTCCAAGACGTGTCAACTTCGGGTCGTCGGGGTACTGGCGGCGTACTCTGGCGCCCATGACCACGCATGCGTGCAACTTCAGCTGGCGGGCCGTCTGACGGCGGCCTGCTGACACGTGTGTGACCAACGGCCGCCGCTCTGGCGGCCGTTCGCGTTTCTCCCCTCATGGAGGTCCGGGAGCCCGGCCCCTCGGCGGTGGCTCCGACCAGGAGTGGGATGAGAGAGATGACGCGGATCTTCAGCGGGGTCAAGCCGACGGGCCATCTGACGCTGGGCAACTATCTCGGAGCCGTACGCAGGTGGGCCGAGGTCGATCAGTACCGGGCCGACGCTCTGTTCAGCATCGTGGATCTGCACGCGCTGACCGTGGAGCACGATCCGGCCCGTGTGCGCAGACTCAGCCGGCAGGCGGCGACGCTTCTGCTGGCGGCCGGGCTGGACCCGACCCGGTGCACCGTCTTCGTGCAGAGTCACGTCGATGCGCATACGCGGCTCTCCTATCTATTGGAGTGCATGGCCACGGACGGCGAGCTGCGGCGCATGATCCAGTACAAGGAGAAGTCCGTGCGGGCCAAGGCCGCCGGGCAGAGCGTGCGGGCGTCGTTGCTGACGTATCCGGCGCTGATGGCGGCGGACATCCTCGCGTACCGCACCGACGAGGTGCCGGTCGGGGACGACCAGACGCAGCACGTGGAGCTGACGCGGGATCTGGCCGAGCGCTTCAACCTTCGCTACGGGCCGACGTTCACGGTCCCGAGGGCTGTCAATCCGCCGGTGGCGGCGCGGGTCATGGATCTGCAGGATCCGGGCTCGAAGATGGGGAAGTCGCACGAGTCGGGGGCCGGGATCATCTATCTGCTCGATGAGACCGACGTGGTGCGCAAGAAGGTGATGCGGGCTGTGACGGACAGCGGGCGTGAGGTCGAGTACGACCCGGTGGAGAAGCCGGGGGTGGCGAATCTGCTGGAGATTCTGGCGGCGTGCGGTGGTGGGAACCCAACCGAGCTGGCCGGTGTATATGAGTCGTACGGCTCACTGAAGCAGGACACCGCCGAGGCCGTCGTCGAGTTGTTGCGGCCGGTCCGGGCGCGGCACGCGCAGCTCGCGGCGGATCCCGGTCAGGTGGATCAGGTTCTGAAGGAGGGGGCGGAGCGGGCCAGGGGGATGGCCCGGCCGGTGGTGGACGCGGCCTATGAGGCGATCGGGTTGCTGCCCGCCGGCTGACGGAAGGCCGCGCGGTAGGCGCGCGGGCTGGTGCCGAGGTGGCCGGCGAAGTGCTGGCGCATGGTCACCTCGCTGCCGAAGCCCGTGCGTCCCGCGACCTCGGCCATCGGGAGGTCTGTGCGTTCCAGGAGCTTCTGGGCCGCCGCGAGGCGCTGGGTGATGAGCCAGCGGAGGGGGGTGGTGCCGGTGGTGGCCTGGAAGTGGCGGGCGAGGGAACGGGGGGACATGCCCGCGTGGGCGGCGAGGTCGGTGATGGTGAGCGGCTGGTCGAGGTGGTGCAGCGCGTATTCGCGTACGGAGGCGAGGGCGTCCTCGTCACGGTCGGCGCGGGGCGTGGGCCGCTCGATGAACTGGGCCTGGGTGCCGGTGCGGTAGGGCGCCGTGACCATGGAGCGCGCGATGGTCGCCGCTGTTTCGGCTCCGTGGGTCGTTCGGACGAGATGGAGGCAGAGGTCGATGCCGGCTGCCGTGCCGGCGGAGGTCCAGATGTTGTCGTCGTGGAGGAAGAGGGCGTCGGACACGACGGTGACCTGGGGGTGGTGTTCGCGGAGGAGGTGGGTGAGGTTCCAGTGGGTGATGGCGCGGTGTCCGTCGAGGAGGCCGGCCTGGGCGAGGGTGAAGGCGCCGCCG
>NZ_MDCR01000232.1 GCF_001723055.1 Streptomyces niveus
GTGGCGGACCAGTTGATCGGCGCCGTCGAGACCTGGGCCCGGCGGTCCGGCGCCACGACGCTGAGGCTCGCGGTGATCCCGGGCAACGACCCCGCCGTCGCGGTGTACGCGCGTAACGGCTTCGTCCTGATCGAGGTTGTGTCGATCTCCTGCTTGAGGCATGCACTTGACCTGCCTATTCGCGAGATGGACATGCCCTCTTCGCGGTCTTCAGCTTGGGTCCTGTGTGAGCCGGGCCAGGTATGCGTCGAGTGGCTGAACGCGTCCTGGAAGGGGCTCGTAGAGGTCCCACCAGCGGATGGCCGAGATCTCATCGTTCGCACGAAAGCTGCGGGGATTTGTGATGTGGCCGGTGAACAGCGCGGCGTATTCAGCGTGCTGGTCGGGCGCAAGCACGAATCCCGCGTAGCCCACGAACTGCAAAGGACAGTCGGGACTCTGGCCGGTCTCTTCCAGCAGCTCGCGCGTGGCTGCCTGACGAGGAGTCTCCTCGGGTTCGATCACCCCTCCGGACAGTTCCCAGGACTGCCGGAACCGGTCGAAGACCATGAGGACCCTGCCGCTGTGCCAGAGAGCGACCAGGGCGGCGGGCATCGGCGCATCTGTGGGAGCAACACCTTCTGCGCCGTGGTCGAAGACGATCAAGGCATTTCCGTGGTCGTCGGCGACCAATGGTTCAGTCATGCGATCAATCACCCGTTGATGCTTTCCAGCCTCGTCCGCAGTCAAGCCTCAAGGGCTCTTGCCTCCAGCTCAGTCTTCTTCGGCAGGGGCCGATCACGGTGCTGGACGGCCTCGCCGACAGGGTGCGGAGCCGCCGGATCTCGCCGTGGGCGCTCTCCCGTTTTCGGGTGAGGTCGGCGCCTCGGCCCGCGGCAGTCGGGTGGCGTAGGTGTGCCGGCAGACATGCGGCGAGAAGTGCGTGATGCCGGTCCGCTTCTGCAGGCGCGCGGAAGAGGTTGGCGAACACGAAGTCGCAGTCCAGCGCGTCCCGTACTCGGTCTCCATGTCGGCGGCGTAGCGGTCGAACAGCTCCGGCCGCACCGGGACGATCCGGCCCTTCATGCCCTTCATGCCNNCTCGCCCTTGCGGAGGTTCGAGTCCGCGTGCCGCAGACCCAGGGCCTCACTGATCCGCAACCCCGCCTCGTCCAGGAGCGCGATCAGGAACCGGTCCCCGCGCCAGTTGCAGGCGCCCATCAGCCTCCGCGCCAGCATCGGCGTGCAGGAGCCTGTAGGCCGCCTGGCCAGCAGGTTTCCCAGCAGCGTGGGTAGGCTCTCATCCCGCCTGGCATGGAACCGGTAGAAGGACGCGAACGCGGCCCGCTTCCGCTGCGGCGTGGTGTTCTCCAGTGCCTGACCGACGCCCGGCAGCACGAACACCTCCAGCCGCAAGTGCCGGAAGTCCAAGCCCGTCTGTCCCAGCCAGACGAAGAAGTCACGCAGGTCGTAGGCAGGGAGCAGATGATGGCGAAGGCGCTTCGGTGAGTGGGTCAGGTGTGGGCGGCGCCGCGCCACCGGTCCCCCGGTGCCCGGCGGAGGCGCGTGCGCTGGGGCGTGAGGGGCAGGGGGCAGTGACCCCTCTGGTACTCCGCGCGCCCTGCCGGGGGTCGCGGGGCCCCGGAATGATGAGCCGACCGCACGTGATCCACGCGACTCCGCATCCCTGCCCCTCGGCAGACGGACATGCGGTGGAAGGAATCCACGGTGTTGCTTCTCATCTCTCCCGACGGTCTCGACGAAGCCCTCGACTGTGTGAAGGCGGCGGAACACCTCGACATCGTCGATGTCAAAAGACCCGCCGAGGGCTCGCTCGGCGCGAACTTCCCCTGGGTCATCAGGGAGATCCGGGCCGCGGTCCCGGCGGACAAGCCCGTGTCCGCCACCGTGGGTGACGTGCCGTACAAGCCCGGCACGGTGGCCCAGGCGGCGCTCGGCGCGGTGGTCTCCGGGGCCACGTACATCAAGGTCGGCCTCTACGGATGTACGACGACCGAGCAGGCCACCGAGGTGATGCGAGGGGTCGTCCGGGCGGTGAAGGACTACCGGCCCGACGCGTTCGTCG
>NZ_MDCR01000233.1 GCF_001723055.1 Streptomyces niveus
GCACGCCGCCGGCGGCGTGCGCAGTTCCTGCGGGAGTTGAACGAGGCCAAGGCCCTGCGCGAGCGGGTGAAACCTCGGCAGGCCCGCGCGGCCCGGATGCGCCTGCAGATGCGGATGCGGACCTTCCGCTGGTAGTCGCGCACACGTCACACGACGGCCCTCCGACCGTCGCGTGCCTGCCACTTGGGCGTCGGCCCCCGGCCACCCGGCGGCCCTCCCGCACCCCCGCCCGGCGGTGCGTCCACACCGGTCCAAAAAAATGCCTGCACGACGCAACGGCGGAAGACCTCTCGCAATCGCCGTGTTTCTGCCACGATTCCGAGTAGTGGGCGGGGCAGATCGCAGCGCACCGCCGAATCGTCACCTCTGACCAGTGGGAGAGTCACGGTGTACTTCGCCGCACTGCTCGCGCGCACCGAAGACGGGTGGGAAGCGAGCGACACAGAGCTCGACGACGTGGAGACCTTGTCGGATCTGACCGATCTGGCCCGCGAGGCCTCGGTGGACGAGGACACGGTGCTCCTCTTCATCGAGCAGGAGGACGCCTGGTTCGGCGTGCTCCGCGTGGAGGGCGAGGAGGATCCTCGCATCTACGTCTCCGACGCGGCCATGGCCGCACGCTCCTCGTACGGGGAGATCCTCACGGACGAATTGCTCGGCGGGGACGATGACGACCTCGCCGACGCCTTGGACACGCTGGACCTCGACGGCACCGAGGACGGCGAGACTGAAGAGCAGGAGGACACGGAGGACTCCGACGGGGTGTCCGGCCTCGCCGGCGCGGCCGGACCCGGAGCGGTCCCGGCGGGACCGGCGGGCGACCGCGCGATCCTCGCCGACCTGGGCCTCTCGGAGGCGGACCTGCTGGCGCTGGAGACCGACGCCATGGCCGAGATCGCGGACGCACTGGGCGCCTCCGAGGTGCTGGAGACCGCGCGCTAGTGACGGAGCACGACCCCTTGCGTGAGCCGTGGCGGGCGCCGATGCGCCTCGCTCTGGAACAGGCGGCCCGCGCGGCACCGGCCGGCGATGTGCCGGTCGGCGCCGTCGTGCTGTCCCCGGACGGCTCGCTCCTCTCCACCGGCCACAACGAACGCGAGCTGACCGGCGACCCCACCGCGCACGCGGAGGTCGTGGCGCTCCGCCGGGCGGCGACGAAGCTCGGCGCCTGGCGGCTGACCGGCTGCACGCTCGTGGTGACCCTGGAGCCGTGCACGATGTGCGCGGGCGCGCTCGTACAGTCGCGGGTGGCCCGCGTCGTGTACGGCGCGCTCGACGAGAAGGCGGGCGCGGCGGGCTCGCTCTGGGACGTCGTACGTGACCGCCGTCTCAACCACCGCCCGGAAGTGATCCACGGGGTGCTCGCCGACGAGTGCTCCGCGCTGCTCAAAGACTTCTTCCGGGACCGCCGGAATACCGATTTCTGAGCACGGGCCACCTTGGGCTAAGCTCTCTCTCGGTAGCGTGTCCGAGCGGCCGAAGGAGCTCGCCTCGAAAGCGAGTGTGGCGTAACCCGTCACCGTGGGTTCAAATCCCACCGCTACCGCCAGTACGACGAAGGGCCCGGTTCATCGAACCGGGCCCTTCGTGTTGCCGCGGGCACCGCACGGCGGTCAGCGAAGGCGGGCGATGACCTTCGCGAAGTCGGTCTGGTGCGTTTCGAGTACGGAGAAGTACGTCAGGCCGTACGTGTCCCGGTAGTGGTGCAGCGTCTCGGCGATCTCGTCGGGCGAGCCCGTCAGTACGTTCGGCAGCTGTCTGACCTGGTCCTCCGTCAGGTCCGGGGTGGCGCGGCGGACCGCCGTCAGGTCCGGGGCCGCGGAGGTCGCAGTCGGCAGGACCACCGCCGAGACGAACAGGTTCAGCTCCAGGTGGCCGAAGCGCGCGCCCGCCTCGGCGCGGACGTGGTCGACGCGCTCGGCGAGGGCTCGCCGGGGGTCCGACCCGGGTCGGACCCTGGGCGACAGGTCCGGGAAGCCGACGATGTCCGCCTCGCGGGCGGCCAGCCGCAGGACACGGTCGCCGAGGCCGGCCACCAGGAGCGGTGGGGCCGGGTGCTGGCGGACCGCGGGGACGTGCTCGGGGGTGGCGAACAGGCGGTGCAGTTCGGCGACCGTGTGGGCGAGGTGGTCGACCCGTTCGCCGGGAGGGGGGTAGGGCAGCTCCGCCGTACGGAACTCGGCCCCCGCGTAGCCCGTGCCGAGGCCGATCTCCAGCCGGCCGTCGGTGAGCTGGTCGGTGTCGGCGATGTCCCTGGCCAGCAGCGCGGGGCGGTAGAAGCCGGTGTTGAGGACGAAGGTGCCGAGCCTGAGGCTGGTGGTCGCGTCGGCGGCGGACACCAGGGCGGGGAACGGAGCCGGCATGCCGAGGTGGTCGGGGACCTGGAGCACGTCGTAGCCGAGATCCTCGGCCTGTCGGGCCCTGGCCTGCCAGGCCGGGCGCGATCCGGTGGTGAGCAGGCAGACGCTGAAACGGAAGGGGCGGGTGGGCATGGCTTCCGGCTTCCTGTCGAGGGGGACCGCCGTCCCCGGGAAGTTCCCTTTACGTGTTTTGCGCGGTTTCGAAGCTTCAGCCATGGTAGTCGCGACACGTGGCGGGGCCCGGCCTCCTTCCTGAGCTTCCTCAGGAGGATGCCGGGCCCCGCCCGCTCTGCTTCCCTACGGGAAGTTCACGATGTTCGACGGGATCGTCGACGTGCCCGACGTCGGCGCCCCGGTGCTGTTGATCACGTGGTTGTACTGGCCCATGCCGCCGAGCGAGACGACCAGGATGTTGTGGAACTTCACCCCTGGCTTCACCGGCGCCTGGAAGCCGTGTTCCTGACGGATGTTCGGGTCGGACGTGTAGTTGCAGTAGCTGCCCATCGCCCAGCCCTCATGGGTGACGACCGAGTCGTCCACCTTGTAGCCGGCGTAACCCTGGATGGAGCCGTTCTGGATGGCGGCCTGGTTCGGGGCGTCGTACGCCTTCTCGTTCTGGAAGAAGATCGTCCGGCCCCGCTCGCCGCTCCACCGCACGTCGTACTTGTTGAAGTGCTCCACGAAGAGCCCGGTCGCGAGGACGTCGTCGCCGTTGACCTGGAGGCCGTAGTCGGCGCGGTTGGTCTCCCAGCCGACTCCGTCGCCGTGGTCGGCCCGCCAGATCCAGGTGTGGTCGATGATCGCGTCGTCACTGTTGACGACCATGCTGGTGGTCGCCTTGCCGGGGCCCGCGCCGCCGATGCGGATGAAGACGTCCTGGACGGTCGTCGGGTTGGCGGAGTGGTCGGCGGACGCGTTCTGCGGGCCGACCTCCAGCAGCGTGGGTGAGTTGACCGGTCCGGCGTCGATGAGGAAGCCGGCCAGCTTCACCCCGTCCACGTCGGCGACCTTCATCGCCGTCACCCCGTTGTCCGGGATGATCGTGGCGTAGCCGAGGCCGAGGACCACGGTGTTCGCCCGGTTGACGTTGATGGACTGGTCGACGTGGTAGATGCCCGGGGTGAAGAGCAGGTGCAGGCCCTGGGCGAGCGCGGCGTTGATCGTGGCCGCCGAGGCGCCGGGCTTGACCACGTAGAACTGGTCGAGCGGCAGGGACTCGCCCTGCGGGGTGCCGTTCCAGGAGACGCCGCGCGCGTTGGTGCGCTTGGCCGGGACGAAGACCTTGTACGTGTTGCCGTCCAGATAGAGGAACGGCTTCTCGCGGGAGGTCGGGGTGTTGTTCAGGGTGGTGTACGGCGGGTTCGGGAAGGACTGCGCGGGCGCGCCCTCGACCCCGGAGAACGCCATGTTCCAGACGCCGTTGCCCCAGCCGCCGATGGCGCTGTCGCGGGTGTACCACTGCTGCTGGGAGTAGGGCGTGATCTGGCCGTCGACCTTGCTGTCGGCGATGTAGCCGCCGCTGGCCCAGCCGTAGCCGTTGGGCGCGAGGTTGAGCCCGCCCTTGACGTGCATACGGCGGAACGGGGCGGCCTGCGCGACGGCCCAGCGGTTGCTGCCGCTGACCGGGTTGAGCGCGAGGTTCTCCGCCGAGCGCCAGAAGTTCTGGGTCGCGTTGCCGTTGAACCAGCCTGCGTCGACCGTCACGTCACCGTTGATGTTCGTGTCGTCGGGCTTGAGGCCGAGACCGGAGATCGAGGTGTAGAAGCCGAGTTGGGCGTTGAGGTTGTTGTACGTGCCCGGCTTGAACAGGAGTTGGTAGCGGCCGGTGCCGAACTGGGCCTTCTCCTGCTGCGCGAAGATCTGGTCCAGCGTGCCCTGGATGTTCGGCGTCGAGGGGTCGAAGACCTTGACGTTGGGGCCGAGGTCGCCGCCGCCCTGGATCGGGCCGCCGGGCCCGCCGCTCTCGCCGTACACCTGGAACTCCCAGAGCGAGTAGCCGTACTGGGTGGCACGGGTGGTGCCGGTGAGCTTCAAGTAGCGGGCGGTGCCGGAGATGTTGAGCGTCTCGTTGCCGCCGGGGCCCGTGGTGGTGGAGTACGCGCTCGTCCAGCTGGTGCCGTTCGTGGACAGCTCGATCTTGTACGCCTTGGCGTACGCGGTCTCCCAGCGCAGTACGACCTGGCTGAGCGCGACGGACGAGCCGAGGTCGATCTGAATCCACTGCGGGTCGGCGGCGGCACTCGACCAGCGGGTGCCGTTGTCGCCGTCGACGGCGGCGCCGGCGGGGGTGCCGCCGTTCTCCGTGCTGGAGACCGTCACCGGCTTGCCCTGGGACAGCAGGGTCGGCGCGGCGCTCGCGGCGGTGGTGGAGGGGATGAGCATCAGCAGGGAGGCGACCAGGGTGGCGGCGATGGACGCGGCGATCCCGCGGCGGCGCACCGACGCGGGTCTCCGGAACACCGGAAGAACGGACAGCGGAGCGTGCATGGGCAGGTCTCCTGAAGTCTCGGACGACGAGGGGTAGTTCGGGACGTACGGCGGAGAGCGCTCTCTCGTTACGGCAGATGGTTCTCCCGTGTTTCGTACACGTCAAGAGTTGTGCACGCACCGGCCGCAGCCGGTTGCCTTCCGATCAACAACTAACCGACCCTGCGGGGCTTTTGCTCCCGTTCGCGACGTGTTCCACGGAGTGTGCGTTCAGGTCCTGACAGCGCGGGCCGGGCGAATGTCGCGTACGCCGTCCCGATCGGGCGGTGAGATGACACCGGGATCAGGCATGACCACGGGGTGGCCAGAAGCGGTCAGGCAAGTGATCGAAATCGGCCTCCGGGACGGCCCATTCGTACGGTTAGACTCACGCGATCGCACCGGGACGACAGGGGAGGCAGCGCTGATGGTGCAAACGAAGAAAATCGCTCTCTATCTGATCGTTGTCTTCGTGCTGTATACGATCATCACCTCACCCGAACGGTCCGCCGATCTTGTCCAGGTGGGGTTCGAAGGGATAGCGAGCGCGGCCGAGGGTGTCGGCGAGTTCATGTCGGAGCTCGTACGGTAGCGACGTACGTACGCCTCCTCTCCCGCACCGCCCTCCTTAGGAGAAGCCCGTGATCCGCCACCTGGTCCTCTTCAAGCTCAACGAGGGTGTCTCGCGCGACGAGCCCCGCGTCGTCGCCGGCGTGCGGGCCTTCGAGGAGCTGGGCGACAGGATCCCGGAGCTCCGGCAGTGGGAGTGCGCCTGGAACATCAGCGACCGGCCGATCGCCCAGGACTTCGCCATCAACGCGGCGGTCGACGACGCCGCGGCGCTGACCCGTTATCTGGAGCACCCCGACCATCAGGCGGGCGTCGGGCTGTGGCGCGAGTTCGCCACCTGGGTGATCGCCGACTACGAGTTCTGATCGGTTCCGACCGGTCCTTACCGGCGCCCGCGAGCGGGCGCGCCGCCCCTTGGTCCTCCTGGCCCCATGCCTCAACGGCGTGGGGCTTTTCGAGTTTGAACAGCGGTTTCCTCGTCAACACGGAGTTTTCTGGTGCTTGCACACAGTGGGCATGTCTTGTGATGCTATGACCGCTTTTGACGGATGAGTTGACCGTAGTTGACCGCAAAGGGGTGGCGTGACCGTGCCGGCCAGTACAACGCCTCAAATGCCGCCCCAGATCGAGCCCCGGGCCGAGGCGCCCCTCGTCGAGACCCCGAGCGAGAACGAGCCCCGGCCGTCGACGCCGGGGACCCGGGGCGCCGACACCAGGGCGCTGACGCAGCTGCTCTTCTCGCAGATCAAGGACCTGGAGCGGGGCAGCCCCGAGCACACCCGCGTACGCAGCGCGCTAATCGAGGCGAATCTGCCGCTGGTGCGCTACGCCGCCGCCCGCTTCCGCAGCCGTAACGAGCCGATGGAGGACGTCGTCCAGGTCGGCACGATCGGCCTCATCAACGCGATCGACCGGTTCGACCCCGACCGCGGCGTGCAGTTTCCGACCTTCGCGATGCCGACCGTCGTCGGCGAGATCAAGCGCTACTTCCGCGACAACGTGCGGACCGTCCACGTACCGCGCCGGCTGCACGAGCTGTGGGTCCAGGTCACCGGCGCCACCGAGGACCTGACGACCGCTCACGGCCGCTCCCCCACGACCGCCGAGATCGCGGCCCGGCTGAAGATCTCCGAGGAGGAGGTCCTCGCCTGCATCGAGGCGGGCCGCTCGTACCACGCGACGTCACTGGAGGCGGCCCAGGAGGGCGACGGGCTGCCAGGGCTGCTCGACCGGCTCGGCTACGAGGACCCCGCGCTGGCGGGCGTCGAGCACCGGGATCTGGTCCGGCATCTGCTCGTCCAGCTGCCCGAGCGCGAGCAGCGCATCCTGATGCTGCGCTACTACAACAACCTGACGCAGTCACAGATCAGCCAGGAGCTCGGCGTCTCCCAGATGCATGTGTCGAGGCTGCTGGCGCGAAGCTTCGCGCGTTTGCGATCCGCAAACAGGATCGAGGCGTAGCTCTTCCGGGTAGTAACCCCGCAGCGCCTCCACCGGCAGCAAATTCGCATACCCCCTTATTCCGGTGCAGATATGTCGACTTGGCGCTACAGCGTGTTGACGACATGTGACATTCTGCTGGAACCGCGTTTGCCGCAGTCCCACCGCCGGTATTCAGGTGGAGGCTGCGTTCCTACGACGGGAGCGGCCACCGCGACCGTCAGCGACCTCAAGGGGGTGGCATGTCCGTAGAACAGGGCAGCTCGAAGGTGCTCACGCTCAACAAGAGCGACCGGGCACCGCAGGCACCGGACGCACCGGATGCTCTCGACCGCGCGGCCGAGCCGGCCGTGGCCGAACCGCGCGTGTCCCAGCCGGAAGCCATCGACACCCGCACTCTGTCCCGCTCCCTGTTCCTGCGGCTCGCCGTGCTCGCCCAGGACAGCCCGGAGCGCACCTACGTACGTGACACCCTCATCGAGCTGAATCTGCCACTGGTGCGTTACGCGGCGGCCCGGTTCCGCAGCCGTAACGAGCCGATGGAGGACATCGTCCAGGTCGGCACGATCGGCCTCATCAAGGCGATCGACCGGTTCGACTGCGAACGGGGCGTGGAATTCCCCACGTTCGCGATGCCGACCGTCGTCGGCGAGATCAAGCGCTTCTTCCGCGACACGTCGTGGTCCGTGCGCGTGCCCCGCCGGCTCCAGGAGCTGCGCCTCGCGCTCACAAAGGCCAGCGACGAGCTGGCGCAGAAGCTCGACCGCTCGCCGACCGTTCCCGAACTCGCCCTGGTGCTGGGCGTGTCGGAGGAGGACGTGGTCGACGGCCTCGCCGTCGGGAACGCGTACACGGCCTCCTCGCTGGACTCCCCGTCACCCGAGGACGACGGCGGCGAGGGATCGCTGGCGGACCGTCTGGGGTACGAGGACACGGCCCTGGAGGGCGTGGAGTACCGGGAGTCACTGAAGCCGCTGCTGGCCAAACTCCCGCCCCGCGAACGGCAGATCATCATGCTGCGCTTCTTCGCGAACATGACGCAGTCCCAGATCGGCGAAGAGGTCGGCATCTCGCAGATGCATGTCTCACGCCTGCTGACCCGCACGCTGGCGCAGCTGCGGGAAGGGCTGATCGCGGACTGAGCGCGGGCGGACCGAGCGTGGACGTCGCCGCGAGGACGTACGGCCTGACCTCCGACGAGGTCGTACGTCAGACGTCATCGGAGTGCTGTCGAAGCGGTGGCGCCCCGCACGGAGCGGAGCGCCACCGCCAGGAGATCGTGAGTGAGTACGACCCGCGGTCAGCCGAGCGCGAGCCAGGCGACCGCGCCCAGGATCACGACCACGGCCACGACGCCGATGATCAGTCCGGTCTTCGATCCGCTCTGCTGTGGCGCCTGTCGACTCGTCGGCTCACCCTCGTCGACGAAGGCGCGGAACATCTGGGTGCTGCCCGCGGGGTCGGGATTTCCCTCGGGGCCCTGCGGGGCATGGGGGTTGTGTGCCATGTGCCAGGACCCTAGCGAACGCCGCTCCGCAGCCCAACCCCCGGGGCCACTCCAAGCCCAACTCCGGCCTCTCGCCCCACTCCCGCCCCTCCTGTTCGCCATTGACCTCGCACATGCGAAGCCTTTTGGGTTCCTTTACTCCTGATGCCCTCTTTTAGTTTGCCTTCAGCAACCAACCGCTTCTATGGTTGCCCTAAGCAACAACATAGGTGCGACATGCACGAGGGGTCCTCGGAGGAGTCATGGCCGCCAAGAGTCAGTACGCGGAACTGGCCCGCCAGCTCAGTGCCATCGGCGCCGTGAAACGGGGACTCGCCCGCGTCCTGCCGCCCGACTGTCCGGGCGGTTCCGCCGCCGTCATGACCCTGCTGGAGCGGCACGGCGAGATGCGGATGAGCCGTCTCGCCGATCTCCTCGCCGTGAACATGTCCGTGACCAGCAGACATGTGGCGCACGCGGTGGAGCGCGGCTGGATCGAGCGCGTGCCCGACCTCGACGACCGGCGGTCCCGCATCCTGCGGCTCACACCGGCGGGCCGCGAACTGCTCGACGAACTCGCGCGACGGACGACCGAGACATTCGCCCGCGTGCTGTCCGACTGGACCGACGACGAGGTCGGACAGCTCAACACCATGCTGGCCCGCCTGCGTGAGAACTTCGGCGACTGCCGGCCCGGCCGTTACGACGACAGCCCCGGTTCGTACGCCCGTACACCCCCGACTTCCGCACAAGAGACGTAGGACAAAGGAATTCAATGGCTACGACCACCACACCAACGGGTGTACGGGGCGGCCACGCCAAGCACGGCGGCGGCTCACCCGCCCCCGCCGCTCCCGGCACGCCGATGACCCACCGTCAGATCATGGAGGCGCTCTCCGGGCTGCTGCTCGGCATGTTCGTGGCGATCCTCTCCTCGACGGTCGTCACCAACGCCCTGCCCGAGATCATCTCCGACCTCGGCGGCGGCCAGAGCGCGTACACCTGGGTGGTGACCGCCTCGCTCCTGGCGATGACGGCCACCACTCCCCTGTGGGGCAAGCTCGCCGACCTGTTCAGCAAGAAGCTGCTGGTCCAGATAGCACTGACCCTCTACGTGGTCGCCTCGGCGGCGGCCGGACTGTCCCAGAGCGCGGGCACGCTGATCGTCTTCCGCGTCGTCCAGGGCATCGGCGTCGGCGGTCTCACCGCCCTCGCGCAGATCATCATGGCCGCGATGATCGCCCCGCGTGAGCGCGGGCGCTACAGCGGCTACCTCGGCGCGACCTTCGCCGTCGCCACCGTCGGCGGCCCGCTCATCGGCGGTGTCATCACCGACACGTCCTGGCTCGGCTGGCGCTGGTGCTTCTACGTCGGCGTCCCGTTCGCCGTCATCGCGCTGATCGTGCTCCAGAAGACCCTCAACCTCCCGGTGGTCAGGCGCAAGGTCAAGATCGACTGGACCGGCGCGTTCCTGATCAGCGCGGCCGTCTCGCTGCTGCTGCTCTGGGTCACCTTCGCCGGTGACAAGTACGACTGGGTCTCCTGGCAGACGTACACGATGCTCGCCGGCACGGTCGTGCTCGGCGCGCTCTTCCTGCTCACCGAGTCGCGGGCGAGCGAGCCGATCATCCCGCTGCGGCTCTTCCGCAACCGGACGATCACCCTCGCCTCGCTGGCCTCGCTGTTCGTCGGTATCGCGATGTTCGCGGGCACGGTCTTCTTCAGCCAGTACTTCCAGCTCGCGCGCGACAAGTCGCCGACGATGTCCGGGGTGATGACCATCCCGATGATCGGCGGTCTCTTCCTCTCCTCGACGGTCTCGGGCCTGATCATCACCAAGACCGGACGCTGGAAGGCGTGGCTGGTCACCGGCGGTGTGCTGGTGACGGCCGGTCTGGGGCTGCTGGGCACGATCCGGTACGACACCGAGTACTGGCACATCGCCGCCTTCATGGCGATCATGGGCCTCGGCATCGGCATGATGATGCAGAACCTCGTCCTCTGCACCCAGAACCAGGTCTCCCCTCAAGACCTGGGCGCGGCGAGTTCCGTCGTCACCTTCTTCCGCTCCCTCGGCGGCGCGATCGGCGTCTCGGCGCTGGGCGCGGTGCTCGGCAACCGGGTCGCCGGTTACGTCAAGGACGGTCTCGCCGACCTCGGCCCGGAGGCCGCGGCGGCCGGTCACGCCGGGACGGGCGGCGGGGGCATCCCGGATCTGGACACGCTGCCGGGTCCGATGCGGACCGTCGTGGAGGCGGCGTACGGGCACGGTGTCGCCGACGTCTTCCTCTTCTCGGCGCCGGCCGCGCTGCTGGCCTTCCTCGTGACGCTGTTCATCAAGGAGGTCGCGTTGAAGACGCGGGCGGCGAGCGACGCGGTGGAGAGCCTGGAGAGCACACAGGCGGAACCGGCCGCGGTGACCGCGGTCGGTGGTGTCGCCGTCGAGGCCGCCACGACGGTGCTCGCGACGGGCCCGTCGGGTACGCCCGGCATCCCCGTCCACGGCGTCGTACGCGGCGGCGAGGGCGGCGCGGTGCCACGCGCGGCCGTCACCCTCATCTCCCCGGCCGGGCGCCAGCTGGGCCGCGCGGTCGCCGGTGACGACGGCGGCTACACGCTCGACGCGCCGGAGTCCGGCTCGTACGTCCTGATCGCCTCGGCCGACGGCTTCCAGCCACAGGCCGCGACGGTGGCCGTGGGCGAGGAGCCGCTGGCGTACGACATCCTGCTCGCCGGTACGAGCGGCCTCACCGGCTCCGTACGCGGGGCGGAGGGCGATGTGCCCGTCGAGGGCGCGATGGTCGTCGTGGCCGACGCACGCGGCGATGTGCTGGCGACCGGCAAGTCGGGTCCGGGCGGCGAGTTCGCCTTCGCGGAGCTGCTGCCCGGCTCGGTGACCGTCGCCGTGAACGCCACCGGCTTCCGGCCGCTGGCCCTGCCGGTGGAGATCGGCGCCCAGGGCGTGACCCGCGTCGAGGCCGTGCTGCGGTCCGGCGCGCTCGTCCGGGGCACGATCCGGGCCGGTGCCGACCGGCGTCCGCTGCCGGACGCGCGCGTCACCCTGATCGACGCGGCCGGGAACGTGGTCGCCACGGCGACGACCGGGGACGACGGGGTGTACGGCTTCGCGGACCTGGACGCGGGCGAGTACACGGTCATGGCGACCGGCTACCCGCCGGTGGCCGGTGCCCTGACGGTGGCCGGGTCCGGCGTCGACGGCCACGACATCCAGCTCACGCACGCGGGCGACTAGGTCCTGTCTTCGAACTGGCGTCGTCCGCCCGAAGGGCGGGGCTCACGGCGGCTGGTGCGTGCGATCCCAAGGCGGAGGATCGACCTCGTACCGGACGTACTCGGACGCCTTCGAGAACGCTGCCAACGCGGCGAGGGCGCGTGCCAGGCGCCATGAGCCAGACGCCAGTTCGAAGACAGGGCCTGGGCCGCGCGCGAGCAAAAGCCCCCGGACGGGGCGCGTCCCCCAGCGGAGGCGCGCCCGGTCCGGTGGAAAGGGCCCCGGTGACGGTGGCGGCAGCCTGGGGACGGCAGGCCGTCACCGCGCCGGGGCTCACCTCTTGGCCCGTCGGCCAGTTGGACCCGATGAACCGCACGAGCCCCGCCGAGCCGCACGGGCCGCACGGGAACCGCGAACGAGGAGAGAGACGCCGATGGGACTTCGCGCACAGGTACGGACTCCGGACGGCTGGGCCGTCCAGAACGCCGCCGTGACCCTGACCGACCGGACCGGCGCGCAGGTGGTGCGCGCCGACGCGGACGCCGACGGTGAGGTGGCCGCCGACGTGCCGCTGGCGCCGGGTCCGTACACCGTGATCGTGACGGCCGTCGGCTACGCGCCCGCCGCCGCGACGGCGTTCGTGACCGCCACCGGGGTCGCCGACGCCGGGACGGTGGTCCTGACCCGGCAGGGCGGCGTCGAGCTGCCGCCGCCGGGGGTGTGGAACATCGACCCCGCGCACTCGTCGGTGGCCACCGTCGCCCAGCACCTCGGATTCTCCAGCGTGCGGGGGCACTTCGGCGAGTTCGGCGGGCGGATCGAGATCTCGGCGGTGCCGGAGCGCTCCCGGGTGGACGCGGTCATCGACGCGGCGAGCGTCGACACCGGCAACGACATGCGGGACAAGCACCTGCGGTCGCCGGACTTCCTGGACGTGGCGCGGTTCCCGGAGATCACGTACCACAGCACGGGCGTCAGCCAGTCGGGCCCGGACCGCTGGTCGGTACGGGGCGAGCTGGCGATGCACGGAGTCGTACGGAAGGTGGCGCTGGACCTGTCGTACCTCGGGACCGGGCCCGACCCGTGGGGCG
>NZ_MDCR01000234.1 GCF_001723055.1 Streptomyces niveus
ACGCAAAGCTTCCCGATCCCCCCGGACCCCTCCCCGGAAGCTTTGACGCCATGTACGACCGACATCACCCCGAAAGGGTTGCACGATCGCGGGCAGTTATTTTTTCGATACCAGAGAAGCGGGACAGAGGTTGACAGAACTACGCATTCCCCCACGGGAGAGGCTTCGTCCTGAGAGACGAGCCTCCGTTACAGGGCATGCCTCACATACCGCTCCGCGACATCGGCCAGCAACTCCGCGCCGTCCCTCACCCACAGGGTGTCGTTGAAGAGCTCGACCTCGATCGGGCCGTCGTACCCGGCCGCGTCGACGCGTTCGCGCCATGCCCGCAGATCGATCGCGCCGTCACCGATCAGGCCGCGGCCGTTCAGCACCCCGGCGGGCAACGGGGTGGTCCAGTCGGCAAGTTGGAAGGAGTGGATCCGGTCCGCCGCCCTGGTGATCGCCGCCGGGGCCCGGTCGTCCCACCAGACGTGGTACGTGTCCACGACGACCCCGACCTGGTCGGCGGGGAAGCGCTCCGCGAGTTCCAGCGCCTGGTCCAGCGTGGAGACGACACAGCGGTCGGAGGCGTACATGGGGTGCAGCGGCTCGATCGCCAGCCGTACGCCGCGCTCCCCCGCGTAGGGCGCCAGAACCGCGAGCGCGTCCGCGATGCGTTCGCGTGCCCCGTGCAGATCGCGGCTGCCGGCGGGCAGCCCGCCCGACACCAGGACCAGGGTGTCGGTGCCCAGGGTCACGGCCTCGTCGATCGCCGCGCGGTTGTCGTCCAGTGCGTCGGCCCGTGCCGCGGGATCGCTCGCCGTGAGGAAGCCGCCCCGGCACAGGGTGGTGACGGCGAGCCCGGCGTCGTGCACGAGCTTGGCGGCGGCCTGGACGCCGTACGCCTGCACCGGCTCCCGCCACAGCCCCACGCCCGGCACGCCGAGTCGCACGCACGCCTCGGTCAGCTCGGGGAGGGTGAGCTGTTTGACCGTCATCTGGTTGATGCTGAAGCGGCTGAGGTCGCCCGGCAGTCCGGTCGTGCGCGCGTCGGTCCCGTCGGACGGCCAAGTCGCTTCACTCACGTCGATCGCCTCGTTCACATCGGTCACTGGTCCGCTCCGGTCACTGGTCCACTCCGTACACGCCGAGCAGCGACCTCATCCGGGCCTCGGCCACCGCCGGGTCCGGGAACAGGCCCAGTCCGTCGGCCAGTTCGTACGCCCGCGCCAGATGCGGGAGCGAACGGGCCGACTGGAGGCCGCCGACCATGGCGAAGTGGTCCTGGTGCCCGGCCAGCCAGGCGAGGAACACGACGCCCGTCTTGTAGAAGCGGGTGGGGGCCTGGAAGAGATGGCGGGAGAGTTCGACCGTGGGGTCGAGCAGTTCCCGGAAGCCCTTGCCGTCACCGGTGTCCAGGACGCGTACCGCTTCGGCGGCCACCGGCCCGAGCGGGTCGAAGATGCCCAGCAGCGCGTGGCTGAAGCCGCGTTCGTCGCCCGCGATCAGCTCGGGGTAGTTGAAGTCGTCGCCCGTGTAGCAGCGCACGCCCTGCGGGAGGCGGCGGCGCAGCTCCACCTCGCGGCGCGCGTCCAGCAGCGAGACCTTGATCCCGTCGATCTTGTCCGGGTGTTCGGAGATGACCTGGAGGAACGTCTCGGTGGCCGCGTCGAGGTCGGTGCTGCCCCAGTAGCCGTCCAGCTCCGGGTCGAACATGGGGCCCAGCCAGTGGAGCACCACGGGCTCGTCCGCCTGCCGCAGCAGATGGGCGTAGACGGCCAGATAGTCCTCGGGGCCCTCGGCAGCCGCCGCGAGCGCGCGGGAGGCCATCAGGATGGCCTGGGAGCCGGTCTCCTCGACCAGTGCGAGTTGTTCCTCGTACGCCACTCGCACCGCCTCCAAAGGATGCGGTCCCGGCGCGAGTTGGTCGGTGCCCACTCCGCACGCGATCCGGCCGCCGGCGGACCGCGCCTCCGCCGCCGAACGGCGGATCAGCTCGGCCGCGCCCGCCCAGTCCAGGCCCATGCCGCGCTGCGCGGTGTCCATCGCCTCGGCGACCCCGAGGCCGTGCGACCACAGATGGCGGCGGAAGGCGAGCGTGGTGTCCCAGTCGACGACGACCGGCGCTCCGGGGCTGCTGTCCGCGTACGGGTCGGCGACGACGTGCGCGGCTGCGAGGACCGTACGGGAGACGAGGGGTGCGGCGTCGGCGCCCTTGATGGTGAAGGCGGCGGGTTCACGGCGCGGCTGGTAGGCGCGCAGCCGGCCGTCCGCGTCCGGGAGCCGGAGTCCTTGCCCCGGCTTCTTCACCGAGGTCGCGCCGGGCGGCGCGGAGGGGGTGGTCCGGGTGGTCACAGTGAGAGCTCCGGTACGTCGAAGCGGCGTCCCTGCGCCGAGGACTTGAGGCCGAGTTCCGCGAGCTGTACGCCGCGCGCGCCGGCGAGCAGGTCCCAGCGGTACGGCTCGCCGAGGGTGATGTGGCGCAGGAACAGCTCCCACTGCGCCTTGAAGCCGTTGTCGAACTCGGTGTTGTCCGGGACCTCCTGCCACTGGTCGCGGAAGGACTCCGTGGCGGCCAGGTCCGGGTTCCAGACGGGCTTGGGGGTGGCGCTGCGGTGCTGGACACGGCAGCGGCGCAGTCCGGCGACGGCGGAGCCGTGTGTGCCGTCGACCTGGAACTCGACGAGCTCGTCCCGGTTGACCCGCACCGCCCAGGAGGAGTTGATCTGCGCGACGATGCCGCCCGCCAGCTCGAAGATGCCGTAGGCGGAGTCGTCGGCGGTCGCCTCGTACGGCTTGCCCTGTTCGTCCCAGCGGCGCGGGATGTGGGTGGTGATGTGCGCCGAGACGGAGTTGACCTTGCCGAACAGCTCGTGCAGGACGTACTCCCAGTGCGGGAACATGTCGACGGCGATGCCGCCACCGTCCTCGCTGCGGTAGTTCCACGACGGGCGCTGCGACTCCTGCCAGTCGCCCTCGAAGACCCAGTAGCCGAACTCTCCTCGTACGGAGAGGATCTCGCCGAAGAAGCCGCCGTCGATGAGGCGCTTCAGCTTCAGCAGGCCAGGAAGGAAGATCTTGTCCTGGACGACGCCGTGCTTGACGCCGGCGCTCTGGGCGAGGCGGGCCAGGTCGAGGGCGCCTTCGAGGTCGGTCGCGGTCGGCTTCTCCGTGTAGATGTGCTTCCCGGCGGCAACGGCTTTCTTGATGGCCTCGACCCGCGCGGAGGTGACCTGCGCGTCGAAGTAGATGTCGACGGTGTCGTCGGCGAGGACGGTGTCGAGGTCGGTGGACCATTCGGTGAGTCCGTGCCGTTCGGCGACTTCTCTGAGGGCGTGCTCACGGCGGCCGACGAGAACGGGTTCGGGCCACAGCACCTCTCCGTCGCCGAGGTCCAGTCCGCCCTGTTCGCGGATCGCGAGGATGGAACGCACCAGGTGCTGCCGGTACCCCATCCGCCCCGTGACGCCGTTCATGGCGATCCGCACTGTCCTGCGTGTCACGAAGTTCCCTCCATACAGCCGTAGCAAGCGCTTTCTATAAGGTATGAAGCTAGCCTGCCGAAAGCGACCGGACAAGGGTCCGGCGCCGATCCACTCCCTCACCCACCTTTCGGAGGAACCGCCGATGACAGTCACCCTGGCCGATGTGGCGGCGCGCGCCCGGGTGTCGCCGGCCACCGTCTCCCGCGTGCTGAACGGCAACTACCCGGTGGCCGCGTCCACCAGGGAGCGGGTGCTGCGGGCCGTGGACGAGCTGGACTACGTGCTGAACGGACCGGCCAGCTCGCTCGCCGCCGCCACCTCCGACCTGGTCGGGATCCTGGTCAACGACATCGCCGACCCGTTCTTCGGGATCATGGCCGGGGCAGCGCAGACCGAGATCGGCGGCCAGGAGGGAACGGGCCGTGCGGGTGGCGAGAAGCTCGCCGTCGTCTGCAACACCGGCGGCTCCCCGGAGCGGGAACTGACCTATCTCACCCTCCTCCAGCGCCAGCGCGCAGCCGCCGTGATCCTCACCGGTGGCGCGCTCGAAGACCCCACCCATATCGCGGCGATGTCGGCCAAGTTGACCAAGCTCGCCGACGCGGGGACGCATGTGGTGCTGTGCGGGCGGCCTCCGCTGCCGGGCAGCAGCGCCGTCGTCGCGTCACTGGCCTTCGACAACCGGGGCGGCGGGCGGCGGCTGACCGAGCATCTGCTGGCGCTGGGGCACCGCAGGATCGGATATGTCGCGGGGCCGGCGGAGCGCACCACGACCCGGCACCGGCTGGAAGGCCACCGGGTGGCGCTGACCGCCGCGGGCGTGACCGATGACCAGGGGCCGTTGACGGTGCACGGACCCTACGACCGGCGTTCGGGCTACGAGGCGACGCTGGAACTGCTGCGGCGCGCACCAGATCTGACGGCGGTGGTGGCCGCGAACGACACGGTGGCGCTGGGCGCGTGCGCGGCGGTGCGTGACCAGGGCCTGAGCATTCCGGGGGACATCTCGGTGGCGGGATTCGACGACCTGCCGTTCTCGGTCGACGCGGTGCCGGCGCTGACGACGGTGCGGCTGCCCCTGTACGAGGCGGGGGCGCGGGCCGGGCGGCTGGCCATGGGGACGGAGGCTCCGCCGCCCGGCGGGATCGCGACGATCGCCGCGGAGTTGATGGCGCGGGCGTCGACGGCGCCGCCGCGGGGCTGAGGGGCTGAGGGGGCGCGGGCCTGGAGCCTCCAGGCCCGCGCCCCCTCAGCCCCTCAG
>NZ_MDCR01000235.1 GCF_001723055.1 Streptomyces niveus
GTCACCGGGGGCGGTACGGCAGTACGGTCTCAGGCCGGGGAGCCGTCCTCCTGCTCGCGCTCCACCTGCTCGTTCCACTCACGCTTGACCGCCCGCCACGCCTCGTCGTTCTGGCCCAGCCGNNAGATGGCGGCGCAGCTCCTTCACGAAACCGGCCTCGCCGTGCACGAAGGCGTGCACGTCACCGGCGGGGAAGTCCAGCGCCCGTACGGCGGCGACCAGCGCCTCGCCGACCGGACGGCCGCCCCGGTGCAGCCAGACGATCTCGGCGCCGGCGGGCGCGGCGATCTTCTGCTCCTCCTCCGGTCCCTCGACCTCGACGAAGACACGGATCCGCGCGTCCTCGGGAGCCTGCTCGACGGACGCCGCGATCGCGGGCAGCGCGCTCTCGTCACCGACGAACAGATGCCAGTCGGCGGCCGGGTCGGGGGCGTACGACCCACCGGGACCCAGGAACAGCACCGTCTGGCCCGGCCGCGCGGCGGCGGCCCACGGTCCCGCCAGACCCTCGTCGCCGTGCACCACGAAGTCGATCGTGATCTCGCCGGCGGCCGGGTTCCACTCGCGCACCGTGTACGTACGCGTCGCGGGCCACTGCTCGCGCGGGAAGTCCTCGCGGACGCGGTCCATGTCGAACGGCTCGGGGTAGCTGACACCCTCGGGAGCGAAGAGCAGCTTGACGTAATGGTCGGTGAACTCACCCGCTTCGAGCCCGGCGGGTCCGTCGCCACCGAGGACCAGGCGCACCATGTGCGGCGTGATGCGCTGGGTACGTATCACCCGCGCCTGGTGGACCTTCGGTGACCTGCGGGCCTGCTGTGCTGCCACGGCGTCTCCCTCGACTCATGCGGCACACGACCGCCGCTCGGCGGTCGCGCGGTGGTGCTTAGGTATGCCTAAGTTAACACCCCGCCGTCGGTGGACGCCTGATCTGTGCGCCCTCCCGTCACTTCCCGAGCGTGACCAGCAGCCGGTGCAGCGCGTTCTGCAACCCCCAGCGGGCCGCCAGCGCGTCCAGCGTCTCCGGATCGAGCGGTTCGGCGGGCAGCGCCGGGTCGAAGTCGGGCAGCGCGACGTCCGCGGCGACGCGCACCACCGTCGGCGCGACCGCCACATAGGCCCGGGACTCGTCCAGCCGCTTGCGCTGCGAGGGCGTGAGCTTCGACCTCGGGTCGTCGACCGCCGCCATGATCCCCGCCAGATCGCCGTACGCGTCCAGCAGCTTGGCCGCCGTCTTCTCGCCGATCCCGGGCACGCCGGGCAGTCCGTCGCTCGGATCGCCGCGCAGCAGGGCCAGATCCACATAACCGGAGCCGTCCACCCCGTACTTCTCGCGCAGCCACGCCTCGTCCGTGACCTGGAGCGAGCCGACCCCCTTGAGCGGATACAGCACCCGCACCTGCCGTGCGTCGTCCACCAGCTGGTACAGATCGCGGTCGCCCGTGATGATGTCGACCGGGCCCGACGCGGCGCCGGTGAGGGTGCCGATCACGTCGTCCGCCTCGTACCCCTCGACGCCGACCCTGGCGATCCCCAGCGCGTCGAGCACCGCCGCGATGATCGGCACCTGCGGCGCGAGCGTGTCGGGCGTCTCCTCCTCGTCCGGCCCCTCCGGCGTCTCCGCCGCCACCCGGTGCGCCTTGTACGACGGGATCAGATCCACCCGCCACTGGGGCCGCCAGTCGGCGTCCCAGCAGGCCACGAGATCGTCCGGGTGGTGGTCCTGGACGAGCCGGGTGATGAAGTCGAGCAGCCCCCGGACCGCGTTGACGGGCGTGCCGTCGGGGGCGCGCACCGAGTCGGGGACCCCGAAATAGGCGCGGAAGTAGAGGGAGGCGGTGTCGAGGAGCATCAGGCGTCGCGTCACGACCCTGATGATGCCGTATCCCACTGACAGTGGCACCGATCCCGCCTGACCTGCGCGGGAGTGTGTTCGAGTGGTGTGGACCACATAAGTGTTTGGGTCATGCCGACCGGGGCAGGCGCGCAGGCGGAGCGGACCCGGACACGGACTTCCACAGACCGTCGGCCGGACACCACGGACAGACTCCGTGCCGCTCCACGGCCCGCCGGCGGGGGTGGCGGGCCGTTTCTCATTTCGACGGCGTGAGGTATATGTGTCCAGGCTCCAGGCGGAACACCTGTACAAGGTCTTCGGGGCGCGACCCGAAGAAGCGGTGAAGAAGCTCGAAAACGGAACGGACCGCGAGGAGTTGCGCGCCGACGGCACGACCGCCGCGGTGATCGACGCGTCGTTCTCCGTCGATCCCGGACAGATATTCGTCGTCATGGGACTCTCCGGATCCGGCAAGTCCACCTTGCTGCGCATGCTCAACGGACTGCTGGAGCCGACGGCGGGGCGCGTGCTCTTCGACGGCCAGGACCTGACCGCCCTGAGCGCGGCGGAGCTGCGCACGGTGCGCTCCACCAAGATCAGCATGGTCTTCCAGCACTTCGCCCTCTTCCCGCACCGCAGCGTGCTGGAGAACGCGGGATACGGCCTGGAGGTCCAGGGCGTCCCCCGCGCCGAACGCGACAGACGTGCCACCGAGGCGCTGGAGCTCGCGGGCCTGGCCGGCTGGGAGAAGGCCTGGCCCGACGAGCTGTCCGGCGGTATGCAGCAGCGGGTGGGCCTCGCCCGCGCGCTCGCCACCGACGCGGACCTGCTGCTCATGGACGAGTCGTTCAGCGCGCTCGACCCGCTGATCCGGCGTGACATGCAGGACCAGCTCCTGGAACTCCAGAAGCGGCTGAAGAAGACCATCGTCTTCATCACCCACGACCTCAACGAGGCCATGCGGCTCGGCGACCGGATCGCCGTCATGCGCGACGGCGCGATCGTCCAGCTCGGCACCGCCGAGGACATCCTCGTCACCCCCGCCAACGACTACGTCGCCTCCTTCACCCAGGACGTCGACCGCTCGCGCGTCCTGACCGCCGGCGCGATCATGGCGGACGCCGACACCGCCCACGGCACCCGGACCGACGACGGCAAGGAACTGCGTACCGACAAGGACGTACTCGCGGCGGCGCCCGCCACCGTCACCGCGGGCACCCCGATCATCGAGCTGTTCACGCCCTGCTCGACCAGCTCGGTCCCCGTCGCCGTCGTCGACGACGAAGGGCGGCTCGTGGGAGTCGTACCGCGCGCCAGACTTCTCGCCGTACTCGGCGAGCCGATGACGCCCGCCGACGCACCCGCCGGCACAGCGGCGCCCGTGGCCGACGGCGGCCCGACAACGCTGTCCGTCGACAAGGAGGCGGCCAGTGCCTAGGCTCCCGCTCGGCGAGTGGGTCGACAGCGGAGTCGACTTCCTCCAGCGCCATCTCTCCTGGCTGTTCGACGCGATCAGCTCGCTCGTCACCACCATGTACGACGTCGTCGACGCGGTGCTCAACGGTCCCGAACCGCTGCTGCTCGCCGGCATCCTGGCCGTGCTCGCCTGGTGGCTGCGCGGTCTCCTCGCGGCCGGACTGGCCTTCGTCGGCTTCGCCCTCATCGACTCGATCGAGTTGTGGGAACTCGCGATGTCGACGCTCTCGCTCGTGCTCGTCGCGACGTTCGTCATCCTGGTCATCGCGGTGCCGCTGGGGGTCTGGGCCGCGCGCTCGGCCACCGTCAGCGCCGTCATCCGGCCGGTGCTGGACTTCATGCAGACGATGCCGGCGATGGTCTATCTGATCCCCGGCATCATCTTCTTCGGCGTAGGCGTGGTCCCCGGCATCATCGCCACGATCATCTTCGCCCTGCCGCCCGGCGTCCGTATGACGGAGCTGGGCATCCGGCAGGTCGACGCCGAACTGGTCGAGGCCGCCGAGGCGTTCGGCACCAGCCCGCGCAACACCCTGCTGCGCGTCCAGCTGCCGCTCGCGCTCCCGACGCTCATGGCCGGTATCAACCAGGTCATCATGCTGGGCCTGTCCATGGTCGTCATCGCGGGCATGGTCGGCGGCGGCGGCCTCGGCGGCGCCGTCTACCGCGCCATCGGCAACGTCGACATCGGCCTCGGCTTCGAGGCGGGCGTCTCCATCGTCATCCTGGCGATGTATCTGGACCGGCTGACCGGCGCGCTGGGCCGGCAGGTCTCGCCGCTGGGCCGCCGCGCGCTGGCCAAGGCGCAGGCGATGAGCGGTTCGCTCAAGGTCTGGGACCACCGGCCGCGTCCGTCGGTCGCGGTGGTCGGTGTCGTCGTCCTCGCGCTCGTCGCGGGCGGCATGAGCATCTTCGGCGGCACCAAGTCCGCGACCGTGGCCGCCGACGGCGACGTCGGCCAGGGCAAGAAGATCAGCATGGGCTACATCCCCTGGGACGAGGGCATCGCCTCCACCTTCCTCTGGAAGGAACTGCTGGAGCGGCGCGGTTACGACGTCGAGGCCACCCAGTACGAGGCCGGGGCGCTCTACACCGGCCAGGCGAACGGCCAGATCGACATCCAGACCGACTCCTGGCTGCCGACCACCCACGCCACCTACTGGGCCAAGTACAAGGACCGGCTGGAGGACATGGGCTCCTGGTACGACCAGACGTCCCTGGAGCTGTCCGTGCCCAGTTACGTCGACGGCGTCGACTCGCTGGCCGATCTCAAGGGCAAGGCCGACCAGTTCAAGGGCCGGATCATCGGCATCGAGCCCAGCGCGGGCGAGATGGGCATCCTGAAGGACAAGGTCCTCAAGGAGTACGGCCTCGAAGGCGAGTACAAGGTCGTCGACGGCTCGACGCCCGGCATGCTGGCCGAACTCAAGCGCGCCTACGAGAAGAAGGAACCGGTCGTCGTCACGCTCTGGTCCCCGCACTGGGCGTACAACACCTACGACCTGAAGAAGCTCAAGGACCCGAAGGGCACCTGGGGCACCGGCGACGGTGTGCACATGCTCGCCCGCAAGGGCTTCTCCGCCGACAATCCCGGCGTCGCCAAGTGGCTGAAGAACTTCGAGATGACCGAGGACCAGCTCACCAGCCTGGAGGCGGAGATCCAGGGCGCCGGCAAGGGCAAGGAGCAGGAGGCCGTACGCGCCTGGCTCAAGGACAACCCCGAACTGGCCGACAAGTGGACCCCGGTCGCCGGAGTCAGCAAGGGCGCGAACGGCAAGGACGAGCGTGACCGGCCCATCGAGGTCGCCTGGTTCCCCTGGGAGGAGGACATCGCGGCCACGTATCTGTGGAAGGCGGTGCTGGAGGACCGGGGCTACAAGATGAACCTCAAGCAGTTCGAGGTCGGCCCGATGTACACCGCGATGTCCCGGGGGCAGATCGACGTCCAGTTCGACGGCTGGCTGCCCAACACGCAGAAGAAGTACTGGGACAAGTACGGCGACAAACTCTCCGACCTCGGGTCCTGGTACGGGCCGACGTCCCTGGAGATCGCCGTGCCCTCCTATGTGAAGGGCGTCGACTCGCTGGCGGATCTCAAGGGCCGCGAGGACGAGTTCAAGGGCCGGATCGTCGGCATCGAGCCCGGCACCGAGACCATGAACATCCTCAAGAACAAGGTCCTGCCGGGGTACGGCCTGGACGGCTACAAGGTCGTCGACAGCTCGACGCCCGGCATGCTGGCCGAACTCAAGCGCGCGTACGGCAAGAAGGAGCCCATCGCGGTGATGCTCTGGACCCCGCACTGGGCGTACAACGAGTACGAGCTCACCAAGCTGAAGGACCCGCAGAAGGCCTTCGGCGAGGGCGACCAGATCCGCACCGTCGGCAACAAGGACTTCCCCAAGAACTATCCGCAGCTGACCAAGTGGTTCAAGGACTTCAAGCTGAGCGAGCAACAGCTCGCTGGCCTGGAGAACGAGATCCAGAAGCGCGGCACGGGACATGAGGAGGAGGCGGTCAAGGCCTGGATGGACAAGAATCCCGGCATCGCGGACGAGATCGCCCCGCAGTGAGCGGCGGTGGCCGGTAACGCGAAGCGCGTGAGCGGCGGCGGCCGGTAACGGAAAGCGAGAAGGCGGGCACCCCAGGGAGGCGGTGCCCGCCTTCGCCGTACCCCCCTCGGCCCTGCTCGCGTAGATTGGACTGTGTGGCCCTACGGGCCGGTAACCGGATCAGGACGGATCGGCCAGGGTCAGTCAGACCGCCCGTGCGCGGCCGTCAACTCTGAGAAGATGACGATCCGGCCGGAGGGAGCCCAGACATGGACGACAAGGAAGCGCTCAGGGTGGGCGCCGCCGTCCGCCGACGGCGCAGGTCCCTCGGGCTGACGCTGGCGGCCGTCGCCGACCGCAGCGGACTGTCCGTACCTTTCCTCAGCCAGGTCGAGAACGAGCGGGCCCGGCCGAGCGCCCGTTCGCTGGAGCGGGTCGCCGACGCCCTGGAGACGACCACCGCCGCGCTGCACGCGGCGGCCGACTCGGCGCGCACGGTCGATGTCGTACGGGCCGACGCCGGCGGCGGACCGGGCGTACGCAGGGTGGCCCGCGGCGGACACCAGCTGCACGCCAAGGAGTACACGGGTGAGCTGGACACCGGGCGCGAGTACCAGCACCGCAACGACGAGGTGATGTACATCGCCGACGGCTCGGTCGAGGTCGAGGCCGAAGGCCGCGCGTACCGCCTGGAGCGCGGCGACACGCTGTACCTCTCCGGCGGCGTCCGGCACCGCTGGCGCGCCACCGAGCCCGGCACGCGCATCCTGGTCGTCGCCGTCGCCGAACACATCGACGCGACCTTCGACACCCGCCGCTGAGCGGGCGCCGTGACTGCCGCACCGCGGGTCGTCTCGCTCGTCCCCTCGCTCACCGAGGCCGTCGCGGTCAGCGCGCCCGGACTGCTGGTGGGCGCCACCGACTGGTGCAGCCACCCCGCCGGCCTCGACGTCGTACGCGTCGGGGGCACCAAGAATCCCTACATCGCCGCGATCACCGCGCTGCGCCCCGACCTCGTCGTGGCCAACGAGGAGGAGAACCGCGCGCCGGATCTGGCCGCGCTGCGGGAGGCGGGCGTCGAGGTGCTGGTCACCGAGGTGCGCGACCTCGGCCAGGCGTTCGCCGAACTGGAGCGGCTGCTCGTGACGGGGTGCGGGCTCGCGATGCCGCGCTGGCTGGACGAGGCGCGCGACGCCTGGGCGGCGGTGCCCGCGCCGCCTCCGTACGAAGGAGGGCGCCGGGCGGTCGTACCCATCTGGCGCAGGCCCTGGATGGTGCTCGGCCGGGACACCTTCGCCGGTGATCTGCTCGCCAGGCTCGGCGTGCGCAACGTCTACGCCGACCGGGCCGAGCGCTACCCGCGCGTTCCCCTGGACGAACTGCGGGCCTCCGGCGCCGACCTGGTCGTCCTGCCCGACGAGCCGTACCGCTTCACCGCCGACGACGGCCCCGAGGCCTTTCCCGGACTGCCGGCCGCGCTGGTCGACGGGCGCCTGCTCACCTGGTACGGGCCGTCGCTGGCCGAGGCACCGGCGGCGCTGCGGGCAGCGCTCCGCTGACCACGCCGTGGACGGTACGGGTCCACGCGACCGCCCAGGCGGCCGTCAGCAGGGCGAAGAGACCGAAGGCGAGCCACGACAGGGCCGTCAGGCCCGTGAGGCGGGCCAGCCCGTCGGCGCCGGTCACACAGGTGCCGACGGGGAAGGTGAAGGCCCACCACGTCATCGAGAACGGCATCCCGCGCCGTACCGCGCGCACGGCCATCGCGCCCGCCAGGGCCAGCCACAGCAGCGCGAAGCCCAGCACCGGGACGCCGTACAGGACGGCGAACGTCTCCGGGACGGCGAAGGCGGGCGTGGCGTGGGCGAAGTGGCCGGCCGCCGTCGTGGACTGCCCGAGCGGGCCCAGCACCAGGAACAGCGCCGGTGTCAGGGCCACGGGCAGCGGACCGAGGACCACGAGTCTGCCGAAGACCAGCGGCAGCAGGGTGAGCGTGGCGAGCAGGCTCATGCCGAACAGGGCGTAACAGGCCAGCAGCAGGGCCTCGCGCCACTGACCGGCGGGCAGATACGGGATCAGGGCCGGGCCCAGGGCCGCCGACACCATGGGCGCCACCACCGGCAGCAGCCACACCGGGGACGCGTCGGCGGCCCGTACCCGGTGGCGTACCACCAGCAGATACGGGATGCCCACGGCCGCCGCCAGGCCGACCACTGTGCCGACCGTGAAGAGCACGGCGTCCACGGCCACGGCCGCGCTCTCACCGATCACCTGCCGGCCCACGGTGAGAGTGGCGCCGCCGACCGCCAGCAGGGCCATCGCCAGACATCCGTAGAAGGGCGCCACGGCGGGGTCGAGCAGATGGGCGCGGGCCTGGTCGCGGTGGTGGATCCAGTGCCCGGCGCGGGCGGCCAGCACGGCCAGCAGCATCAGCGCGGACAGGGCCCACACGGCGACGGTGACGGCGCGCACCACGGGGGCGAGAGCCGGGGCCCAGGGGAGCGCGGCGCCCGCGCTCGCGACGATCGCGGTGCCCATCACGCTCGCGTACCAGTTGGGCCCGACGTGGCGCAGGGCGGGGAAGCGGCCGGGGCGGGCCGTGCCGAGCGGTGTGACCAGGGCTTTCGGGGCGACCGGGGCGAGGGTGGGCATGTTCGCAGCCTCCTCGCTCCACCGGCTCCCCACCAGCCCCCTCGCTGCTATGAGGCCATAACCTGAATGTATGACCGATGAGCCTCCAGTGACTCTTGCCCACCGGGTGCCCGAACTGGGCGCGCTGGAGCTGCTCATCGCCGTCGCCCGGCACGGCAGCATGGGCGGGGCCGCCCGCGAGCTGGGCATCAGCCAGCCGGCGGCGAGCAGCCGGATACGGTCCGTCGAACGGCAGCTCGGCGTGAGCCTCTTCGACCGGTCGCCCAGTGGCTCCCGGCCCACCGAGGCGGGCGCGCTCGTCACCGACTGGGCGCGGCGGATCATGGAGGCGGCCGAGGCGTTCGACGCGGGCGCGCAGGCGCTGCGCGACCGGCGCGACTCGCGGCTGCGGGTCGCCGCGAGCATGACCATCGCGGAGTATCTGCTGCCCGGCTGGCTCATCGCGCTGCGCACGGCCCGGCCGGACACGGCCGTCTCCCTGCTGGCAGGCAACTCCGGCGCCGTGGCCGCACGGCTGCTCGGCGGCGAGGCGGACCTCGGCTTCGTGGAGGGCCTGGCCGTGCCCGCCGGGCTTGACGGCACGGTGATCGGCCGCGACCGGCTGGTGGTCGTGGTCGCGCCGGCCCACGAGTGGAGCGCACGGCGTACGGCGCTGACACCCACCGAACTGGCGGCCAGCCCGCTCATCCTCCGTGAGGAGGGCTCGGGCACCCGCCAGGTGCTCGGCGCGGCACTCGCCTCCTACGGAGGTCTCGCCGAGCCGCTGCTCGAACTGTCGTCGACGACCGCGGTCAAGGCGGCTGTGGTCAGCGGCGCGGGACCCTCGGTGCTCAGCGAACTGGCCGTGCGGGAGGAGCTGGTGGCCCGCCGCCTGCTGGAGGTCGAGGTGGCGGGCATCCATCTGCGGCGCGACCTGCGGGCCGTCTGGCCGACGGGCCACCGCCCGAGCGGCCCGGCACGGGAGTTGCTGTCGCTGACCCGCGCGGCGCCCTGACGGTACGGGTGAAGACCGCCGGCCGTACCCCTCGGACGGGGGCACGGCCGGCGGTGGCGGGCCGTCAGCGCTGGTGGCGCCAGGGGCCGGTGATGGCCAGCAGGATGCCCGGGTCCTGGATGCTCGCGTACAGCGTCTTGCCGTCGGGGGAGAAGACGACACCGGCGAACTCGCTGTACTCGGGCTCCTCCTCCGTACCGCCCATCAGTTCGTTGCGGGCGATCGGGTAGGTCCGGCCCGAGTCCGTCGCGCCGAACAGGTGCTGGACGCCGTCGCCGTCCTCGGCCAGGATCACGCCGCCGTACGGGGACACCGTGATGTTGTCCGGGCCGTCGAACGCGCCGTCCTTCGACGGGTCCTGGTTGATGCCGAGGATCAGCTTGAGAGTCAGCTTCCGGCGGGCCGGGTCGTAGAACCACACCTGGCCGTCGTGCTGCTCCGGGCTCTCCTCACGCGCGTAGGAGGAGACGATGTACGCGCCGCCGTCGGCCCACCACATGCCCTCCAGCTTGCGGGCGCGGGTGACCTGGGTGTCCGTGAACTGCTCGCGCACCGGTACGGTCCTGGCGTCCCGGTCGGGCACGTTCACCCAGTCGACGCCGTACACGGTCCCGGCCTTCGTGGCGCGGGACAGGTCGTCCACGAAGGCGCCCCGGGAGTCGAAGCACTTGAACGCCTCCAGCACACCGGCGGTGTCGGAGAGCCCGCGCAGCTTGCCCCGCCCGTGGCGGAAGCCCTTCGGCGGGGTCCAGCGGTACAGCAGGCCGTTGGGCTCGTCGGCGTCCTCGGTGAGATACAGATGGCCGCGCTTGGTGTCGACCACGACGGCCTCGTGGTCGTACCGCCCGAGCGCCTTGACCGGCTTCGGGTGCTGGTTGGCGCGGCGGTCGTACGGGTCCACCTCGAAGACGTAGCCGTGGTCCTTGGTCATGCCGTCCTCGCCGGCCCTGGTGGTGTCCTCCTCGCAGGTCAGCCAGGTGCCCCAGGGGGTGCGACCGCCCGCGCAGTTCTCCTGGGTGCCGGTGAGGGCGACCCATTCGCTCACGTGGTCGCCGTGCTTGGAGATCTCGACGACGGTGCAGCCGCCGGGGGCGGCGGGGTCGTACGCGAGGCCCGGCGTCAGGGGTACGGGGAAGTCGACCTCGGAGCGGTCACCGCCCAGCTCGTGGTTGACGACCAGGAGCGTGGAGCCCCGGGTGCCGGGGAAGGTGGCCGTGCCGTCGTGGCTGTTCGGGGTGAACTCGCCGCTGTCCAGCTTGGTGACACCGGCGTGGTTGACGACCTCGTACGAGAAGCCGGCGGGCAGCGCGAGCAGCCCCTTCGGGTCGTCGATCAGCGGGCCGTATCCGGTCTTGCTGTCGAGCGGGCGGGAGGAGGACCGGGCGTCCTGGTCGCCGCTCGCGGCGGGCGTGTCCGCGTTCTCCTCGGCGTAGGCGTACGCGCTGGCGGTCGACAGGACACCGGCGGTGCCGACGAGGGTGAGGCCCGCGGCGGCCGAGGTCTTGGAGAAGTCTCTACGGTTGATGGGCACGTTCATCTCCTGGGGATGGGCGGGGTCCGACGGCCATGATGAATCGAGCCCGGCACACAGTTCCGCCCATCCGCGAACGGCGGGTGAACACGACACCATCAACGCGTGCCGTCTCACCCGTCGTCGCGCGCCGCCGCCACCAGCGCCGCCATCACCCGTACGTCCTGCCCCATCTCCGGATGCCACTGCACCCCCAGCACCCACCGGTCGTCCACCAGCTCGACCGCCTCCACGGTGCCGTCGCCCGCGTACGCGGAGACCATCAGGCCCTCGCCCAGGCGGTCCACGGCCTGGTGGTGGGAGGTCGGCACGTCCGACTCCTCGGGGACGGCCGCCTCGTACCGGGTCCCGGGGACCGGCTTGACCGGGTGCTCGCCGAAGACGCCGACCGTCGCGGCCGTGTGGCCCTCCAGATGCTGGATGAGCGTGCCGCCGAGGGCGACATTCAGCAGCTGCATGCCCCGGCAGATCGCGAGCAGGGGTGTGCCGGACGCCAACGCCGCCTCGATCAGGGCCAGTTCCCACTCGTCCCGCTCCCGGGCGGGCGGTCCGGTACGGGGGTCGGGCTCGGCCCCGTACCGGACCGGCTCCACGTCGGGGCCGCCGGCGATGACCAGCCCGTCGAGCCGGGAGACGACCGAGGCGGCGGTGGCCCACTCGTCCGGCGGGAGCAGGACGGCGACGCCGCCCGCGCGCTGGACGAGCCGGGGGTAGCCGAGGGGCAGCAGGGCGCTGGGCAGATCCCAGACGCTCCACCTGGCCGACGTCTCCAGATACGTGCTGACGCCGATGAGCGGCTTCACTGAACGTTCCTCCGTTGGTGCTGTGCCTTGTGCTGTTCTGTCGTGCGGTGGTGCTGTCGTTTCGGCCGAACGGGGTCTCAGCCCCGTTCCAGGTCGGCCTCGGCAGCCGCCAGCGCGGCGAACTCCTCCTCGGGCGCCGCCGCGACCAGCCGGTGCCGACTGTAGAAGGCGAAATAGGCCAGGGCCACGACATAGACCCCGAGTGCGATGAACGCGGCGTCCTTGTCCACCAGGAACGTCGCCACCAGCGCCGACAGCGCCAGCGTGAAGGCCACACCGGAGGTCAGCATGCCGCCCGGAGTCCGGTACGGGCGGTGCAGACCGGGCTCACGGCGGCGCAGCACCATGTGCGACAGGGCCATCAGGGCGTAGGAGATCGTGGCGCCGAAGACCGCGACGTTCAGCATCCGGCCGCCGTTGCCGCTGCCGGCGGCGAGGGCGAAGCCGATCGCGCCCGGTATCAGCAGACCGAGGTACGGCGCCTTGCGGCTGCTCGTCAGGGAGAGGAAACGCGGCAGATAGCCGGCCCGGGAGAGCGCGAACAACTGCCGGGAACCGGCGTAGATGAGGGAGAAGAAGGACGCGACCAGGCCCGCAAGCCCCGCGTAGTTCACGAACCTGCTGAGCGCCGTCGGTTCGCCGTCGCCCTGGAGCGCGACCACCAGCGGGTTGCCCGCCTCCATGACGGCGGCGGAACCGCGGGCACCCGTGGCCGCGAAGAACGTGATCAGCGCCAGCAGGGCCAGGACGGCCATGGAGATCGACAGCGCCTTCGGCATCGAGCGCACCGGGTCCTTGGCCTCCTCGGCGGCCAGCGGCACACCCTCGACGCCCAGGAAGAACCACATGCCGAACGGGAACGCGGCCCAGATGCCCAACAGCCCGTACGGCAGCCAGGAGTTGGACCCGAAGGCGTCCTCCTGCACAGGTATGTCGTTGAGGCCGCCGCTGTCGAACTCGGTGAACGCGCCCACCGCGAAGATCAGCAGCGCGGCGACGGCGATGGCCGTCACGACCAGGCTGAAGCGCAGCGCCTCGCCGACGCCCCAGAGGTGGATCCCGATGAAGACGGCGAAGCAGGCGAGATAGACCGGCCACCCCGCCTCCAGCCCGAAGAGGTTCAGCGACTCGACGTAGTCACCGATGAAGATGGAGATCGCGGCCGGCGCCAGGATGTACTCGATGAGGATGGCCGTCCCGGTCAGGAAGCCGCCCCAGGTGCCGAGCGCCCGGCGGGCG
>NZ_MDCR01000236.1 GCF_001723055.1 Streptomyces niveus
ACACCCCCGACGGCCTCGGCCAGCCTGGAGCGGCCGAGGCCGTCGGGGGTGTACAGATACAGCGCCCGGTCGCCGAGCCGGAACTCCTCGGGGAGGTAGGACTCCTGGTCGACGGCGGCGAAGCGGTCCGGGTCCACGGTCTCGGAGAGGTAGGTGACATGGAGCTGTTTGCCCTGGAGCGAGGCGGCGGGGAAGGGGCAGGCGTCGGCGACGGCCTTCAGATAGGCGGCGTCGCGGACCAGGCACTCGACGGGGAAGCCGAACTGCTCCTGGATGGCGTCGCCGAGCGCGGCGGCGAGTGTGTTCTCGTCCGCGCCGGTGGTGTCGGTGAAGACGGCGTTGCCGCTCTGGAGGTACGTCGCGACGTCGCGGTGGCCGAGACCGGTGAGCACGTCGCGCAGCGCGGCCATGGGGACCTTCCGGCTTCCGCCGACGTTGATCCCGCGCAGCAGTGCCCCGTACCTGGTCGTCGTCATGGGAACACGATAGGTCGGCGGGCCGCCGTGACGGCTCCGGCGTGCGGAAGGCGTGCGGAAGGCGGTCGCCGCGCCCCGTGGGGGAGAGCACGACGACCGCCGGTCCCGCACCGGTGTCGCGAGGGGGTTACTCGACGACCTTCAGCAACTTGTTCGGGGTGCCGGCGTCGGCGTTGGAGATGGTGTCGGGCGTGGCGCCGTCCGTCAGGGCGGTGGCCACGTCGGCCGGTGCGGCGTCGGGGTGTCCGGCCAGATAGACCGCCGCCGCGCCGACGACGTGGGGGGTCGCCATCGACGTACCGGAGATGGTGCCGGTGTCGGTGTCGCTGCCGTTCCACGTCGACGTGATGTCGGAGCCGGGCGCGTAGATGTCCACGATCGAGCCGTAGTTGGAGAAGGACGACTGCTCGTCGTCCACGGTGGACGAGGCGACCGTGATGGCTTCCTCGACGCGCGCCGGGGAGGTCGCGCTCGCGTCGCTGGAGTCGTTGCCGGCCGCGACGCCGAAGGTGACACCGGAGGCGATGGCGTTGCGGACGGCCTCGTCGAGTGCGGGGTCGGCGCCGCCGCCGAGGCTCATGTTGGCGACGGAGGGGCCGGTGTGGTTGGCGGTGACCCAGTCGATACCGGCGACGACCTGCTCGGTGGTGCCGTTGCCGGAGTCGTCGAGGACCCGTACGGCGACGATCTTCGCCTTCTTGGCGACGCCGTGGGCGGCGCCCGCGACGGTGCCGGCGACGTGCGTGCCGTGGCCGTTGCCGTCGTCGGCGTTGTCGTCGTTGTCGACCGCGTCGAAGCCGGACGACGCGCGGCCCTCGAAGTCGGCGTGGGTGACGCGGACTCCGGTGTCGATGATGTACGCCGTGACGCCCTCGCCCGCGCTGTCCGGGTAGGTGTAGGCGTTGTCACCGGCGGTCGCGGTCTGGTCGATCCGGTCGAGGCCCCAGGACGGCGGGTTGTCCTGGGTGGCGCTGATCGAGAACTTCTTGTTCTGCACGACCTTGGAGACGGCCGGGTCGGCGGCGAGACGCTTGGCCTCGGTCGCCGAAAGTCCGCTGGCCGAGAAGCCGTTGACGGCGGCGCTGTAGGTGCGGTTGACCTTGCCGCCGTACTCGGCGGCGAGATCCTTCTTGTCGGCCTTCTGGTCGAGCAGCACGATGTAGCTGCCCGCGACCGCGCCCTTGGCGTCGGCCCCGTACACCGTGCCGAGGGGGGTGGCCGCGGTCGCCGTGGGGGAGGCGAAGGCGGTGACACCGGCCACGGCCGCCACCGCGGTTATCGCCGCGGCGAGTCTCATCCGGGCGGCGCGCTTATGAGTTGTCATGAAGAGGGTTCTCCTCGTGAGCATTTTGTGGGGGGACAGCTCGTCGGACGAAGAACTTCCGGCGGGCTGGCTCGAAACCCTGGCCGATTGTCGCGCTCAGATCAAGACCTTCAGGCCGCTGTCGCTGAGAAAACATCAATTCTCACTACGAAATCCACCATGCGTGCCGAAGTGGACCGACCCACTCGATCTCCCTCCCGCGGCGCATCAGTTGTAACGGGGGCTTCACCAGGACTACAGAAGGGCAAGGCCGGAACCCGATAACTTCGCCCCGGCGACTGCGGCGCACGGCCGCTCTCAGGCAGGAGGGGACGAACCGGCGATGGTGACGACGGAGCGACGACAGCGACAGGACGGCGGACCGGGGGCGGCATCCCCGTCGCGCGGAATCGCGGCGCGTGCCGGAGCCTGGAGTGCGCGGCACCGGTGGACGGCGGTCATCGTATGGGTGCTGTTCGTCGTACTCGCCATGGGACTTGGCACGGCGGCGGGGCAGGTCGGCGTCAAGAACAGCGAGCAGATGGCCGGCGAGGTCAGCGACGCGGCACGGATCATCGAGGACGCGGGTCTGACCGAGCCGGTGGGCGAGTCGGTCCTCATCCAGGGTGTCGCCCCGTCGACGTCCGCCACGGACGAGGAGTTCCGTGCCGGAGTCGAGGCGGTCGTGGCGGCCGTCGGACAGACGGGCGAAGTCGCCGACGTGACCTCGCCGTACGACACGAAGGCCATCTCGAAGGACGGCCGCAGCGCGCTGGTGCACTTCAGCGTGCTTGGCGATCCCGAGACTTCGAGCGAGCGGGTCGCGCCGGTGCTCAAGGCTGTCGCGAGCGTGCAGGAGGAGCACAAGGACACGCTGCGGATCTCGGAGATCGGCGGCGCCAGCATGAAGAAGACCTTCGACGACGCGTACGGAGACGACTTCAAGCAGGCGGAGTTCACCGCCGTGCCGGTGGCGCTGGGCATTCTGCTGATCGCCTTCGGCGCGCTGGTCGCCGCTCTGCTGCCGGTCGTGCTGGCCGTCACCGCCATCATGGCGACGATGGGACTCATGGCCCTGGTCAGCCATGTCGTGCCGATGAGCGACACGGCGAACTCGGTGATGCTGCTGGTGGGTCTCGCGGTCGGCGTCGACTACTGCCTGTTCTACCTGCGGCGTGAGCGCGAGGAGCGCGAGGCCGGCCGCGACGCCGGGACGGCGCTGCGGATCGCGGCGGCGACGAGCGGCCGGGCCGTCATCGTCTCCGGTGTGACGGTGTGTATCGCCATGGCGGGCATGCTCTTCACCGGGGTGGCCGAGTTCAAGGCGATGGGTCTGGCGTCGCTGATGGTGGTCGCGGTGGCGATGGTCGGTTCGGTGACCGTGCTGCCCGCCCTGCTGTCGCTGCTGGGCGAGCGTGTGGAGCGGGGCCGGGTGCCGTTCCTGAACCGCCTCAAGCAGTCGGAGAAGCAGCGCGCGGCGGCCGGCGGTACGACGGGTGAGAGCCGGTTCTGGCGCGCGGTGCTCGGCGGCGTGCTGCGCCGGCCGAAGACCGCGCTGGTGGTCGCGGCGGGCGCGCTCGTGGCGATCGCCCTGCCGGCCGTAGGCATGCAGACGCAGAACTTCACGCTGGACCAGGAGTTCGGCGACTCGCTGCCCATCGTCCAGACGTACCAGCGGATCAACGAGGCCTTCCCGGGGGGCGCCGAGCCGGCCGAGGTCGTGGTGCGGGCGGACGACATCACCGCCGCTCCCGTACAGCGGGCACTCGCCGACTTCCAGGCCCAGGCGGTCAGTTCGGGTGCCTCGCAGGGGCCCGTCGAGATTGTCACGCACGACGAGCAGAACATCGCGGTCATCAAGGTGCCGCTGGTCGGCGGTTCGGACCAGGACCGGGCGGAGAAGAGTCTGGGGCTGCTGCGGGACACCGTACGGCCCGCCACGCTCGGCACGGTCGATGGCGTCGAGGCGCCGGTCTCCGGCCAGGTCGCCGGGTCGAAGGACTTCAACGACCAGATCGTCGGGGCGGTGGCGCCCGTCTTCGCCTTCGTCGTGATCTTCGCCTTCGTACTGATGCTGCTCTGCTTCAGGTCGCTGACGATCGCGGTGACGTCGATCGTGCTGAACCTGCTGTCGGTCGGCGCCGCCTACGGCATCCTGACCATGGTCTTCCAGCACGGCTGGGGTGCCTCGCTGGTCGGCGCCGAAGGCGTCGGGGCGATCGTCGCCTGGCTGCCGCTGTTCCTCTTGGTGATCCTCTTCGGACTGTCGATGGACTACCACGTCTTCGTGGTGTCCCGGATCCGCGAGGCTCGGCTTCAGGGCCGTACGACCCGTGAGGCGATCACCCACGGGGTGGTGACCACGGCGGGCGTCGTGACGAGCGCGGCCGTGATCATGGTCGCCGTGTTCGCCATCTTCGGGACGCTGTCGATGCAGTCGATGAAGCAGATGGGCGTCGGCCTGGCGGCGGCGGTCCTGATCGACGCGACGGTCATCCGGGGCGTCCTGCTCCCGGCGGTCATGGCGCTGCTGGACGAGCACAACTGGTACTTCCCCCGCTGGCTGCACCGGCTGCCGGACCTGACGCACGACGAGTCGGCGGTCCCGGAGAACACACCCGACGCGGCTGTTGACGCGTACGGGAAGGCGGGCGAACAGCCCGATCCCGTACGGGTCTGACGCCCGGCCGGCCCTCCCCCGTACCGCGAGTGGTACGGCGCCGT
>NZ_MDCR01000237.1 GCF_001723055.1 Streptomyces niveus
CCCGCCACCACGATCTTCGCGGAGGTGGTCGATCGTGCCGCTCCGCCGCTAGAGCTTGCGAAGTCCACTGAGCACCCTTTCGAGCAGTGTCACATCCGGCGTGCCGCCGGCCTCTCCGTTACCCGGCTGGTGGATGGCCACCATGCCGGCCTCTGCCAGGTCGGCCACGAGGATGCGCGCCACACCGAGCGGCATGGACAGCAGCGCCGACACCTCGGCGACGGACTTCACCTCGCGGCAGAGATGGCAGATCCGCTGGTGCTCCGGGAGCAGCCCGGCGAGATGAGCCGGATCGGCCGTCGTGCTGACCAGCGCCTCGATGGCGAGCTGGTACCGCGGCCGTGTCCGGCCGCCGGTCATGGCGTACGGACGTACCAGCGGCTGGTCGCCCTCAAGTCCGTAGGACGCGTCGACTGAGGCGCCGTACGGATCGTGAGAGGCGGGTGGCGGGGTCATGAATCCTCCGGGCGTGACAGCAAGATGTCTGCGTGCCGTCTGACTGGGCCGGGGTGGGGCCGGTTCGCGGCCTGACGGTGGATGGCGCTGTGGGCGGTACCTGGAAGCCTCAGTGCAGCAGGCTCCCCTGGAGCTCGGCGCGCAGGTCCGGTGTCAGCACCGTGCCTGCCCGGTCGACCAGGAGGGCCATCTCGTAGCCCACCAGACCGATGTCGCAGTCGGGGTGTGCGAGCACCGCCAGTGAGGAACCGTCGGATACGGACATGAGGAAGAGGAACCCGCGGTCCATCTCGACGACGGTCTGGGTGACAGGCCCGCCCTCGAAGATCCGGGACGCCCCCGCGGTCAGCGAGGTCAGACCGGAGGCAACTGCCGCGAGTTGATCGGCACGGTCCCGCGGGAAACCCTCGGACATGGCCAGCAGCAGGCCGTCGGCGGATACGACCACTGTGTGGGACACCCCGGGGGTGTTGTCCACAAAGTTGGTGATCAACCAGTTCAGATTCTGCGCCGCCTGGCTCATCGGACTCAACTAACGCTCCTGCTGGTGAGAGGGGCCGAGGTTGAAACTGCCGGTCGTCGAACTGTCGGCGGTACGGCTGCCGGCCTGACGACCCTGCTGAATGCCACGGCGAAGGTTGGTCAGCCGGCCGCGTACGTCATCTGGCGCACGCGAGACCTGCGGACCGGTCTGGTTGCTCTGCTCCTGCGCGGTTCCCGGCACCAGGTTGGCACGCGGGACCCGACGAGGCAGACCTGAGGTGGTGATTCCGCCCGCGGCGGGCTTCTTGACCCGCTCGGCCTGGCGTACCAGCTCGTCATTGGGTGACGTGCGCCAGGAGGACGTGACGGCGCCGTTGCCGTTGGCGTTGCCGTTCGCCGGCTGCCGCCCGGGCAACGGGGGAGGAGGGGACACCGGTCGGTCCGGGGAACCCTCCGGGAACTGCTGCGGAGACGGCCGCTGCTGCTCGGGCACCTGGGGGACCTGCGGCCCCTCGGGCTGCGCCGGGCCGCCGGAGCCGCCGTTCTGCTGCCCGTGGAACCAGTTGGTCTCCAGCGTGTCGAACAGCGGCGTACGGCCGTCACCCGGCCCGGCCGGCGGCAGCGCCTCCGGCTGGGACTGCTGGGGAAGCGCGCCGACCGGCGGACGCGGTGCGCCGAAGTCGGCACCGTTCGGGCCGTTCTGGCCGTAGCCGGGGCGGCCCTGGCCCTGGTCCGCGCCGGGACGACGCTGTCCGAGCGGCGGCGGGTTCTGGCCGAAGAGATCGTTGTTCGGGGAGCCGGGCGCGGCGCCGGGCTCCGGGGGGCGCGGCGCGTTGAAGTCCGGCCGGGGGAACTGCTCCGTGGACCCGAGGTTCTGCCCCTGACCGGGACCCTGGCCCTGCCCCTGACCCGGCCAACCGGCGTTCACGTCGCCCGAGTTGGGGACGGGGTAGGACCCGGTGTCGCTGAATCCGTTGCCGCCGCCGTTGGTGTTCGGGGCGCCGCTGTTCAGGTCCGGCCGGGGGCCGTCGAAGTCGGGGCGCGCGAACTCGGCGGTGGAGCCGGGGCCTTGGCCCTGCCCCGCCGACGGCATCGCGAACTGACCGGTGTTCTCGGGCTCCTCGTGGCCGCGCGGGGCGTCCGGCGAGAACCGCTGCGGCGCGGGCTGCTGCCCCGTGCCCCAGGTGGTCGTCGCACTGGTACCGGGACGCTGCGGGCGCTGCGGCGGCTGCGGGTTGCCCCCGGGCAGCTCGGCGCGCGGTCCGCCGGGCGGCGGCAGCTGCCGGCCGCGGTCGACCGGCGGGGGTCCACCGTTCGGCGCCCCCGCTCCCTGCTGGAAGGCGTTGCGGTCGCGGTTGCCGGGGCCGCCCGCGGGGCCGCCCCGTCCGCTCGGGCTGGACAGGCTCTGACCGGGCCGGGCGAGCCGGCCACCGGCCTGCGGCACCGGACCCGACGGCTGCCCGGGGCCCGACTGGCCGCCCGGCCGGCCGGACGCCTGCTCACGGGGGCTCGTACCGAACAGGCTCGGACCACCGGAACTCTGCCCCATGCCCTGGCGCTGCGGGTCCTGCGGCGGACCGGACTGCGGCCGGGTGGGCAGACCGTTCTGCGTACCGTTCCTGGCCGGCAGCGCGGCGCGGGGCCCCGTACCGGCGCCGACCTGGCCGCGCGCCGGCGGAGTGGCCAGCCGCCCCGCTCCGGCTGCGCCGCCCGCGAGCCCGGCGGCGATGCCGGACTGCTGACCGCCGGCACCGAGGGCGCCCTGACCGGCGGGCGACGGTCCGCCCGCGCCGTTCGGCGCGCCGACGCCGGGACGCGGCGGCATCTTCTTGCCGCCGTTGGCGACATCGACGGGCAGCATGACCAGCGCGGTCGTACCGCCGGAGTCGGAGGGGCGCAGCTGAATCCTGATGCCGTGCCGCAGGGAGAGCCGGCCGACCACGAACAGACCCATGCGGCGCGACACCGAGACGTCCACGGTGGGCGGCGAGGCGAGCCGTTCGTTGATCGCGGCCAGGTCCTCGGGGGAGAGGCCGATGCCGGTGTCGTGGATCTCGACGAGCACGCGCCCGTCGGGCAGCGCGTGACCGGTGACGCGCACCTTGGTCTGCGGCGAGGAGAACGACGTCGCGTTCTCCAGCAGCTCGGCGAGCAGGTGCACGAGGTCGTTGACGACGCGGCCGGCGACCTCGGTCGTGGGCACCGAGGCGAGTTCGATCCGCTCGTACTGCTCCACCTCGGAGGCGGCGGCACGGAGCACGTCGACCAGCGGCACGGGGCGCGTCCAGCGGCGGCCCGGCTCCTCACCGGCGAGGACCAGCAGGTTCTCACCGTTACGGCGCATACGGGTCGCGAGGTGGTCCAGCTTGAACAGCGAGGACAGCTGGTCCGGGTCGGCCTCGCGGGACTCCAGCTCGGAGATCAATGACAGCTGACGCTGGATCAGGCCCTGGCTGCGGCGCGAGAGGTTGGTGAACATCGCGTTGACGTTGCCCCGCAGCAGCGCCTGCTCGGCGGCCAGTCGGACGGCCTCGCGGTGCACGTCGTCGAAGGCCGCGGCGACCTTGCCGATCTCGTCCCTGGAGTGCACACCGACCGACTCGACGGAGGTGTCCACGTCCTGCGGGTCGGAGTCGGAGAGCTGCTTGACCAGCTCCGGCAGCCGGTCCTGGGCGACCTTGGTGGCCGTCTCCTGGAGGCGCCGCAGCGAGCGGATCATGGAGCGGGCGACGACGAAGGCGCCGACCAGCGAGACGCCGAGGACGACGAGGATCAGCGCACCGTTGATGAGCGCGTCCTGCTGCGACTTCTCGCGCAGCTGACGCGCCTTGTTCTCCATCTCGCCGAGCAGCGTCTGCTCGATGATGTTCATCGCGTTGATCTTGGCGGACGCCTGGTCGGTCCAGTCCAGGTACGAGCGCTTCGGCCGCCCCTCCAGTCCGCCGGAGATGCCGAGCACCCGCTGCGCGTACTCGTCGGCGGCGTTGATCTCGGGGTTGCCCTTGCCGCTGAGCGGGGCCGTCAGCTCCTCGGCGTTGCCGCCCATCGACTCGTACAGCGCGTCGAAGGAGGCGAGGGCGTTGTCGCCCTTGGTGGCCGCCGCCAGACCGTAGAGCCGGTCGTTCTCGTTGAGTTCACCCGCGAGCTTCGGGTCGGCGGGGAGCGCGGAGGCGATGATCGCGCGCTGGATCGACGCGTACTCCTTGGCGGAGGAGAAGGCCGCCAGGGCGCGGGTCCGCTTGATCATGTCCGGGTTGCTGGTCGCCTGCGCCATGTCCTGCGAGAGGCTCAGCAGCGAGTCGATGAGACCGCTGTACGCGTCGACCGTCAGCGAGTGCGTGGTGTCCGAGTCGTACGCGTCCTTGCGGATTTCCTGGATCTTGTTGACCTGGGTCGCGATCTGGCTGACGTTGGCGCGGATCGACTCCAGCGCCTGGTCGCCGTCGGTGTTCCCGATGTCCACGGTCGCGCCGAGGAAGGCCTTCTTGGCCCGGTCCGTCTTGGTACGGCGGTCCTGGACCTTGAAGTCCTTGGGGTTCGCGCCGTTGGTGAGCGGACCCGCCGACTCGTCACGCTCCGCCTGGAGCGCCGCGGCGAGACTGGTCGCTTCCTTGGTCATCTTCGTCAACAGCTGCATGTGCTCCAGCTGCTGGCGGTCGTTCAGGGACTCGTTGATACGCAGTCCGCCCAGCGTGGTGGCCGCGACCACCGGCAGGGTGAGCAGTGCCACCAGACGGGTGCTGATGCGCCAGTTACGCAGCGCTATTCGCGAACCCGCGTCGGTCGACGCCGACTTGGGCGCGGCGTTCGGGGTGTCGCCACCGGGCGCCGCACCGGGCTGGGTGCCCCGGTCGCCACCCTCGCCGGCCGGACCTTGGCCGGGGTTCTGGGTGTGCTGGGGCGAGGAGCCGCGGTCGGTCCCGCCACGGGGCTCCTGCTCCGCCGCAGCGCTGCTGTCCCTCTTGAAACGTCCCTGCACTAGCGTCGCAACCTCTGGACCAGGCGTCCCCCCGCAGAACGGCGGGACGGTGTCGGCGTCGTGGAGCGCAGAGTGCGCCCCAAGGTGGTCGTTGAGTGACCGGCGATGCTCCCCTTCCCCGCATGTCACTCGGCGCCGCGTCGCGCCCTTACGCGCCGTCCTGATGAACCCGCGGCGGTGCGTGGAATTTCAGCACAGAGCAGGATCTCCAACAAGGGCCGTGTACCTGGCTGTGACCTGGGTGACACCTTGTGAGCGGGGCGTGACGATCGGTAGAAGGTGTTCGGGGAGGAAACGGACTTCCCGGAACGAGTCCCGTGTGGGCGAGGGGTGCCCCAGTCCTGATGATCAGGAGCGGAATGGAGCGTTCGATAGGGCAATGTCCGTTTCCATCGGTCTCGACCACTGTCCCTGATGGGTGAAATGCCCGGCAGGTCGTGAGCAAACTCACATGGAGATCGTTGCGCCATCCAGGCTTTCGCAGGGAATCAGGTGTTTAGCCTGACGCTTTACATGGATGGCACATTCGACAACCGGCGCTCCCGAGCACCCGTACCCGACAAGGTCTGCGTACAACCGATGAAGATGACGAAGATGTTCCGCAACACCGCCAACCCCCGCCGCACCACGCTGGCGAACCTGGACGACGCCGGGGAGCTTCTCCCGCCCGCCCCGCCGGAGCACTCCGTCGACCTGCCGCTCCGCACGGCCAACCCGCAGCGTACGACGCTGATCGACGCCCCCGTCGCACAGTAGGGCACGCACCACGGCGGCCCCGCACCGCGTCGGCCGCCGCCCCCCACCGCGCTAGCCTGGGACGTCAGTCTGCAGTCAAACAGCCGGCATCAACCAGCAGCAAAGTGAGGGGCGACAGCAACCCGTGCGTATCGCCAGATTCTCCATCGACGGCAATGTCGCCTTCGGCGCGGTCGAGGAGGACGGCACCGGCGGTACGGCCGCCGGCCTCGTCCTCGACATCATCAAGGGCATTCCGTACACCGACTTCGAGCTCTCCGGCACCAAGGTCCCGCTGAGCAAGGTCCGGCTGCTCCCGCCCGTCCTCCCCAACAAGGTGGTGGGCATCGGCCGCAACTACGCGGCGCACGCGGCGGAGCTGGGCAACGAGGTGCCCGAGAAGCCCGTGGTCTTCCTCAAGCCGACCACGTCGGTGATCGGCTCCGGCGACGGTGTCGAGTACCCCTCGTTCTCCAGCGACCTGCACTACGAGGCCGAACTGGCCGTCGTCATCGGCCGTATGTGCCGCGAGGTCCCGCGCGAACGCGTCAAGGACGTGATCTTCGGATTCACCTGCGCCAACGACGTCACCGCGCGCGACGCCCAGAGGAGCGAGAACCAGTGGGCCCGCGCCAAGGGCTTCGACACCTCGTGCCCGCTCGGCCCCTGGGTGGAGACCTCCATCGACCTGGCGGCCGTCAGTGACGGCCTCGCCGTCCAGTGCACCGTCAACGGTGAGCAGCGCCAACTGGGCAGCACCCGGGACATGATCCGCTCCGTCGAGGACCTCGTCGTGCACATCACCGAGGCCATGACGCTGCTCCCGGGCGACGTCATCATCACGGGCACCCCCGCGGGGGTCGGCCCCCTCAGCGTCGGCGACGAGGTCGCCGTCACCATCGAAGGCATCGGCACTCTCACCAACAAGGTGATCAAGCGTGGCTAACGCGACCGTCCGCGTACGTTTCTGTCCCTCGCCGACCGGCAACCCCCATGTGGGTCTGGTCCGCACCGCCCTCTTCAACTGGGCGTTCGCCCGCCACCACGGCGGCACCCTGGTCCTGCGCATCGAGGACACCGACGCCGCCCGCGACTCCGAGGAGTCGTACGAGGCGCTGCTCGACTCGCTGCGCTGGCTCGGCCTCGACTGGGACGAGGGCCCCGAGGTGGGCGGCCCGCACGCGCCGTACCGCCAGTCGCAGCGGATGGACATCTACCGGGACGTCGCCGACAAGCTGCTCGCGGCCGGCCACGCGTACCACTGCTACTGCACCGCCGAGGAGCTGGAGGTCCGCCGCGACGCCGCGCGCGCCGCCGGCCGCCCCTCCGGGTACGACGGCCACTGCCGCGACCTCACGCCCGAGCAGAAGGCGGCGTACGAGGCCGAGGGCCGCACCTCCATCGTCCGCTTCCGGATGCCCGACGAGCCGATCACCTTCACCGACCTGGTCCGCGGCGAGCTGACCTTCACGCCGGAGAACGTGCCCGACTACGGCATCGTCCGCGCCAACGGGGCGCCGCTCTACACGCTCGTCAACCCGGTCGACGACGCGCTGATGGAGATCACCCACGTCCTGCGCGGCGAGGACCTGCTCTCCTCCACGCCCCGTCAGATCGCGCTCTACCAGGCGCTGATGGGGCTCGGCGTCGCCCACTTCGTACCGCAGTTCGGACACCTGCCGTACGTGATGGGCGAGGGCAACAAGAAGCTCTCCAAGCGCGACCCGCAGGCCTCGCTCAACCTCTACCGCGAGCGCGGCTTCCTGCCCGACGGTCTGCTCAACTACCTGTCCCTGCTGGGCTGGTCGTTCTCCGCGGACCAGGACGTCTTCACGCGCGCGGAGATGGTCGGCGCCTTCGAGATCGGCGACGTCAACGCCAACCCGGCGCGCTTCGACCTGAAGAAGGCCGAGGCGATCAACGCCGACCACATCCGGCAGCTGGACGTGAAGACCTTCATGGAGGCCTGCGCGCCCTGGCTGCGGGCCCCGTTCGCCAACTGGGACCCTGCGGACTTCGACCAGGCGGCCTTCGAGGCGATCGCCCCGTACGCGCAGACCCGCGTGACGGTGCTCTCCGACATCACGGCCAACGTCGACTTCCTGTTCCTCGCCGAGCCGGTCGAGGACGAGGCGTCCTGGACGAAGGCGATGAAGGGCGACCCGGCGGCGCTGCTGACCACGGCCCGCGCGAAGCTGGCGGACGCGGACTGGTCGAGCGCCGAGTCCCTGAAGAACGCGGTCCTCACGGCGGGCGAGGAGCACGGCCTCAAGCTCGGCAAGGCCCAGGCCCCGGTCCGCGTCGCGGTCACCGGCCGCACGGTGGGCCTGCCGCTCTTCGAGTCCCTGGAAAACCTGGGCAAGGCCCGCACGCTCACCCGCATCGACGCGGCGCTGGCGAAGCTGGCGGCGTAGGTCCGGCCGGACGTACGCGAAAGGGGGCCGGCGGCCGACTGGGCCGCCGGCCCCCTTCCGCCACTCAGACCGCCACGAGGTCGACCACGTTGATCACGACGTGCCGGTTCGACACGACGTAGGTCACGAAGCCGCCTGCGAACGCGGCGGACCAGCTGTTGTCCTGGTTGCTCGTGGCGGGCGCCCCGAAGGGGTTGACGGCGAGCCGTTTCTCCAGCGCGAGGAGCGCGCCGCGTTGTGGCGCGGTCAGCGCGGCCTTACGGCGGGCCGCCCGATCCGCGTACCGGATCGCGTACGTGCTCACCCGCGCCCCACCACGTCCACCGGGTTGTTCTCGGCGTCGTACGCCCTGCCGTCCTCGTCCCGGAAGACCATGCCCTCGGTGTCGCCCTCCGCCAGGCGCTTGACCGTGTGCTCGACGTCGTCCAGGTACCCCGGGGTTGCGCAGGCGCAGGCGAAGGGGAACCACTTGTCCACGACGCCCGCCAGAGCCGCCTGGTCGAAGTCGGCCGCCGCGCTCAGCCAGTCCTGCTCGAAGGCCCGCAGCCAGTCCGGGCGCCGCTGCAGCGCCGTGCGAACGGCCTCCGGGGTTCTCTCGCAGGCCTCCGGGTCCACTTCAGTGGCCATGATCAACTCCCTCGGCGGGGCGGGGCGAACGGGACCGCCATGCTAGGGCTAGTCCAGCACGGCGCACGGCGCCCGACCGTGACATCGAACCCGTACGAGGGACGGGAGGCCGGCGGCGCGCCGCCCCGGTACCGTCGTCCCATGCCCATCCGCGCCGTCGTCTGGGACATCGACGACACCCTCTTCGACTACACCACCGCCGACCGCGCCGGTATGCGGCTGCATCTCGCCGCCGAAGGGCTCGACGGGCGCTTCGGCACCGTCGAGCGGGCCCTCGCGCACTGGCGCGAGATCACCGACGTCCAGTGGCTCCGCTTCGCCGACGGCGAGACCACCTTCCAAGGACAGCGGCGCGACCGCGTCCGGCAGTTCCTCCGTAAGGAGGCGCTGAGCGACACCGACGCCGACGCCTGGTTCGACCGCTACGTCGCGCACTACGAGTCCGCCTGGAAGCTCTTCCCCGACGTCCTCACCGCGCTGGACTCGCTGGCCCCCGAGTACCGCCAGGCCGTCCTGTCGAATTCGAGCATCCACAACCAGGACCGCAAGCTCCGGATCCTCGGCGTACGCGACTACTTCGAGGCCGTCCTGTGCGCCGCCGAGCTGGGTGTCTCGAAACCCGACGCCGCCGCCTTCCACGCGGCCTGCGACGCCCTGGAACTCGACCCCGCCGAAGTCGCCTACGTGGGGAACGAACCGGACATCGACGCCGGCGGCGCCACCGCCGCCGGACTGGCCGGAGTCTGGCTCGACCGGGGGCGGCTCGGCGGGCGCCCCGAGCTGGTGACGATCACCGATCTGGACCGACTGCCCGCTCTGCTGCGCGGTGATACTCGTTTTGGAGCGCCGTCTCCCATCGGGTAATGTTCTTCCTGCGCCGCCCCAGAGACCGCAAGGTCTGGCCGGAAAGCGCAAACCCAAACAAAACCCCCACTTCGGGGGTTGAGTTTTGGTGGGCTATGGTGTAATTGGCAGCACGACGGTTTCTGGTTCCGTTAGTCTAGGTTCGAGTCCTGGTAGCCCAGCGCAGAGTTCTTCTGCAACGCCCCCGTTGTGTAGCGGCCTAGCACGCCGCCCTCTCAAGGCGGTAGCGCCGGTTCGAATCCGGTCGGGGGTACAGATCCTTCTCTCCGATTTCTTCGGGTCGCACCCGGACACGTCGATGCAGGATCGCTAGGGCCCCCGTTGTGTAGCGGCCTAGCACGCCGCCCTCTCAAGGCGGTAGCGCCGGTTCGAATCCGGTCGGGGGTACGCGGTACGAAAGTCTGAACCACCTTGGGCTATGGTGTAATTGGCAACACGACGGTTTCTGGTTCCGTTGTTCTAGGTTCGAGTCCTGGTAGCCCAGCTCAACGCTCCACCAGCTAGCCCCCGTTGTGTAGCGGCCTAGCACGCCGCCCTCTCAAGGCGGTAGCGCCGGTTCGAATCCGGTCGGGGGTACGTGACGATGAGGCCCTCCGCGATCGCGGAGGGCCTTTTCCGTGCCCTGACGCCGGGGGCCGACCGCGCTCAACTCCGGGAACTGTAGCGACGGTTGGATTCCTCGGCCTCCGCGAGCCGGCGCAGGCTCAGCAGCACCGGCTCGTACAGCACGGTGAGCGCCACCGCCGCCTCCACCTGCTCGTACGGGTCCCCGTACCGCTCCACCATGTCGATGTCGGTGACGCCGAGTTGGTCCGCGAGCCGCCCGTACGGCAGCAGGTCCGACACCTCGCACGGATAGCCGGTCCTGGCCAGCCCGGCGATCGCCCCCACCAGGACGCGGTACGCCGCCTCCGAGGCGCCCCTGGCCGGCGCGTGCGTCCAGCCCAGCTCCTCGAACAGCTCCTCCGCGCGCCGTCGCGCCGCCCGCGTCTCCTCGTCCAGCTCGTCGGCGTCGAACGCGGCGTCCAGCGCCCCGTCGGCGGGCAGCGCCGCGATGGCCGCGCCCAGGCGCGAGTGGTGGTCGATGGAGTCGTCCTCGATGGCCGCGAGAACCTCGCGCGCGGTGGCGACCGGCATCCGGCCGACCTGGATCAGCGCGCGCACCAGGCGCAGCCGGCGCAGATGCCCGTCGTCGTACGCGGACTGCGTGGCGGTGACCCGGTGCCCCGGCCTGAGCAGCCCCTCGCGCAGGTAGTACTTGATCGTGGCGGTGGGAATCCCACTGCGCTCACTCAGCTCCGCCATCCGCATACCGCTTGCACCATCCCTTGGAGAGTGCCACTATCCAATCATGGATAGTGGCACTCTCCAAAGAGGGGGTGCCGCCCGTATCGCCGCCTTCGCGCGGCCGGAAGCAGGGGACCGTCATGGGTACGAAGCTGTTCGAGGGCCGTACGACCGCGGGCGCCGAGGGTGACGTCGTCGTCTTCCTCGTCGGGATGCGCATCAACAACTTCCGCGCGCTGCGCAGCTGGTGGCCGGTGTTCACGGCCATGCCGAGGATGGTCAGGGAGCTGTCGCGCGACAAGGGCCGCGGGCTTCTCGGCGTCCGCTCGCTGCTGGGCTTCCCGCGGGTGCTGTACGTCGTCCAGTACTGGGAGTCGAAGGAGAAGCTGCTCGCGTACGCCTCCGCGCAGGACGGCGAGCACCGCCCCGCGTGGACGGAGTTCAACCGCCGGGTGCGCGCTGGCAAGGGCAAGGTGGGCTTCTGGCACGAGACGTACATCGTCCCGGCCGGCTCGTACGAGAGCGTCTACGTCAACATGCCGGCGTTCGGCCTCGGCGCGGCCACGGAGGTCGTCCCCGTGGGGCGCCGCGGCGAGCGCGCGGCGGACCGCCTCGGCTCGTGACGCCGCCAACTCCGTACAACGGGGCCCGGAGTTGGGCGGGCGCGCAGTGCCGTCGCCGCCCCCGCACAGCGATCAGCTGGAGCGGCGCAGCGCCTCCGACAGCCGCCCGGCCGCGTCGATGATCGCCTGGGCGTGCATCCGCCCCGGATGCCGGCTCAGGCGCTCGATCGGACCGGACACCGAGACCGCCGCGACGACCCGGTTCGACGGCCCGCGCACCGGCGCCGAGACCGAGGCGACGCCCGGCTCCCGCTCGCCGATCGACTGGGCCCAGCCCCGTCGCCGTACACCCGAGAGCGCCGTGGCCGTGAACCGCGCCCCCTGGAGGCCGCGGTGCAGCCGCTCCGGCTCCTCCCAGGCCATCAGGATCTGCGCCGACGAGCCCGCCTTCATGGTGAGCGTGGACCCGACGGGCACCGTGTCCCGCAGTCCGGACAGCCGCTCGGCCGCCGCCACACAGATCCGCATGTCGCCCTGGCGCCGGTAGAGCTGCGCGCTCTCCCCGGTCACGTCGCGCAGATGCGTGAGCACCGGCCCGGCCGTCGCCAGCAGCCGGTCCTCGCCGGCCGCCGCCGCCAGCTCGGCCAGCCGCGGGCCGAGGATGAACCGGCCCTGCATGTCCCTCGCCACCATCCGGTGGTGTTCCAGGGCCACGGCCAGCCGGTGGGCCGTGGGCCGTGCGAGCCCGGTCGCAGCGACCAGCCCGGCGAGGGTGGCCGGACCGGACTCCAGGGCGCTCAGTACCAGAGCTGCCTTGTCGAGAACGCCGACGCCGCTAGAGTTGTCCATGAAACGATACTCGCGTCTCACTCTGTGAAACGCAAGTTCAATTTTCCAGGGAACTTGCCACCCTGTACGGACGGACCCGTCCACGAACACGGGTTCACAGCTGACGCGGGCGCGCGGGACACCGGCGTGGGCCCCACAAATCTCCAGGACTGCCGGCGGCGCTGCCGGCCGAAGGGAAAGCGATGGGTAGGACACTCGCGGAGAAGGTCTGGGACGACCACGTCGTCCGGCGCGCCGAGGGCGAGCCCGACCTTCTCTTCATCGATCTGCACCTGCTGCACGAGGTGACGAGCCCGCAGGCCTTCGACGGCCTGCGCCAGAACGGCCGACAGGTGCGGCGGCTCGACCTCACCATCGCGACCGAGGACCACAACACCCCGACGATCGACATCGACAAGCCGATCGCCGACCCCGTCTCCCGCGTCCAGCTGGAGACGCTGCGCAAGAACTGCGCGGACTTCGGCGTACGGCTCCACCCGCTGGGCGACGTCGAGCAGGGTGTCGTGCATGTCGTGGGCCCGCAACTGGGACTGACCCAGCCCGGTACCACCGTCGTGTGCGGCGACAGCCACACCTCCACCCACGGCGCCTTCGGCGCGCTGGCCTTCGGTATCGGCACCAGCCAGGTCGAGCACGTCCTGGCCACCCAGACACTGCCGCTGGCCCGCCCCCGCACCATGGCCATCACCGTCGAGGGCGAACTGCCCGACGACGTCACGGCCAAGGACCTGATCCTCGCCGTCATCGCCCGGATCGGCACCGGCGGCGGCCAGGGCTACATCCTCGAATACCGCGGCTCCGCCATCGAGAAGCTCTCGATGGAAGCCCGCATGACCATCTGCAACATGTCGATCGAGGCCGGCGCCAGGGCGGGCATGATCGCCCCGGACCAGATCACCTTCGACTACCTCCAGGGCCGCGACCACGCCCCCGAAGGGGCGGACTGGGACGCCGCGGTCGCGTACTGGCGGACGCTGCGCACCGACGACGACGCCGTCTTCGACGCCGAGGTCTTCATCGACGCCACGGAACTGGCCCCGTTCGTCACCTGGGGCACCAACCCCGGCCAGGGCGCGCCCCTGTCGACGAACGTCCCCGACCCCGCTTCGTACGACGACGCTTCGGAGCGCCACGCCGCCGAAAAGGCCCTGGAGTACATGGGGTTGACCGCCGGGCAGGCGCTGCGGGACATCCAGGTGGACACCGTCTTCGTAGGTTCGTGCACCAACGGCCGTATCGAGGACCTGCGCTCGGTCGCCGCGATCATGGAGGGCCGCAAAGTCGCCGACGGTGTACGGATGCTGGTGGTCCCCGGCTCCGTACGGGTCGCGCTCCAGGCCGTCGCCGAGGGCCTGGACAAGGTCTTCACCGGCGCGGGCGCCGAATGGCGGCACGCGGGCTGTTCGATGTGTCTGGGCATGAACCCCGACCAACTCGCGCCCGGCGAGCGCTCCGCGTCGACCTCGAACCGCAACTTCGAGGGCAGGCAGGGCAAGGGCGGCCGGACCCACCTCGTCTCGCCCCAGGTGGCCGCCGCCACCGCCGTGCTGGGCCATCTGGCCTCGCCCGCCGACCTGTCCGACACCCGCACCCCCGTGGAGGCCTGAGCGGTCATGGACGCATTCACCACACACACCGGCCGGGCCGTCCCGCTGCGCCGCAGCAACGTCGACACCGACCAGATCATCCCGGCCCACTGGCTGAAGAAGGTCACGCGCGACGGTTTCGAGGACGGACTCTTCGAGGCCTGGCGCAAGGACCCGGACTTCGTTCTCAACCGGCCCGAGCACCAGGGCGCCTCGGTGCTGGTCGCCGGACCCGACTTCGGCACCGGCTCCTCACGCGAACACGCCGTGTGGGCGTTGCAGAACTTCGGCTTCCGCGCGGTCATCTCCTCCCGGTTCGCCGACATCTTCCGCGGCAACTCCCTCAAGAACGGTCTGCTGACCGTCGTTCTGGAGCAGCGCGTCGTCGACCACCTCTGGGAACTGACCGAGGCGCACCCCACCGCGACGGTGACGGTCGACCTCGAAGCGCGTCAGGTACGCGCCGAGGGCCCCGACGGAGCAACGGTGACCGCCGATTTCGAGCTGGACGAAAATGCCCGCTGGCGCCTCCTCAACGGCCTCGACGACATCGGTCTCACCCTGAAGAACGAAGCGGACATCGTTACCTACGAAGCCTCCCGGCCGTCCTTCAAACCCCGCACAATTGCCGTCTGATCAGCGCTTTTCCCCGCCTGCGCCTCCTGCCTCCCGGTAGGGGGCGCAGTGCCTTGTTGAGACCCCGTCGGGCGACAACTCGCCCCAGATGGCACAATCGGTGCATGGAACGCGACAGCCAACTCGAGCTTTACGGAGTGGTCGCGGACCGGCTCAAGGAAGCGCACACAAGGGTGCGCGCACTGCAAGTCCCGGAGGGCGTACGGATGGCGCTGACCCGGAAGCTGCTGGTCATCACGGCCGCGGCCAAACACGATCTCTTAGACGCGGCACGTCGTCTGGACCGCTTGATGAAGGACCTCGACGAGGGTCGATTCCCGGAAGGCGACTGAGCCGCGGAACTCCGCGGGGTCGACTTCGTTGCGGCACTAGGGTGATTAGCCCGTTTCGTGTTTGATTTGCGGTATATATCTGCCTAACGTGCGGAAAAGCTTGAACACTTTCGTTCTGGCAATGTCTCCGAAGGGGAAGACGTGAACAAGGCGCAGCTCGTAGAAGCAATTGCGGACAAGGTCGGCGGTCGCCAGCAGGCGGCCGACGCCGTCGACGCGGTACTGGACGCTGTCGTCCGCGCCGTCGTCGCGGGTGAGCGGGTGTCGGTCACCGGTTTCGGTTCGTTCGAGAAGGTCGACCGCCCGGCGCGTTACGCCCGTAACCCGCAGACGGGTGAGCGGGTCCGGGTCAAGAAGACGTCGGTGCCGCGTTTCCGCGCGGGACAGGGCTTCAAGGACCTGGTGAGCGGCTCGAAGAAGCTTCCCAAGAACGACGTGGCCGTCAAGAAGGCGCCCAAGGGCAGCCTCTCGGGCGGTTCTTCCACCCGTACGACCGCCAAGGCCGCGGCCAAGAAGGCCACCGCCAAGAAGGCGACGGCGAAGAAGACCGCCGCCCGCAAGACCGCCACCGCCAAGAGGGCCGTCAAGAAGACGTCGGCCGCCGCCAAGAAGACGGCCACGAAGAAGACCACGGCCGCCAAGAAGGCCACCGCCAAGAAGACGAGCGCGGCCAAGAAGGCCACGGCGAAGAAGACCGCGCCGGCCAAGAAGGCGACCGCCAAGAAGGCGCCCGCCCGCAAGGTGGCGGCGCGCACGACCACCGCCAAGAAGGCCACCGCGA
>NZ_MDCR01000238.1 GCF_001723055.1 Streptomyces niveus
CACCACACGGGCGCGGGCGGGACGCGGCGAGGAGCTGCTGTTCGGCGACGTCGACCCCGAGCTGCTGCGGGCCTCCCGCGCCGACAACCCGTATCTGCGCGACCGCCGCCCCGGCCTGTACGGCTCGCCGCACTGACCGCACCGTCGCCGTCCCGCGAGTCCCCGACACCTCTCCGCGTCCCCGCCCGCGCCCGTGTGGTGCCGTCGGGACCGGCCAGGCAGCTCAGCCCGACGAACTCGAACGCGGCCGGGCCCTCGCCCTCGGGCCCGGTCCGGTTCACGTACGCCACGTACATCTGGTTCTCGAAGGCGCGTACCGGGACGACCGATTCGGCGACGAACTGGAACGGGTGCATCTGGGCGGTGGGCACCAGCAGCAGATCGGTTCCGGCGAGGGCGTGGGCGCGTACGTTCTCCGGGAACTCGACGTCGTAACAGATCAGGATCCCGACCCGCAGACCGCCGAGTTCCGCCTGGACGACCGGGGTGTCGCCCGGCGTGAACCACTCCTGCTCGTAGCCGCCGAACAGATGGGTCTTGCGGTAGTCGGCGAGGGGTGAGCCGTCCGGGCCGATGAGGCGCGCGGAGTTGTGGAGGCGCGCACCGTCGCCCGCCCGCTCGGGGTAGCCGTACAGGACCGCGATGCCGTGCTCGTCCGCGATACGCGCCACGGCCTCGGCGGCCGGACCGTCGGCGGGCTCGGCCAGCCGGGACACGTCCGCGCCGATCGCGTAGCCGGTGAGGAACATCTCGGGGCAGACCAGCAGGCCGGCGCCACCGGCCGCCGCGTCACGCGCCGCGCCCGCGACGATCTCAAGATTCTTCGCGGGGTCACCGGGCCGGCCGGAGCTCTGGAGCAGGGCGATGCGCGACGACGGCATGGCAGACCTCGGGACGTCGTGGTGTTCGGGGGGACACATTGACGGTACGGCTCCGACTTCCGCCCCGACAAGGCGCCTCTGTTGCGTGTGGGCGGGGCAATCGTTGCGTGTTCGGGCCTGGATACGGCGATTCGTTGCGCCGCTGGTCGTAGCCGGTTCTCCGCCGTGCGACGGAGTGGGTGGGGACCGTGGCGGGACGCCCGGAGGGGGCCCGGCGCGGGACGGTGATCAGGCCCGGGAAACACCGGGCGCCGCCATCGGTACCGGGGGAACCGGTACTTCTGCGAAGGGGATTCCCATGAGTCTTGCCGCACCGCCACGGACCCGCCGCCGTACCCGCCGCACCCGCGCCCTGGCGGTGGGGGCCGCGCTGCTGATCGCCGGCGCCGTGGCCTCCACCGGCGGATCGGCGGTCGCGTCGCCGGGCGCCGGAGCCTCTGCCGGGGCGGGCGAGCGGAGTACGGCGCGCGAGGCGGCGGCCCTGACCGGGACCGCCAAGCTGTACCGCTCCCTCGGTGACGACATCACCTTCACCTTCGACGCCCACCTGGCGGCCGAGGACACCGACGACCCGTCCAAGGCCACCGGCACCTTCCGGTTCAGCCACCACCTGAACGGCGAGGGCGCCACGGCCGAGGTGGAGGTCGACTGCCTGGTCACCGGCGGGAAGGTGGCCGTCGTGAGCGGCGTCATCACCGAGTCCGACCTGGAGGGCGCGAAGGGCGAGCGGGTCGGGGTGACCGTGCACGACCTCGGGCGGAAGGACCGGCTCGGCTACAGCTGGGCGTCGACCGGGAGCCCCGCCGACCAGGGGCCACTGCCGAAGTGTGTGAGCTCCGCGCCGTTCGAGTCGGTCAAGGCGGGCACCGGCGACTTCAGGGTGCTGCCCTGGGAGCCGAAGCTCTGAGCGGATGAAGCGACTGACGCGGCTGAGGCGTCCGGGCGGCGCCCGTTGACAGCCGGGGCTCCCGCACAGGGGACGGGAGCCCCGGCGCCCACGGACTCAGCCGGGCGCGCCCGACGAGAAGCGCCTGAGCAGCGGTGAGAGCACCAGCACCGACTTCGTACGCTCCACGTACGGCTCCCCCGCGATCAGTTCGAGCACCCGCTCGAAGTGGCGCATGTCGGAGGCGAAAACCTGGACCAGTGCGTCCGCGTCGCCCGTGACGGTCGACGCCGACACCACTTCGGGGTAGCGCGACAGACCACGCCGGATGTCCTCCGGCGAGGTCTTGTGGCGGCAGTAGATCTCGACGAACCCCTCGGTCTCCCAGCCGAGCGCCGCCGGGTCCACCCGTACGGTGAAGCCGGTGATGGCGCCTTCGGCGCGCAGCCGGTCGACGCGCCGCTTCACGGCGGGGGCCGAGAGGCCGACCTCGGAGCCGATGTCCGCGAAGGAGCGGCGGGCGTCCTCGGCGAGGGCGTGCACGATGCGTTCGTCGAGCTTGTTCAGTCGCACTGCGGGCGGATCACTTCTCTGCGGTGGTGGCGGGTGCCGTGGCCGGCGGAGGGGGCGGCGCGCCCCGTATCCGAAGTAGACCATGGGGCCGACGCGCTCCCGCACCCGCGCGGGGGACGGCGTACCCCATTCGGTCCGGGACCGCCCGCGACACGGCTCCGCCGACCGTGCGGGGTGCACAACGAGGAGGGGACGACCCGGAACACCGGGTCGTCCCCTCCTCACGTACACACAGGTCAGCTGCCGGTCACTCCACGGCGAGCAGGCGCTCCCGCAGCCGCCCGGTGATCCGGGACAGCAGACGCGACACATGCATCTGGGAGACGCCCAGCTCCTGCCCGATCTCCGACTGCGTCATCTCCGCGCCGAAGCGCATCTGGAGGATCCACTTCTCGCGGTCGTCCAGCTCGTCGATCAGCGGCTTGAGCGCCTGCACGTTCTCCGCCGCCTCCAACTGCGCGTCGGGCGCGCCGAGTCGGTCGGAGAGCGGAGACGAGGACTCGGCCGTGTCGTCCGAGGGCATGTCGATCGAGCCGGCGGTGTAGCCGTTGCTCGCGACGACGCCCTCGATGATCTCGTTCTCGTCCAGGTCGAGGTGTTCGGCGAGTTCGGCCGTCGTCGGGGCGCGGTCCAGCCGCTGCGACAGCTCGTCCGTCGCCTTGGCGAGGTCGATCCGCAGCTCCTGGAGCCGGCGCGGTACGTGCACGGCCCAACTGGTGTCCCGGAAGAAGCGCTTGATCTCACCGACGATGTACGGGACGGCGAACGTCGCGAACTCCACCTCGCGGCTCAGCTCGAAGCGGTCGATCGCCTTGATCAGGCCGATGGTGCCGACCTGGACGATGTCCTCCATCTGGTCGGAGCGGTTACGGAAGCGGGTCGCCGCGTACCGCACCAGGGCCAGGTTGAGCTCGATCAGGGTGTTGCGGACGTACTGGTGCTCATGCGTGCCTTCCTCCAGCTCCGCGAGGCGGACGAAGAAGATCCGCGAAATCTCCCGTGCGTCCTTGGGTGCCACGTCCCCCGGGCTCTCCACATACGGAAGCCCCAGTTCCGCCATGTCGGCCTGCTGGGTTCCGTACCGCGTTCTGTCGGTCGGGACTGTGCTCGCCGTGGACACTGTGTCCTCCCCTGCTCCGTTGGACAGTGCACTGCCCGTGTACCCGGACCGAACCCAGTCATGTCTCCCGGATCGCGACCGGGATATGCCAAGTCCCGGCCGACGCGGCTGCGCCGACCGGGACGGCGTCCCGCGTACGTGGAAGAAATGCCTGGTCACAGCGGTACGAGCGCCCAACAGTGACCACCGTTCAGGCGCCGCGGAGGCGACGGAAATTCGTGCGGATCGACCGGCCGGATCGACCGGTTTGTCCGCGAATGCGTCCTAACCCCAGCTCACGTGAAGGGGCTTGCCCTCCGCGTAACCGGCCGCGCTCTGCACGCCGACGATCGACTTCTCCGCGAACTCCTCCAGCGAGTTCGCCCCGGCGTAGGTGCACGCGGAGCGGACCCCGGCGATGATCGAGTCGATCAGATCCTCGACACCCGGCCTTGCGGGGTCCAGGAACATCCGCGAGGTGGAGATGCCCTCCTCGAAGAGGGCCTTGCGGGCCCGGTCGTACGCCGACTCCTCGCTCGTACGGTTGCGTACCGCGCGTGCCGACGCCATACCGAAGGACTCCTTGTAGAGCCGTCCGTCGGCAGCCTGCTGGAGGTCGCCGGGCGATTCGTACGTACCGGCGAACCAGGAACCGATCATCACGTTCGACGCGCCCGCGGCCAGCGCCATCGCGACGTCGCGCGGGTGGCGGACGCCGCCGTCGGCCCAGACGTGCTTGCCGTACTTCTTCGCCTCGGCGGCGCACTCCAGCACGGCGGAGAACTGGGGCCGGCCCACACCGGTCATCATGCGGGTGGTGCACATGGCACCGGGGCCCACACCGACCTTGATGATGTCGGCGCCGGCCTCGATGAGATCGCGTACACCCTCGGCGGCCACGATGTTGCCCGCCACGATCGGCACCTTCGGGTCGAGCGCCCGTACGGCCTTGATCGCCGCGAGCATCGACTCCTGGTGGCCGTGCGCGGTGTCGACGACGAGCGTGTCGACGCCCGCGTCGAGGAGCTGCTTCGCCTTGCCCGCGACGTCGCCGTTGATGCCCACGGCGGCGGCGATACGCAGCCGCCCGTCCGCGTCGGTGGCCGGGGTGTAGAGCGTCGCGCGCAGCGCGGCCTTACGGGTCAGGATGCCGACCAGCTTGCCCTCGGCGTCGACGGCGGGTGCCAGCTTGCGGTTGGCGCCGTCGAGCCGGTCGAACGCCTCGCTCGGGTCGATGTCGGCGTCGACGAGCAGCAGGTCCTTCGACATGACCTCGGAGAGCTGGGTGAAACGGTCCACCCCGGTCAGGTCGTGGTCGGTGACGACCCCGACGGGGCGCAGGCCCCCGTCGACCACGATTCCGGCACCGTGCGCCCGCTTGGGCAGCAGGGACAGGGCGTCACCGACGGTCTGCGTCGGCGCCAGGATGATCGGGGTGTCGAGCACGAGATGGCGTGTCTTGACCCAGCCGACGACCTCGGTGACGACCTCTATCGGGATGTCCTGGGGGATGACGACGAGGCCACCGCGCCGGGCGACGGTCTCCGCCATGCGGCGGCCCGCGATCGCGGTCATGTTGGCGACGACGAGGGGGATGGTGGTGCCCGTGCCGTCGGGTGCGGCGAGGTCGACGCCCTGCCGGGAGCCGACGGCCGACCGGCTCGGCACCATGAACACATCGTCGTACGTCAGGTCGTACGGCGGCTTCAGATCATTGAGGAAACGCATACCGACTCTCTCACCTGCGGTTCTACGGAAAGGGCGGGTGGGGAGTCAGCTCCGACCGGTGACGGTCCCGGCTGCGGCTCCTACGTCATCATCGCCGATGGCACGCGTTTCTGGCGAACCGGCGGTGTGCTTTCCGTACCATCGGCCGACCGGCGCCGGGGGCGCTCGTAGCTTCGCCCGAAGGGGCGGCCACGAACGGCCTCACTCGCCGTCCGGGTCCGCGCGCTCCAGGGCCGGGCGCGGTCCCGGCTCGAAGTCGTGCAGCAGGAAGTCGGCGGCGGCGGTGTCGGTGACCAGGCTCGTGACGAGTCCGGAGCGCAGGACAGCGCCGATGGCCGCGCCCTTGCGCTGACCGCCCGCGATCGCGACGACCTCGGGGATACGGCGCAGCCGGTCCGCCTCGACGGTGATGCAGCGCTCGCCCAGATCACGCCCGACCCGGCGGCCCTCCGCGTCGAAGAGGTGCGCGGACATCTCGGCCTCGACACCGAGGGACGCGTAGTGCGAGCGCTCCTCGTCGGAGAGCATGTCGTGGACCGTGGAGATCCCCGGCTCCCAGGAACCGATGGAGACGGCCGCGACGGTGACCTTGTCGAAGTACTCGAAGGCGCGGGCGATCCCGGGCTGGGCGCGGAGCGCGGCGGCCGTCGCCGGGTCGGGCAGCAGCATCGGGGCGTAGATCGGGTGCGCCTCGCCGCCGGAGACCTGGGCGGCGCGGCGTACGGCCTCGACGGAGCCGCGCTCGGCGGTGCCCGCGTCGTACACGCCGGTCAGCTGGACGACGGTGCAGGGCGGCAGCCGGTCGAGGGCCGCGGCCATGTGGATGGTGGAGCGGCCCCAGGCCAGCCCGAGGATGTCCCCCTCCACGACCAGCTCGCCGAGGAGGTCGGCGGCGACCTCGCCGAGGTTCTCGGGGTCGGGCGACTCGTCGGCGGCCTCGGCGGGCGACTCCACGACGACGGCGTTCCGCAGGCCGTAGCGGGCGCGCAGGGCGTCGGAGCGCTCGGCGTCCAGCTCGGCGGGGACCCGGATCTCGATCCTCACGAGGTCACGTTCGAGCGCGGTCTCCAGGACCCGGGCCACCTTGAAGCGGCTGACGCCGAACTCCTCGGCGATCTGGATCTTGGACTTGCCCTCCAGATAGAAGCGCCGGGCCATGGCCGCCGCCTGCACCAGTTCCGCGGGTCCCATGCGCAGGGCCGGCCGACCCGCCGACATACCAGACACCGCGATCTCCTCACTGCTGTTCACACTCTGGACGCGCTCTCATCCTGTCAGATTCGGCGGTCCTTGATCAGCCCGGTTGGGCGGCGTTCATGAAGCCGTGGCCCGTCGGCCGCGTGGTGTTGTGGCCAGGACACGCCCTAGTGGGCGCAGGCCCAGCCGGCGGAGGCCGTCGCCTCGTTGGCCTGGTTGCGCAGCATCCGTACGGCGGCGGCCGGGTCGTCCGTCCCGTACACGGCCGAACCCGCGACGAAGACGTCCGCGCCCGCCTCGGCGCACCGCTCGATCGTCTCGGCCGAGACACCGCCGTCGACCTGGAGCCACAGCTCGAGTCCGTGCTTGGAGATCAGCTCCCTGGTACGGCGGATCTTCGGCAGCATGATGTCCAGGAAGGCCTGCCCGCCGAAGCCCGGCTCGACGGTCATGATCAGCAGCATGTCCAGCTCGGGGAGCAGGTCCTCGTACGGCTCGACGGGCGTCGCCGGCTTCAGCGCCATCGAGGCGCGCGCGCCCTTGGCGCGGATCTCGCGCGCCAGCCGTACGGGGGCCGCCGCCGCCTCCGCGTGGAAGGTGACCGAACCGGCGCCCGCCTCGACGAACTGCGGTGCCCAGCGGTCGGGCGCCTCGATCATCAGATGGCAGTCCAGCGGAATATCCGTCGCGCGGGCGAGCGCTTCGACCACCGGCACTCCGAGGGTCAGGTTGGGCACGAAGTGGTTGTCCATGACATCGACATGGAGCCAGTCGGCGCCTTCGACGGCTTTGGCCTCTTCGGCCAGACGGGCGAAATCGGCGGACAGGATGCTGGGGTTGATCTGAGCCATGTGCCAAGCCTGCCATGCTCCGGGCGACTTCCCGGCCCCGATCGCCCGCCTTCGGGCCCGAAGGCGGGCACAGTCCGCGCAATCCTCGCGATTCAACGGGTCCGTGTGCGGAACAACGGCTTTTTCACGCAAAGGGCCGGGGGCGACCCGCCGCTCAGGCCGTACGGCGCAGCAGCGCCAGATACATCGCGTCCGTGCCGTGCACATGCGGCCACAGCTGGACGTCGGGTCCGTCCCCCAGCGCGGAGACACCGGGCATCAGCGGCCGGGCGTCGACCCACTCGGCCTCGGCGGCGGGGCCGCCCCTGCCCTTCAGTACGTCGTCCACGACGGTGCGTGTCTCGGCGAGGTGCGGGGAGCACGTCGCGTAGCCGACGACTCCGCCCACGCGTACGGCCTTCAGCGCCTCGCGCAGCAGCGAGCGCTGGAGCGGCGCGAAGCCCTCCAGGTCCTCGGGGCGCCGCCGCCAGCGGGCCTCCGGGCGGCGGCGCAGGGCGCCGAGTCCGGTGCACGGGACGTCGACCAGGACGCGGTCGAAGACGCCGGGGCGCCAGGGCGGGCGGGTGCCGTCGGCGGTGATCACCTGGTACGGGCCGGGGTTGCCCGCGAGCGCGCGCTCGACGAGGCGCGCCCGGTGCGGCTGCTTCTCGGCGGCGAGCAGGTGCGCGCCGCGTTCGGCGGCCAGTGCGGCGAGCAGCGCGGCCTTGCCGCCGGGGCCGGCGCAGCCGTCGAGCCAGCGTTCGTCGGTCCCGTCCAGCGGCGCGTTGGCGAGCGCCAGGGCGACGAGCTGGCTGCCCTCGTCCTGGACTCCGGCCAGCCCCTCGCGTACGGCGTCGATGGCGCCCGGTTCGCCGCCCTCGGTGAGCCGGACCGCGTACGGGGACCAGCGTCCCGGCAGGCCGGACTCCTCGCCGAGGGTGTCGAGCAGGTCGTCGGCGGAGATCCGGCCGGGGCGCGCGACGAGCGTGACCTCGGGGCGTTCGTTGTCCGCTTCGAGCAGGTCCTCGATGCCGCCCCGGCCGCCGCCGAGCGCGTCCCAGAGCGCGGAGACGACCCACCGGGGGTGGGAGTGGACGACGGCGAGGTGGTCCTCGGCGTCCTCGTCGTACGGCGGTGCGACGCGCTCCACCCAGGTGTCGAGGTCGTCCCGGGAGATCTTCCGCAGGACGGCGTTGACGAACTTCGCGCGTCCGTCGCCGAGGACGACACGCGCCAGCTCCACGCTCGCCGACACGGCGGCGTGGGTGGGGATACGGGTGCCGAGCAACTGGTGGGCGCCGAGGGCGAGTACGTCCAGCACGGGCGGGTCGACCTGGCGCAGCGGGCGGTCGATGCAGGCGGAGATGATCGCGTCGTACGTGCCCTGGCGGCGCAGCGTGCCGTAGACCAGTTCGGTGGCGAGCGCCGCGTCACGGGTGTCGAAGTCGCCGGTCTCTCTCGCCTTCTTCAGGAGGGGCGGGAGGACGAGGTTGGCATAGGCGGCGCGTTCGTCGACGGCCCGCAGTGCCTCGAAGGCGAGGATCCGCACGGGATCCTTCTTGGGACGGCGGTAGGACTTGCCGGGACTCCGACGTGCCTGCTCGTTCAAAGGTGCTCCGCAAAGGTTCTACGCGTGGAAGCCGGTGCTCGGGAAGGTGCTGTTGGCGCCGGCGGAAGGGTGCTGTTGCTTCAGCCTACGTCCGCGGCGCCGCCGGCCGCGCCGAGCCGTTCACCGGGGGCGATCCGCACGCCGCGCGCCCAGTCGGCGGCCCGCATCGGCTTCTTGCCCTGCGGCTGGACCCAGAGCAGTTCGACGCCGTACGAGCCGGTGCCGACGTGCACGGAGTTCTTGCCGACGGCGGGCTCGCCGGGGGCCAGGCCGGTGCGGTCGGTCGCCGGCGCGACCTGGATCAGCTTGAGGCGTTCGCCGCGGAAGAGGGTCCAGGCGCCGGGCGCGGGGGTGCAGCCGCGTACGACCCGGTCGACGCGCAGCGCGGGCGCCGTCCAGTCGACCTGCGCGTCCTCGACGGTGAGCTTGGGCGCGAGCGTGATGCCCTCGGCGGGCTGCGGTACGGCCTTGAGCGTGCCGTCCTCGATGCCGTCCATGGTGGCGGCGAGCAGCCCGGCGCCGGCGAAGGCGAGCCGGGTGAGCAGGTCGCCGCTGGTGTCGGTGGGCCGTACGTTCTCGGTGATCACCCCGTACACCGGACCCGAGTCCAGCCCTTCCTCGATGAGGAAGGTGGCGGCGCCGGTCGTCTCGTCCCCGGCCATGACCGCGTGCTGTACGGGGGCGGCGCCGCGCCACGCGGGCAGCAGCGAGAAGTGCAGATTCACCCAGCCGTGCGCGGGGACGTCGAGCGCGACGCGCGGCAGCAGCGCGCCGTAGGCGACGACGGGACAGCAGTCGGGGGCGATCTCGCGCAGCCGGGCCAGGAACGCCTCGTCGCGCGGTTTGGCCGGCCGGAGGATCTCGATGCCCGCCTCTTCGGCGCGCTGGGCGACGGGGCTGGCGACGAGCCTGCGGCCCCGGCCCGAGGGTGCGTCGGGGCGGGTGACGACGGCGGCGACCTCGTGCCGGTCGGAGGCGATCAGTGCGTCCAGGGCGGGTACGGCGACCTCGGGGGTGCCTGCGAAGACGAGCTTCACTGCGGGACTTCCTCGCTCTCTCGTGCGGCTTGCGGTCCGTCGGGGCCGGCGCGGGCGTCGGCACCGGCGCGGTCGGGGACGGACAGCGCACCAGTCTATGGGTCCGTACCAGCTCGGGCGGACCTCGCGGGCAGGGGGCGTACGGGAGCCCGTACGCCCCGCGCATATGCGCATACGCCCCCGCAGCGTGACCACAACGGCCGGTGGCGCGTTGTCAAGAGAGATTGACCACAAACGGGCCGCCCGGTGCGGCCCGATCCGTTTCAACGCCGGTTCGAGAGGCTTGTTCATGGCCGACCACGCAACCCACGACGCACAAGCCCGGGCAAATCTGCACCTGTTGGTGCGGGACATCGAGCGCGTCCGCCGGCAGGTGGACGCATTGCGCACTCTCACAGCCCAGTTGGGCAACGTCTACCGCCCGCGCCGCTCAGGCCCCTCGACGGGCTTCGTCGTCTACGGCCGGGCACCAGCCCCGACCGTCCGTCTCGCGCAGGAGTTGCGGGACAGTGTCGAGAGCCTGGTGACGGCCGCCGTGGACTTCGACCGCTCGCTGGGCTTCTCGTGGGACGCGGTCGGCTCGGCGCTGGGTGTCACCAAGCAGGCGGTGCACCGCCGTTACGGTACGAGGCGGGCCGCCCAGCAGGCGGCCGTCGCCGAGGGGGACCGCCCGCAGGATCCCGCGCAGGGCGTCGTCCCGGCCGTCCCCGCGGCGCGCTCCATGCCACCGCAGCCGGCGGTGGCGGCGCAGCCGCTCCGCGAGGAGGCACGTCCGGGTGCGTTCCCGGGCCCGCGCAACGGCTGACGCCGCGGCCACCGGACCCGCCGTGTCGGCGGCGGGTCCGGCACCCGGTGACGGGCCGTACGCCGGCCGGTCGCGTCAGCCGATGTCGGGAGGGTCGATCCGGATCCGCACCGGCTCTCCCCCACCACGGGCCAGCCGGTTCGCCTGGGCCGACTTCAGGGCCGCCGCCAGCGCCGCCCCGCTTCCCGGCGGCACCCGCAGCAGCGCGCGCTCCCACAGCTCGCCCGGGGGCGGGTCACCGGTCCTGCGGGGCCGGGCCGGGTCGGTGAGCGGCAGCGGGACCGGCCCCAGGACCTCGGCGTCCGGCGGCAGTTCGGCGGCGGTCAGGAACGCGGCCACCGCCTCGGGCCCGCCGGTCACCGCCGCCATCCGGGACACCGGCGGAAAGCCCAGCTCCGCCCGCTCGGCCAGCTCGCGCTGGGCGTGGCCCACCGGATCCCACCGCACGAGCGCCTGCACGGGCCGCAGCGTCGGCTCGGCGACGACCACGACCGTGCCGCCGTCGTCCTGCCCCCGGACCAGCGAGGCGGCGTGCAGCCAGCGCCGCAGCGCCTCCTCGCCCGCCCTCAGGTCGGGCCGGCCCAGCATCGCCCAGCCGTCGAGGAGCAGCGCCGCCGCGTAGCCGCCCTCGGCGACGGGCTCGGCGCCGGGTGTGCTCACCACCAGCGCGGGGCGGCCCGGCACGGTGTCGAGGATGTGGTCACGGCCCGAGGTGCGCACCGGGACCGCGGGGAACGCCCGGCCCAGCTCCTCCGCCGTACGCCGGGCCCCCACGACGCTGGCACGCAGCCGCGTACCGCCGCACTCCGCGCAGCGCCAGGCCGGCTCGCCGCGCCCGCACCACGCGCAGTGCAACTCCCGCTGCTCAGGGGCCTCCAGGGGGCCCGCGCAGTGGCGGCACCGGGCGGGCGCCCGGCAGCGCTCGCAGCCCAGCCGGGGCACATAGCCGCGCCGTGGGACCTGTACGAGGACCGGGCCCGCCTTGAGCCCGTCCCTGACGGCCTGCCAGGCGAGACTCGGCAGCCGGGCCGCGCGCGCGGCCTCGTCGCGCGCCAGCTCGGCGTCCCCGACGGTCCGCACCAGGGGCGCGGCGCCGCGCAGCCGCTCGCGGTAGGCGGTCATGGGCAACGCCCAGCCGGTCTCGACCAGTTGGGCCGCCTCCACGGTGCAGCCCGTACCGCCCAGCAGGAAGGCGCACCTGTCGTGCGCGGCCCGCAGCAGCAGCACCTCGCGGGCGTGCGGCAGCGGGGCGTGCAGTTCGCTGTGGCTGGAGTCGCCGTCGTCCCAGATGGCGACGAGCCCCAGGTCCCGTACGGGGGCGAACATCGCCGCGCGGGTCCCCACGACGGCGCGCACCGCGCCACGCCGGACGGCGAGCCACTGGCCGTACCGCTTCTGCGGTCCCGCGTCGGCGGTGAGCAGCGCGTGGTGTCCCTCGCCGAGCAGCGCGATGAGCGCGGTGTCGACGCGGGCGGCCACCCGGCCGTCCG
>NZ_MDCR01000239.1 GCF_001723055.1 Streptomyces niveus
GCCCCCGCTTCCCGCCCCGCGAGCCGCCCGCCGACGATCTGGCCGCCTACGTCTCCGAGGGTGTCTCCACCCGCGCCTACGCCGAGTCGGCGGTCATCAGGCTGCACGCGTCCGCGACGGAGGCGGCGCGGCTGGTGTCACCGTCGGCCGGTGTGCTGGAGCCGGTCGACGAGCACAGCTGTCTGCTGCGCACCGGGGCGGGCGGTCTCGACGTCATGGTGGTCCACGTGATGCTCCTCGGCGTCGACTTCGAGGTGGTCGAGCCGGTGGAGCTGACCGAGCACATGAGGACGGCGCGGGATCGCCTTTCGCGAGCGCTGGGGGACGCTCCGTAACCCCGGAGCCGCCCCGTCCACCACCATCCGGAAGGTGTCGTACCGCCCATGATTGTGCGAGGGCGAGGTGAATTCCATACGGCCTGTCAAATGCCGGCGGCCCGTCGAACGGGGGAATTCCGGGCCCGGAAAATACGGTGATCTTCGAGTCTGTCGAATTACTTATCGCTTACTTACGGCTGATGTGTGAACGGCGCCCCGAAGGCATGTGGGAGTCGCCGAACATGTGTCGTGATCCTGTGACACAAGTGTGACCGTGATCGTACGTAAGTGCGTGGGGAAGGTGACCGGCCGCCCGCCGGACACGGCCCTTCCGTCACCGTCCGCCGTCGCTTCTCCGGTGCCGCCGCCGACCGGGCCGATGCGGCCGGGAAGCCCTACGCTGAGCCGTATGACACCGACACCTCCGGCACAGCCCGACGACGTGCCCGACTCCTATGTGGGCCTGGCCGCCCCCGAGGCCGAGCGGATCGCGCGTGAACGCGGCTGGACCACCGTCAGGGCCCTGCCGCCGGGCGCCATCATCACCATGGAGTTCCTCCAGGGGCGGCTGAACTTCGAGGTCGAGAACGGCACCGTCATCCGCTGCTGGCTGGGCTGACCGCGCAGTTGACCGCACGATTGACCGTACGAAAAGGGAAGACCCCGGCACGCGCCGGGGTCTTCCGCCGTCCTGCCCGGTCCTGACCGGGCCTCAGCCGCCCGTGACCGGCCGCGAGCGCGGCGGCCGGCGGCTGCCCGCCGGAGTGGTCGGCGTCCGCTCGGAGCGCGCCGTGGCGTGCGGCCGGGGCTGGGTGAGCTGCGCGGTCGTGTTCCGGCCCGCGGTGCCCCGCCCCGAGTGGGCCGTGCCGACCGTCGAGCGGCCCGCGTCCTCGTCCTCCTGCGCCGGGAGCTGAGGGACTATCACGGGCCAGGGCCCGTCGGCCGGTGCCGGCCCGGAGACCGTCCCGCGCCGCTCGCGCCACCGTGCCCGCACCTGTTCACGCACCGCGAGGACCGCGGTCTCGGTCCGGGCGATCGTCGGCTCGAACCACGGCAGGGCGAGCAGGATCAGCAGCCCCGCGACCCAGCCGAGCAGCACGTCGCTCAGCCAGTGCGTGCCCAGATAGACGGTCGTGGCGCCCACACCGAGCGCGACCACGGACGACCCGATCGACAGATAGCGCCTGGCCCGCGGCGTGGTGGCCAGATAGGCCAGGATTCCCCACGTCACCACGGCGTTCGCGGTGTGTCCCGAGGGGAATATGTCGCCGCCCGCGAAGAGTTCGGCCGAGCCGATCTGGGTCGCGTAGTGCGGTCCGAGCCGGCCGAGGCCCAGCTTCACCGCCCCCACGGTCACGTTGAGCAGCAGCAGCGACGCGCCGAGGACCAGCAGCGGACGCAGCGTGTGCTGGCGCCAGGAGCGCCAGCCCAGCCAGGCGGCGATCATCACGGCGGTGGGGCCGCGCTGGCCGAGCACCACGAAGTAGTCCAGGAACGCGTGCAGTTGCTGCCACTGCTGGTACGGCCGGAAGAGCATGATCTTCCAGTCCAGCGTCACCAGCCAGGACGAGGCGAGAACGGCGATGACGATGGCGAGATAGAACGCCAAAGTCCCGCCGAAGAGAGTCACGCGGGTACGGCTCATCCGCGGGATCTCTATCTTCGGCGGCTCCGGCTCCCGGTCCAGTCGGGCGAAGATGTCGGTACGCACCCAATCGACGTTACAGCGAGTGAACGGCCGTCTCGGTCGTTCCAGTCTCTTTGTGATGACGATGTGATGTGGAGTAGGTCTCGGATCGCTGTTTATCCGAGGCCGTTCCGCAATTGCGAGTGACCTTCCGCTCTATTGCCCGCGGCGGGGAGCCCGGGTAACAGTCTTTGTGCCCATCAGAATTAGTTCACCGCGACGTCGCGCGGAATTTTCCGACCGCTTGACCGGGGCTTGACCGCGCCGGGGGCGACCCCGGCCGTCCGCCGCCCGTCGCGGTACGCGACACTTCGACGTCCGGCGGGGGCCCGACGCGCCTGCCGGGCCGGGTGAGCTGGGCCACGTTCCGTATCGGGCGACTCGCGTACGCTGTCGGCGCACTCGCCCGTCGATGCCGGGCCGCCTAGGGCGTGTCTTCGACGTAGCGCCGTCCGCCCGCGGGGCGGGGCCGGCGGCGGCTGGTGCGGTGCATCGCAAGGCGGAGGATCGGACTCGTACTGGGCGTACTTGGCCGACTCCGACAACGCGGCGAGGTGCCGTACGAGGCGTCGCGGGCCAGGCGGGACTTCGAAGACACGACCTCGGGGGACCGCCACCGTCCCCGGCTGGTCCGCCGAGCGCGAGGGACTTCACTGGGAGGTACGCGGATGTCAGGGACCACCACGGCCGGAACGCGGCTGCGTGCCGCCGTCGGCGGCGGTGCCCCTGGCGGCGGCGTCAACCGCTGGGCCGTCCTGGTCGTCCTCTGCGTCAGTCTGCTGCTCGTCGCGCTCGACGCGACCGTGCTGCACGTCGCCGTTCCCGCCGTCACCGAGGACCTGCGGCCCAGCGGCGTCCAGCTGCTGTGGATCGTGGACGCCTACCCGCTGGTATGCGCCGCGCTGCTGATCCTCTTCGGCACGCTCGGCGACCGCATCGGCCGGCGCCGGGTGCTGCTCATCGGCTACGGGATCTTCGGTCTGGCCTCGGTGGCCGCGGCCTTCGCCGGGTCGCCCGGCATGCTGATCGTCGCCCGCGCCCTGCTGGGTGTCGGCGGCGCGATGATCATGCCCGCGACGCTCTCCATCCTCCGTACCGTCTTCCCCGACCGGCGTGAGCGCGCCATGGCGATCGGCATCTGGACGGCGGTGGCCGCCGTCGGCGCCGCGACGGGGCCGGTACTCGGGGGATTCCTCGTCCAGCACTTCTGGTGGGGCTCGGTCTTCCTGATCAACGTGCCGCTGATGGCCCTGATCCTCCCCGTCGGCCGCTTTCTGCTGCCCGAGTCGAAGGGCGGCTGCGACGGCCCGTGGGACGTGATCGGCGCGCTCATGGCGGCGGCCGGGGTGCTCGGCGCCGTCCTCGGGGTGAAACGCCTCGGTGTGGGCGCCTCGATGCTCGACGTCAAGACGTTCGGACCGCTGCTGCTGGGCGCGGTGCTGCTCTTCCTCTTCGTACGGCGGCAGCGGCGCAGGAAGCATCCGCTCATAGACGTGACGATGTTCGCCCGGCCGACCTTCGCGACCTCCGTCGGCTGCATCGTCCTCGCGATGCTGGCGCTGGTCGGGCTGGAGCTGATCGCCGTCCAGTACCTCCAGCTGGTGCTGGGGCTCAGCCCGCTGGAGACCGGACTGCGGCTGCTGCCGCTCACCTTCGCCGCCATGGCGGCGGGCGCCACCGGCTCGTACACCCTGCGCCGCGTCGGCCCGCGCCGGATGGTCGCCTGCGGGTTCGTCCTCACGGCGGGAGCCGTGCTGCTGCTGGTGATGATGGCCCACCACGACCGGCCGGCGCTGCTGACCACGGCCTTCGTACTGCTCGGCTTCGGCCTCCAGTCCACGCTCTTCGGCGCGTACGAGTCGATGCTCAGCGAGGCGCCGCCGGAACAGGCGGGCGGCGCCGCGGCGATCGGCGAGACGGCGTACCAGCTCGGCGCGGGCATGGGCATCGCGCTGCTCGGCAGCGTCATGAACGCGGCCTACGCGCCCGCCCTGTCGTCGGGGGCGGTCGACGGGGTGCCGGCTGCGGCGGGATCGGCCGCAGCCAACTCGCTGGGCCAGGCGTACCAGGTGGCCGCCCAGCTGGGTGGTCCGGCGGGGGAGGCCCTGCGTATCGCGGCGCGTCACTCCTTCGTGCACGGTCTGCATGTCACGCTCCTGGTCAGCGCCGCCCTGCTGCTGCTCGGCGCGGTGGCGGCGCTGCGGCTGCCCCGGGTGATGGACTGCGGGGCGCCGCCGCGGGGCGAGCGGGACGACGTGGCGGGGGCGGGCGTACCGGCGGCGCGGGCCGGGACCGGGACCGACGGACCGGTGAGCCGGCGGGCCCCGCGCGGCGGCGGGTCTGGACGGGCCCCGGCCCTGCGCCGTAATCTCGGCGCCGAGCGTAACTAGCGCTGCTAGTTTTACTGACATCCGCGAGCCGCCGGAGGCAGTCACCATGTCCGCACCCTCGAAACGTCCGCCCTTCGACCCGCGCGACCCCCTCGGCATCGACGACCTGCTGGAGCCCGAGGACCTGGCCGTGCGCGACACCGTGCGCTCCTGGGCCGCCGACCGGGTCATGCCGCACATCGCCGAGTGGTACGAGCGCGGCGAGCTGCCCGGCATCCGCGAGCTGAGCCGTGAACTCGGCTCCCTCGGCGCGCTCGGCATGTCGCTCCAGGGCTACGGCTGCGCGGGCGCCAGCTCCGTCCAGTACGGGCTCGCCTGCCTGGAGCTGGAGGCCGCCGACTCCGGGATCCGCTCACTCGTCTCCGTACAGGGCTCGCTCGCCATGTACGCGATCCACCGGTTCGGCTCCGAGGAGCAGAAGCAGCGGTGGCTGCCCGGCATGGCGGCCGGCGAGATCATCGGCTGCTTCGGTCTCACCGAGCCCGACCACGGCTCCGACCCGGCCGGGATGCGCACGTACGCCAAGCGCGACGGCACCGACTGGGTGCTCACCGGCCGCAAGATGTGGATCACCAACGGCTCGGTCGCGGGCGTCGCGGTGGTCTGGGCGGGGACGGACGAGGGGCGCGGCGGTATTCGTGGTTTTCTCGTGCCGACCGACAGCCCCGGCTTCTCGGCGCCCGAGATCAAGCACAAGTGGTCGCTGCGCGCCTCGGTCACCAGCGAACTGGTCATGGACGAGGTACGGCTGCCCGCCGACGCCGTACTCCCCGAGGTCACCGGTCTGCGCGGTCCGCTCAGCTGTCTGAGCCATGCCCGCTACGGGATCGTCTGGGGTTCGATGGGGGCGGCGCGCGCCAGTTTCGAGTCGGCGCTCGACTACGCGAAGATCCGCGAACAGTTCGGCAGGCCGATCGGGGGCTTCCAGCTCACCCAGGCCAAGCTCGCCGACATGGCGCTCGAACTGCACAAGGGAATCCTGCTCGCGCACCATCTCGGCCGGCGCCTGGACGCCGGGAGACTGCTTCCCGAGCAGGTCAGCTTCGGCAAGCTCAACAATGTGCGGGAGGCGATCGAGATCTGCCGTACCTCGCGCACGATCCTCGGCGCCAACGGGATCTCACTCGAATATCCCGTGATGCGGCACGCGACGAATCTGGAGTCGGTGCTCACCTACGAGGGCACCGTCGAGATGCACCAGTTGGTACTGGGCAAGGCACTCACCGGTCTGGACGCGTTCCGGTGACGACGTGACCGGATGTGAGCCGGTGAGCGCCTCGCTCAGCTCTGGTTGAAGAAGCCGTCCCGCCCGTGGACCTTCGACTCCCCGCTGACGATCTCGGTGTCGGCGGGGGTCAGCAGGAACACCCGGGTGGCGACCCGGTCGATCGAGCCGCGGAGACCGAAGATCAGTCCGGCGGCGAAGTCGACCACGCGCTTGGCGTCGGCGGGCTCCATGGCGGTGAGATTCAGGATGACGGGGACACCGTCCCGGAACAGCTCGCCGATGCCACGCGCGTCCCGGAAGCTCTCCGGCGAGACGGTGGCGATCCTGCGCTCCTGCTCGGGAGCGGCCTCGGCGGCGATCCGCACCCGCGGATCGGTCTTCCAGGCCTCGTTGCTCTCGGCACCCTCGGAGTACTCGTCGTCGTAGTAACGCTCGTCGTTGTCCTCAACGAGGCCCAGCCAGGCACTCGCCTTGCGCACCGATCCCATGGACGCCTCCTTTCACCGCGGTCGCTTGTGGTTCCGCATCCCTATGGTTGTCCATGATGCGGATTGCGCGCCAAGTGGATTGTCGCCGCGCAGGGGGTTCGTGACGGTACTGGTGCAGAAGATATGGCGTTTCGTCAGGTTTCCTCCTGCGTACAGGCCCTGACGTAATGAAAATATGAAAGTCCAGCCAGACGGGTGACGGTGGGGACGTACGGGTGAACCGGGCGGCTCTGTACGATGCCCGGCGCATCGTCGAACGACACCTGGGGGATCGTCGTGTTCGGAATTGTGAGGCCCTGCAGCCATCGGCTCACGGAAGGACTCAAGACAGAGTGGATGGCTCATCTGTGCGGGCTGTGCCTGGCACTTCGCTCGGACCACGGACAGTTCTCCCGCATCGTCACCAACTATGACGGCCTGATCGTCTCCGTTCTGACGGAGGCTCAGGCCGAGCGCGGCACCGGACGGCGCCGTACAGCTGGCCCTTGCCCACTTCGCGGAATGCGAACCGCTCCGGTCGCGAAAGGCGAGGGAGCACGCCTGGCCGCGGCCGTGTCACTGGTGCTCGCCTCGGCGAAGGTACGGGACCACGTCGCCGACGGGGACGGGGTGTTGAGGCGGCGGCCGGTGGCGCTCGCCGCGCGCCGGATCGCCGGCGGCTGGGACCGCGCGGGGGCGCGTACCGGCGCGGAGCTGGGGTTCGACACGGCGGTGCTCGTCGACGCGGTGGACCGGCAGACCGGCATCGAGGCACTCGCCGGGCCGGGCACCTCGCTGCTCACCGTCACCGAGCCGACCGAGACGGCCACGGCCGCCGCCTTCGCGCACACCGCCGTACTCGCGGGCCGGCCGGGCAACATGGCGCCGCTCGCCGAGGCGGGCCGGCTCTTCGGGCGCCTCGCGCATCTGCTGGACGCCGTGGAGGACCAGGGAGCTGACGCCGCGTCGGGTGCCTGGAACCCGCTCACGGCGACCGGCACCTCGCGCGCCGAGGCGCGCCGGCTCGCGGACGACGCGCTGCACGGCATCCGGCTGGCGCTGCGCGACGCGGAGTTCACCGACGACAAGCTGGCGCACGTGCTGCTCGCGCACGAGCTGCGCACCTCCGTCGACCGCGCCTTCGGGACGTCCTCCTGCGCGCACCAGGGGCAGGCGAGCGCGCAGGGCGGGAACCCGTACGGCGGGCAGGGCGGGAACCCGTACGGC
>NZ_MDCR01000024.1 GCF_001723055.1 Streptomyces niveus
ACGTCGTCCTGCCCTGCCTCGTCGAGGCAGGGCAGGACGACGTCGGCGATGGGTTCAGCGATGTGGGTCACGGCGTTCACCCTACGGACCATAAAGCCGCATACCGGACTTCTGGACCTTACGAAACACGGACGTCCGGCCGTCGCGGGCGCCCGCCGGGACCGTCGCGGGCGGCCGAGTGCGAAGGTGGACGTATGCAGAACAATCCACCTGCCACCGCCGCCCATGTGTTGGTCGTGGACGACGACCCGACCGTGGCCGAGGTCGTCGCCGGCTACCTCGACCGGGCCGGCCACGACGTCGTACGCGCGGCCGACGGCCCGTCCGCGCTGGCGCACTTCGCGCGCCGGCGCCCGGACTTGGTGGTGCTGGACCTGATGCTGCCCGGCATGGACGGCTTCGAGATCTGCCGCCGGATGCGTGAACAGGGCGGCCCGGTACCGGTGATCATGCTGACGGCGCGGGGGGACGAGGAGGACCGCGTGCTCGGGCTGGAGACGGGCGCGGACGACTACGTCACCAAACCGTTCAGCCCGCGGGAGTTGGTACTGCGGGTGGAGTCGGTCCTGCGCCGGGCGCGGCTGCCGGCAGTGCCGCCGCCCGGTTCGTCACCGGCGGCGAGCGTGCTGCGCACGGCCGCGCTCTCCCTGGACCCGACGGCGCGCCGCGCGACGCGCGAGGGCGCCGAACTGGCGCTCACGCTGCGCGAGTTCGACCTGCTGGCGTTCTTCCTGCGCCACCCCGGGCGGGCGTTCACGCGCGAGGAGCTGATGAGCGAGGTCTGGGGCTGGGACTTCGGCGACCTGTCGACGGTCACGGTCCATGTCCGCCGCCTGCGCGCCAAGATCGAACACGATCCGGCCCGGCCGACGTTGATCCAGACGGTGTGGGGGGTGGGGTACCGGCTGGCGGGGGAGACCCCCGAACCCCCCGTCGGCGCAACACCCCCCACCGACAGCCTCCCCGAAGGACCCGGCCGCCCATGACCGACATGTTGCTCATCGCTCTCATCGCGTTCCTGGGGGCCGCCGTCGCCGGGCTGCTCGGGGCGTTCGCCCTGCGGCTCATCCGGCACCGGTCGTTCGTCGTGTCCGTGACCGTCGTCGCCGCCGTCGCCGTGACCGCCATGCTCGCCGGGACGCTCGCCGTCGCCTGGGCGATGTTCCTGTCGCCGCACGACCTGAGCGTCGTCACGACCGTCGTCGCGATGGCCGCCGTCGTCTCCCTCCTCACCGCCGTCCTCCTCGGCCGGTGGATGGTCGCCCGCAGCCGGGATCTGACCCTGGCCGCCAGGTCGTTCGGCGACGGCGGTGTCTTCGCCGCGCCCGTCGAGCCCGCCACCGCCGAACTGGCCGCGCTGACCCGCGAGTTGGCGGCCACCAGCGCCAAGCTGGACAGTTCGCGTGAGCGTGAGCGCGCGCTGGAGACCTCACGGCGCGAACTCGTCGCGTGGATCTCGCACGACCTGCGGACACCCCTCGCCGGGCTCCGGGCCATGTCGGAGGCGCTGGAGGACGGCATGGCCGTCGACTCGCCCCGCTACCTGCGCCAGATACGTACCGAGGTCGAGCGCATGAACGGCATGGTCGGCGACCTCTTCGAACTCTCCCGGATCCACGCCGGATCACTCACCCTGACCCCCGCCCGCGTCTCCGTGTACGACCTGGTCGGCGACGCGCTGGCCGGCGCCGACCCACTCGCGCGTGAGCTGGGCGTACGGCTCGTGGGGGACCGTATCGACGCCGTACCGGTGGAGGTCGACAGCAAGGAGATGAGCCGGGTCCTCGGCAATCTCCTCGTGAACGCCATCCGCCGGACACCGGCCGACGGCACGGTCGCCGTCGCCGCGCGGAGCGCGGAGGACGGGGTCGTGCTGTCCGTGACGGACGGCTGCGGCGGCATCCCGGAGGAGGATCTGCCGCGGGTGTTCGACACGGGCTGGCGCGGCAGCGACGCCCGTACGCCCCCGGCCGGGGCGGGTCTCGGGCTCGCGATCGTACGAGGCATCGTGGAGGCCCACGAGGGCCGGGCGGCGGTCCGTAACGTCACGGGCGGCTGCTGCTTCGAGGTGACGCTGCCGGTGCCGACGGCCTGACGGCCTCGTGCGCGGCCGTCGTCCGCGGCCGTCAGGGACCGCCCGACCCACCGCCGTGGCGCGGCCGGTACCCCTTCACCCACCACCCCTGCTGGAGCAGCGGGGCGATCTCCGCGTGCCCGTGGATCCGGTTCGCCCATCCCCCCTGCCTGTGGGTCAGCGCGGGGGTGTTCCTCCGGTCGTGCCTGATCGTGGCCGTCAGGGCGGCCACGAACACCCCGGCCAGCAGCAGGCCCACCGCACCGAGCACGACCGAGCGCAGGCCGATGGCGCCCACGATCGCCGCCGGGGCGCCGATCAGCGCGACGAAGAGGCAGACGGACGCCACGGTCGTTCCCTCGTCCTGGTGCGCCCGATATCTCCGCAGGCAGTCCGCACAGCCGGGGATCCGCACCGTCCGAGGGCCGTGGCCGCCCTCCAGCTCGACGCGGTGGACCTGACCGGCGTCCACCGGATCACCGCAGAACCAGCATTCCCGCATCGTCCCAGGCTCGCAGAAGTCACTGACGTCAACCAGGGGCAGCGCTCCGTACGGTTCGTACATGACTCGCTCACCGTCGCTCGCCGCCTTCCGCGCGCTGCATCACCGACCAACCCCCCTGGTCCTGCCCAACGCCTGGGACGTCCCCTCGGCGCTCGCCTTCGTCGACGCCGGGTTCGAGGCCGTCGGCACGACCAGCTTCGGGGTGGCGTCCGGGCTGGGGCGGCCGGACGGCGGCCGGGCGACGCGGGACGCGAATCTCGCCCTGGCCCGCGCGCTGGCACCGCTGCCGGTGCAGGTCAGCGTGGACGTCGAGGACGGCTACTCGGACGACCCGGACGAAGTCGCCGCGTACGTCTCCGCGCTGGTGGCGGTCGCGGGCGTCAACATCGAGGACAGCACGGCCGAGACGCTGATCGACCCTGCCGCGCACGCCGCCAAGGTCGCGGCCGTGAAGGGGCGTTGCCCGGAGGTGTTCGTCAACGCGCGCGTCGACACGTACTGGCTCGGCCAGGACGCCACGCTCGCCGCGACGCTGGAGCGCGCCGCGCGCTACGTAGAGGCGGGCGCGGACGGTGTGTTCGTCCCCGGCGCCGCCGACCCGGCCCTGCTGCGCGAACTGGCGGCGGAGATCCCCGTACCCCTCAACGTCCTCGCGATCCCCGCACTTTCCCCCGCCGAACTGGGTGAGTTGGGCGTACGCCGCGTGAGTACCGGCTCCCTGCCGTACCGCGCCGCGCTCCACGCGGCGGTCGCGGTCGCGCAGGCGGTACGCGGCGACGGCACGGTCCCCGAGGCGACGCCGTACCCGGAGCTACAGGCGCGGCTGGTCGACTACACGTCCCGGCTCCCGTAGCGGCGCCGTCGCGAACTCGGCCATCCCCCGCGCGAACCCCACCTCCGGCTTCCAGCCCAGCTCGTCGCGCAACGCCCGCGAGTCGGCGGTGACATGGCGTACGTCGCCGAGGCGGTACTCACCGGTCACGACGGGCGCGGGCCCGCCGTGCGCCGCCGCCAGCGCGGTGGCCATCTCGCCGATGGTATGCGGCTCGCCGCTGCCGGTGTTGTACGCGGCGAAGCCGGAGGGCCCCGCCGCGCACACCGCGTCGAGGGCGGCCACGTTGGCGGCGGCCACGTCCCGTACGTGCACGAAGTCCCGCCGCTGGCCGCCGTCCTCGTACACCCGGGGCGCCTCGCCGCGCGCCAGCGCGGACCGGAAGAAGGAGGCGACACCCGCGTACGGGGTGTCGCGGGGCATCCCCGGCCCGTAGACGTTGTGGTACCGCAGGGACACGGCGCGCCCACCCGTCGCGCGCGCCCACGACGAGGCCAGGTGCTCCTGCGTGAGCTTCGTCGCGGCGTACACGTTACGGGGATCGGTGGGCGCGTCCTCGCCCACCAGGCCGGGTGTCAACTCGGCTCCGCACTCAGGACAGTTGGGCTCGAACCGCCCGGCCTCCAGATCGGCGGCGGCACGCGGCCCCGGCCGGACGGCACCGTGGCGCGGGCAGTCGTAACGCCCCTCCCCGTACACGACCATCGACCCGGCGAGCACCAGCGACCGCACGCCCGCCCCGGCCATGGCGGCGAGCAGCACGGCGGTGCCGAGGTCGTTGCACCCCACGTACGCGGGCGCGTCCGCGAAGTCCTTCCCGAGCCCGACCATCGCGGCCTGATGACACACGGCGTCCACCCCGCGGAGCACCTCCTCCACCGCCTCCCGGTCCCGCACATCCCCGACGACCAGCCGCTCCCCGTCGGGCGACGGCCGGGCCGGGGCCCCGCCGTGCGCGGAGGGCAGCAGGGCGTCGTACACGACCACGTCATGCCCGCGCGAAACGAGGGCGGCGGCGATCTCCGACCCGATGAACCCGGCTCCGCCGGTGACAAGTACACGCATGACATCCACGCTAGGCGCGCGATCACACAGCGCCAGGCACCCGCGACGGCATGTCACCGGACCGTAAGATCGCGACGCGCGTCGGCCGAGCGGGACCATCCTTCGAAGGAGATGTTCATGGAGTACTTCGACCTCGGGACACTCACGCGGCCCGTCTCGACGCGTTCGGCCGACGCGCAGCGCTGGTTCGACCGCGGGCTGGCGTGGACGTACGCGTTCAACCACGAGGAGGCCGTCCGCTGCTTCGAGGAGGCGGCGACCGCCGATCCCGGCTGCGCCATGGCCCACTGGGGCATCGCGTACGCGCTGGGGCCCAACTACAACAAGCCCTGGGAATCGTTCGACGCGCTCGATCTGGAGCGGACCGTCAGCGGGACCCATGCCGCCGTCGAGCGCGCCCGCGCGTGCGCCGCCGGCGCGACCCCCGTCGAGCGCGCCCTCATCGAGGCGCTCCTCGCCCGCTACCCGCGAGCGGAGGTCCCGGCGGACTGCTCGGTCTGGAACCTGCCCTACGCCGAGGCCATGCGCGGTGTCCACGAACTCGCGCCCGACGACCCCGACATCGCCACGCTCTACGCCGACGCGCTGATGAACCTCACCCCCTGGCGGCTCTGGGACCTGCGTACGGGCGAGCCCGCCGAAGGCGCCCGTACGACGGAGGCGAAGGCGGTCCTGGACCGGGCGCTGTCGAGCGAGGCGGGGGCCGACCACCCCGGCGCCCTGCACCTGTACATCCATTTGATGGAGATGTCCCCGACACCGGAGGACGCGCTGGTGGTCGCCGACCGGCTGCGCGGCTCCATGCCCGACGCGGGACACCTGCACCACATGCCGTCGCACCTCGACGTGCTGTGCGGTGACTACCGGCGCGTCGTATCGGCCAACAGCGAGGCCATCAGGGCCGACGAGCGGTACCGGCGGCGGGCGGGCGCGATGAACTTCTACACGCTCTACCGCTCGCACAACTACCACTTCAAGATCTACGGCGCGATGTTCCTGGGACAGTCCCGGACCGCCCTGGAGACCGCCGCCCAGCTCGAAGCCTCCATCCCCGAGGAACTGCTGCGCGTTCAGAGCCCGCCCATGGCGGACTGGCTCGAAGGCTTCCTGGCCATGCGGGTGCACGTGCTCATCCGGTTCGGCCGGTGGGCCGACATCCTCGCCCTGCCGCTGCCGGCCGACTCCGACCTGTACTGCGTCACCACCGCGATGATCCGCTACGCCCGTGGAGTGGCGTACTCGGCGACCGGACGGCTCCCCGAGGCCCGGTCCGAGCGCGCGGCCTTCCACCTGGCCGTCGAGCGGGTGCCCGAGAGCCGGACGCTGTTCAACAACACCTGCCGGGACATCCTCGCCGTCGCGTCGGCGATGCTCGACGGCGAACTGCACTACCGCGAGGGCGAGTACGACCTGGCCTTCGCCGCACTGGAACGCTCGATCGCCCTTGACGACGGCCTCCCCTTCGACGAGCCCTGGGGCTGGATGCAGCCGACCCGCCACGCGTACGGGGCCCTGCTGCTCGAACAGGGCCGCGTCGAGGAGGCCGAAGCGGTCTACCGCGCGGACCTCGGCCTCGACGACACACTCCCCAGACCCTCCCGCCATCCGGGGAACGTCTGGGCGCTGCACGGCTTCCACGAATGCCTGGTGCGGCTCGGCAGAACGGGCGAGGCGCGGATCATCTCCCACCAACTCACGCTCGCGACCGCACTCGCGGACGTCCCGATCAACGCCTCCTGCTTCTGCCGCCTGAACACCCCGGACCCGTCGACCGCGTGCTGCCCGACCTGACCGGCCCGGCGTTGTCAGACCAGTGGTGCAGGATCGGCGCATCGGCTCTTCGAAGGGGGATGGGGATCACCATGTCGGTCACGAACCAGCAGGTCGCCGGGCGGGAGTTCCTGCGGGGCTTGTATCCGGACGAGTACTTCCCGGACCGGCTCCTCGACAAGGGGCGGGGCATCCTGCTGCGCCTCTGTGAGCGCATCGAGGCGGAGCGGCCGGCCGATCTGGCGGCGTTGTACGCGCTGACCGCGGTCGCGACGGAGGAGTTCAACCGGCTCCAGGAGGAGTTCTGGGCGGCGGGCAGCGAGATCGAGACCATGGCGCGCGACGAGATAGCCGTGGACTTCGGCTTCGTGGCGTCGGCCTACGGGTTCCAGGACGCGGATCTGGAGGAGTTGGTGGCCGAGCGCGACTGGTGACGGCGCGGCGCCCCGCCTTCCGAATCGGCTACGCCTGAAGGCCGCGGATCTTCCGGCCTGACTCCGTGGCCGTGGCATCGGGGGATACCCCCACCTCATGGATGCCTGCCTGCCGCATGGGAAACCGCAGCCCCGTCAACAACCCTTGTGGCATGACGACTTACCGGAAATTCAGCCAGACAAGTCTCCTCCTCGCCCTCTCCGCCGCCGCCGTCGCCGGCTCGTTGACCGTCGGGGGGACCGGGGTCGCGCGGGCCGAAGAGGGGGGTGGGGTGGTGTGGAAGCCGTGTGTGCAGGCCGGGGGGCCCGAGGGGCAGGAGTGTGGGGAGCTGGAGGTGCCGCTGGACTATCGGAAGCCCGGGGGGAAGCAGGTGACGCTCGCCGTGAGCCGGGTGCGCAGTGAGCGGCCAGAGGCGCGGCGTGGGGTGCTGTTGATGATTCCCGGAGGGCCCGGCGGGTCCGGGGTGCAGGCGCTGGCGCGCAAGGGGAAGGCGCTTCAGGGGGAGATGGACGGGGCGTACGACATCGTGAGTTTCGACCCGCGTGGGGTCGGCGGCAGTACGACCGCGAGCTGTGGGTTCGACGCGGGCGACCGGTATCTGGCGAGCCTGCGGTCCTGGCCCGGCGCCGACGGGGGGATCGGTGAGAACGTGGACCGTTCGCGCCGTATGGCCGAGGCGTGCGAGGAGAACGGGGGCGCGGTCCTGCGGAGTTTCACCTCCGCCAACGAGGTGCGGGACATCGAGCGGTTCCGGCAGGCGCTCGGGGAGGAGAAGCTGTCGGCGTGGGGCAGCTCGTACGGGACGTACATCGGGGCCGTGTACGCGCAGAAGTACCCGAACCGCACCGACCGCTGGGTGCTCGACAGCAGCGGCGATCCCGACCCCACGCGGGTCGAGCAGGGCTGGATGGCGAACACGTCGAGAGCCATGGAGGACCGCTTCCCCGACTTCGCGGCCTGGGCCGCCGACCCCGCGCGTGACGCCGAGGGGGACGGACTGCGGCTGGGTGAACATGCCCATGACGTACGGGAGTTGTTTCTGGAACTCGCGGCCCGGCTGGACCGCGAGCCGAAGGAGTCGACCACCGAGGGCAACCCGCTGACCGGCGGCATGCTGCGGCAGGCCTTCCTCAACGGTCTCTACAGCGATGCCTCCTTCCCCCAGCTCGCACGCCTCGTCCGGGCCGCCCAGGACCCGGACGCCACGCCCGTCCTGAGCCCGGATCTCGCCCAGCCGCTGCGTGACGAGGACGTGACGGTCATGGTGGGGGTCATCTGCAACGACGTCCGCTGGTCCACCTCCCTCTCCGGATACGCGCGGGCCACGAAGGCGGACCGTGCCCGCTATCCGCTCACCGCGGGCATGCCGCAGAACGTCCTGCCGTGCGCCTTCTGGAAGAGCGGCCCGGTGGAGAAGCCGACCCGCATCACGGACGACGGGCCGTCCAACGTGCTGATGATCCAGAGCCTGCGGGACCCGTCCACTCCGTACTTCGGCGCTCTGAAGATGCGCGAGGCCCTGGGCGACCGGGCCAGGCTCGTCAGCGTCGACCAGGGCGGGCACGGCATGTATCTGGGCAACGGCAACGCCTGCGGCAACAGCAAGGTCACCACCTTCCTGAAGACCGGCGAGCGGCCCGAGCGGGACGTGTACTGCGCGAGTTGAGCCCGGCCCTACCCCGACGCGCCGAAGAGCTGGGTCCAGTACGTGGCCATCTCGCCGCCGCCGCGCAAGCCGATGCCTATGTGGGTGAAATCCGGCTTGAGGATGTTGGCACGGTGTCCGGGGCTGTTCATCCAGCCCCGGACCACCTCGGCGGCCGACCGCTGACCGCACGCGATGTTCTCGCCGATACCCCGGTGCGCGCAGCCCGCGGCGGCGGCCCGGTCCCACGGCTGCCGGCCGTCGGGGCTCGTGTGGGAGTAGAAGCCCAGCGCCACCATGTCGTCGCTGTGCGCCTGCGCCGCCACCGTCAGCCCGGGGTCGCCGGCCAGGGGGCGCAGACCTGCGGCCGTACGCTCCGCGTTCGTGAGGGCGACGACGTCGGACGCGACGGCCGCCAGGCCGTGCGGGGTCAGCGGGCGGGCCCACACCGCCGTCCAGAAGAGGTCGCCGTCGGCGGCCGGGGCGTGGGCGACACCCACCTGCGCGAGATCGGGGTCGCGCACCGTACGGCCCATGCGGGTGTCGGTGAGGCAGTACGCCAGGAAGTCCGCCTCCGAACGAGGGCCGGACACCAGCTGTTCGGCGACGGTCAGATAGCTGTACCCCTGCTCCGTTATCCGCTGGTAGAGGCCCGGGCCGAGGGCGCCGTCGAGCCGGCCGGCGGCGGCCATGGCTGCGCAGTGCGCCCGCGCTGCGGACGTCAGACGGGCGTCGGCCGTGACGGGAGGTGCTCCGGAGCGGGAGCGCTCGGCGTTGACGAGGGCCGTGAAACCGCCGCCGTTACCGCTGTCGGGGATCTGGGGGGTCGGGCTGTCCTCCAGCACCTCGATGCCGAAGTCCCGCGCGACCCCGGCCAGCCCGTCCGCGTAACCCTGGCCCAGGGCCCGCAGCTTCCAGCCGCCGCCCCTGCGGTAGATCTCCGCGAGGAGCAGCACGCTCTCGTGCGTCGGGCGCGGTGGCGTGAACCGGGCGAGGCCCCGGCCACCGCTTCCCGTCACCGACAGCGTGGGCGCGGGCAGCCGCCCCAGCGGCACCGCCGGGTCGGCGGCGCTCACCACCACCGTGACCCGGCTCGCCCCCGCCCGCAGCCGCCCCACGTCGACCGTGACCGTGTCGGCGCGCAGGCCGGCGCCGGGCGCCGACGGCTGGTTGTAGAAGACGAAGTCGCCGTCGCCCGAGACCTTTCCGTCCTCGCCGGTGATCAGCACGGACAGGTCGAAGGGCCCCGGCACCCGGATCGCGAGTGTGCCGCGGGGCAGCGACACGTTCCCGCCCGAGATCAGGTCGAGCATGCGCGGGCCCTCTCTCCGTTGTGGAGCGTTCGTTCGTCGAAGTGAGAACGGCGGGCGTGAGCGGCTGGGTTCCCGGCCCGCCCGTCGTGGCGATCTCTCGCCACCTTCCGCGATTTCGCATCCGCCGGGAACTCGCGCCCGCCACGCCGCGACAACTCAGGAGGACGCGCACCAACCGCCGGACCTGGAGGCCGAAGTGGCGAGCGATGAGTCGAGCGACGAGACGAGCGACGCGACACGCGACGACTGGTACGACGACGACAGCCTGTGGGTCGACTTCGCGCCCGCCATGTTCTCCGGCACGCGCGCCGAGACCGTCGCCGAACTGGTCAGGACCGCCCCGCTCCTCGACTTCCCGCCCGGCTCACGCGTCCTCGACCTCTGCTGCGGCCCCGGCCTCTTCCTCGTCCCCCTGGCCGCCCGCGGCTACCGCGTGACCGGCGTCGACCTGAGCCCGGCCATGCTGGAGCGCGCCGAGGCCGTCTGCCGCGCGGCGGACGCGGGACCGGCGGACGTCACGCTCGTACGCGAGGACATGCTCACGTACACCGCCCCCGACGCCTACGACGTGATCCTCAACGTCTTCACCTCCTTCGGCTACTTCGAGGACGCCGACGACAACTTCCAGGTGCTGCGCAACGCGTGGCAGAGCCTCGCCCCCGGCGGCCGGCTGCTGGTCGACGTCATGGGCAAGGAGGTGCTCGCGGGCTGGATCGGCCGTCCACAGGCTGTGGATCTGCCGGACGGTTCGTACGTCGTCCAGCGCGACACCGTCCTGGACAGCTGGCGCAGGCTCCGTACGGACTGGACGCTCGTACGCGGCGAGAGCGCCCGCACCGCGTCCATCAGGTCGTTCCTCTACAGTGCGGCCGAACTGCACGGCCTGTTCGTGGCGGCAGGGTTCGTGGACGTCGAGTGCTTCGGGGACTTCGACGGCGGGCCCTACGACCAGAGTTCGCGACGGCTGATCGTCCGCGGTGTGAAGAAGTGACCCGCCCGCCCGGCGGCCGGCTGCTGGTC
>NZ_MDCR01000240.1 GCF_001723055.1 Streptomyces niveus
GACGAAGTGCCGCTCCAGATGGGTGACCAACCTGTCGACACTGGGGTGTTCGAGAATCGCGGCCATCGGGATGTGGTCCCCGTAGCGGTTCTGGACGGTCTGCATGATCCGCATCGCACCGATGGAGTCGACGCCGTAGCTGGCGAAGTCCCGCGTCGGATCGACGCTGCCCGCCGGGATACCGATGCCGTCGGCGACCGCGGCGCGCACATGACCGCGCAGCGCGGAGTCCGCGTCCGGGGTCCGCGCCGCGAGCGGAGCGGGAGCGGACGGAGCCGGCGGCGGAGGCGGGTCGTGCGGAGGTCGCGCGACGGCGGATGCGATCGGTGCGGCAGGGGCCTCGCTGACAGGTACCGGGGCGTCGGGGAGCCAGTACCGGTCGGGGGCGAAAGGGTACGTGGGCAACGGAACCCTGCTCCCGGCGGTGCCTGGCCGCAGGATCGCGAAGTCAACGTCCGTACCCGCCTCCCAGAGCGCCGCGAGCCGTGCGAGGTCACCCTCGGCCGCCCGGCGCAGCGCCTCCCGCACGTCGCCGTCGTCGTACCGGCTTCGACCGCCGTCCCGCCCGCCAGGTGCCGGACGCGGGCCGTCGTCCTCCACGCGGGCGCGCAACGCCTCGGCGACCCGGACGAGCGAGGGTGCCACGACCGCCAGCCGGGCGGCGAAGTGGCGACGCCCGGTCTGGAGCGTACGGGCGACGTCGGACGGGGCGACGGTGTGCAGCCTGCCGTCCCGTTCCCAGCGTTCGATGCGGTCGAGCAGCCTGCGGGCGACGGCGTCGAGCCGGTCCTCGTCGCGCGCGCTCAGTACGAAGAGGTGGTCACCGCCCTCCGCCTGACGGGGCACGGCACGTACGGGGCGGGGCGCCTCCTCCACCACCAGGTGGGCGTTCGTCCCGCCGAAGCCGAAGGAGCTGACACCGGCGCGGCGGGGCAGCGGTGTGCCGGTGGCACCGTCCACGACCGGGAACCACGGGCGGGCCGAGGTCACCAGGTGGAAGGGCGAATCGGCCAGCTTGATCAGCGGGTTGACCCGCTCCACGTGGAGGGTGGGGGGCAGCATCTCGTGGCGCAGGGCGAGCAGCACCTTGAACAGGCCCGCCATTCCGGCGGCCGTCTCCAGATGCCCGACGTTGGTCTTCACACTGCCGAGGCCGCAGTACTGACGGGAAGTGCCGTCGGTCGGGCTCCCCGCGGGCGGTTCGAACGCGGTACGCAGACCGGTGACCTCGATGGGGTCGCCGAGCGCGGTGCCGGTGCCGTGCGCCTCGACGTAACCGATCGTCTCGGGCCGGGCCCCGGCGCGTCGCTGGGCACGGGAGATCACCTCCGCCTGGGCGGCGGGGTTCGGTGCGGTGAGCGAGGCGGCACGCCCGCCGTGGTTGGTCGCCGAGCCGGCGATGACTCCGTGGATGTGGTCGCGGTCCGCGAGAGCCCGGCTCAGCGGCTTCAGCAGCACGGCGCCCACGCCCTCACCGCGCACATAGCCGTCGGCCCGGTGGTCGAAGGACTTGCACCGGCCGTCCGGGGCCAGCATGCCTGAGCGGCCGAACGCCTCGAAGCCGGTCGGCGCGACGATGACATTGACGCCGCCGGCGATCGCCGATGCGCACTCGCCGGTCTGGAGCGCCCGGACGGCTCGGTGGACGGCGACCAGAGAGCTGGAGCAGGCGGTGTCGACCGGTTCGCTGGGGCCACGCAGATCGAGCAGGAAGGAAACCCGGTTCGCCAGCACACTGTGGTCGTTGCCGGTCATGAGCTGTCCGTCGAGGTCGGCTCCGCGCTCCTGGGCGAGTTCGCCGTACTCGGAGGAGGCGACACCGACGAACACTCCGCAGGCGGTCCCGGCGAGGTCCAGCGGATCGTGGCCCGAGTCCTCGACGGCCGACCAGACCGTCTGGAGGAACAACCGGTGCTGCGGGTCCATCACTCGGGCCTCGCGCGGGGAGATCTGGAAGAAGTCGGCGTCGAAGCGGTCCACGCCGTCCAGGAACCCGCCCCGGAAGGCGCGCGCGTCGGCGCCGAACCGGTCCGCGGGTGCCTCGGAGATGAGATCGCGCCCCTGGACCAGGTTGTCCCAGAAGGTGTCGAGATCCGGTGACCCGGGAAAGGCCCCGGCCATCCCGACCACGGCCACCGGCTCGTCGAGAGCGCCGAACGCCGTTGGAACGAGGGCGGGTTCGGCCTCCGTCACGGCCTCCGTCACAGGCTCCGTCGCGGGTTCGGGGCGGGAGGCCGCCTGCGACGGTGCGGGACCGGCGGCCGGTGCCGGGGCGGCAGAGGACGGCGAGTTGTCGCCCGCCGGGCCGACGGTCGCCAGTCCGTCAGTGGCGGCGACGAGGTGGTCCACCAGGGCTGCCATGTCCCGGCAGCCGTAGAGGACGGGCGGCGTCAGATCGGTTCCGGTGACGGTGGCGAGCCGGTCGGCGAGTTGCACCATCGTCACCGAGTCGAGCCCGAAGTCGCTGAGGTGGTCGCCGGGATCGATGTCCGACGGCGCCACACCCAGCAGGTCACAGATGGCCTCGGTGACGGTGCGCTGCATCGTCACCACGGCGGGCGGGCGATTGTCGTCGCCTGGGACGGGGTGCGTACGGGGCACGGAGAGCTCCTCGGACGGGCGGACGCCGGTGGCTGCTGGCTCCGGCACGGACGATACGGACGATGCGGGCGGCGTCGAAGGGCCGGCCCGGCGGACGGGCGGCACCGGCCCGTCGTCGGTCGACGTGCCTGATGTGCGGAGCCAGTAGCGGCCCGCAGCGAACGGGTAGTGGGGCAGCGAAACGACACGGGCGCCCGGCTCGGGCGCGCGATCAGCCTGTGTGTCCGAGCCGTCGACCCAGCGCCGCACCACGGCGGCCGGGTGGTCACCGTCCTCGTCCCGGTCGCCACCCGTACCGGACTCGACCAGCAGTGGGTGAGGTCCGGCGGCGGCACAGGCGTCGAGCACGGAGACGATGTCGTCGAGGGAACGCACGACAGCACCGAACCTGGCGGGCAGCGGCTCTCGGCCGACCCGCAGCGTGTGGGTCACGTCGCGAGGGTCCAACGAGGCGCCGGAGCCCCGGAGGAAGGCGGCGATGCGGCCCGCGTGGGCACGGAGGATCTCGGGGCGCCGGGCGGAGAGCAGCAGCGCCCGTGGCGGACTCGTGCCGTCACCGGGCGGCGCGGTGGCCGCCGGCTCCTCCTCGACGATCACATGGGCGTTGGCGCCGCCGGCCCCGAAGGAACTGACGGCAGCCCGGCGGGGCTCCCCGGACGCCTGCTCGGGCCAGGGGACCGGCTCGCGCGGCACCTCGAATCCGTCCGCCGTCGGCGAACCGTCGATCCCCTCGGTCGGAGCCAGGGTGCGGTGCCTCAGCTGGAGTACGACCTTGGCCAGCTGCACCATCCCGGACGCGGCCTCCAGATGCCCGGTGTTGGGCTTCACCGACCCCAGGCGCAGATGGTGCCCGCCTGCCCGGACACCGTAGGCCCGGCGCAGCGCGGCGAGTTCGACCGGGTCGCCCACGGGCGAGCCCGTCGCCTGGGCCTCCACGTACTGCACACTGCGGGCGTCCACGCCCGCCGCACGCAGCGCCCGCGCGATCAGCTCGACCTGGGCCTCGACGCGGGGTACCGCGTACGCGTCGGTCGGTCCGTCGGCGTTCACCGCGGAGCCGAGTATGCGGGCGTGCACCCGGTCGCCGTCCCGGACGGCGTCGGAGAGGCGTTTGACTACCAGGGCGCCGACGCCCTCCCCGGTGACGATTCCGTCCGCGGCGGTGTCGAAGACGCGCGGGGCACCGCCGGGCGACAGCATCCGTGCCGCTGCCAGGTCGGCGTGGTGGCTGGGGTGGAGTATCAGATTCACACCGCCGACGAGAGCCGTGCCGCACTCCCCGGCGCGCAGGCTCTGTACGGCGAGATGGAGCGCGGTGAGGGCGGACGAACAGGCCGTGTCGACGGCCATGCTGGGCCCGGTCAGACCGAAGGTGTGGGAGACGCGGTTGGCGACGGACCAACCGGCCGACAGCGCCCGGACGTCGTTGCCCCGCGCTCTCTCGTCGGCGCCGAGGAGGGCGTACTGGTGATGCATCAGACCGACGAAGACGCCGGTCGCCTCTCCCCTGTCGGCGCTCCGTTCACGCAGCCGCGCGGGCGGCAGCGCCGCGTCCTCCAGCGCTTCCCACGCCGTCTCCAGGAAGAGACGTTCGGCCGGATCCATACGCTCCGCCTCTCGCGGGGCGATCCGGAACAGCAACGGGTCGAAGCGGTCCACGTCGTCGAGGAAACCGCCCCAGCCCTGTTCCCCGGCCGACAGGACCGGGCCGGCCTGCTGCCGGCGGCCGGGTGGTTCACGGGTGATCAGGCGCCGTCCGGCGACGAGATGACCCCAGAGGGTGTCGAGATCCCCGGACCCCGGATAGCGGCCGGCGATCCCCACGACGGCGATGGGTTCGCCGTCCCCGAGTGGGGCGGTGGGCGCGGGCACGGGGCCGGCCGGCACCGCTTCGGGTACGGGACGGGGCGCCGACGGCTGTATGTGCCCGGTGGAGCCGGGGGTTCCGGGCGGCGCGGGCAGCGCCGCGGCGAGTTCCGGCGCTCTCGCCTGGGTGAGGGTACGAGCCACGGTGGCCACCGACTCGCCTGTCGCCAGCAGTTCCCGCGGCACCGTGCCGATCTCCTGTTCCAGTCGTCCCACCGCTTCCATGACGGTCAGTGAGTCGGTGCCGAAGGAGACGAGAGGAGCTGACACGTCCAGTTCGCCGGGCGGCATCCCGAGCAGGTCGGCGAAGAGGTCACGCAGGTGGGACGTGGTGCGCGCGACGAGATCGTCCGCCGGGCCGGCTGATTCCGGGGCGGGCACCGGCCGGCCGGGCGGCCGCGCGGACCGGGCGCGCGGGTGCTCCACGGTGGGCTCGGCGGAGATGGACCACGCGCCGCGCCGCGCTACGAACAGGCACTGGCCGGCCTGTTCGTCGCTCCAGCCTTGTACGCCGAAGGCTCGGCTCTGCTCGAACCCGGCCTCCGCCAGAAGCGCCTGCCAGGTTCCGGAAGCGAGCAGGGGCCCGTGCGGCAGCCTCAGTTCGGGGTCGCGGGCCGACCACCAGCCGTCGGTGAGGCCGAAGACCGGGGTGACCGCGTCCAGTACGCGGGTCGCCTCGTTGACCGCGAGCATCCCTCCGACGGCGGTCAGTCGCGCCGTATGGGCAAGGGTGCGCCGGATGTCGCCGGTGGCGTGGAGGACGTTGGTGGCGACGACGATGTCGTAGCGGTCCTCGTCGAAGCCCTGGCCGGACAGGTCGCCGCAGATGTCCAGGGTTCGGAACACCATGTCGGGCCGCCCGTCGGCCAGCCGTCCGCGTGCCGCGGCCACCAGGGACGGGGAGATGTCGGTCACGTCGTAGGAGACCAGGCCGCGCTGTATGCCGAGGGTGTCCATGGCGTCGAGAACGGCGCGTGTCGTGGCGCCCGTTCCGGCACCGATCTCCAGGATCCGCACACGGCGGCCGGGTTCGGTGGCCACCCGGTCGGCCACCGCCGCGCGCACCGCGGTGGCGGTCAGGTCGTTGAAGTGCCGGGTACGCGGATCATCGGCGTACAGGGCCGCCATCCGGTGGTCGGAGCCACCGGGGAACAGGACCTCCAGCCCGCTGCGCCGCCCGGCCAGCACGTCCGGCAGAGCGGCGGCGCACTCGTCCACGAGATCCAGGGTGGGTCCGAGGCGGACGAAGCGGTCGGTCAGGCGACCACGTGCCGTGCTCCTGCGGCCGGGCTCGGCGCGGTCGGTGGTGACGCGGTACCGACCGTCGTCCGCGGTGACCAGCCCACCCGCGGTGAGCGCGGCCAGCAGGGCGTCGAACAGTTGCCGCCGGTCGTCGCGGAGCGCGAGATCGGCGGCCAGTTCGCGCTCGCCGCGCCCTTCGCCCGCGGTGAGCGCGGGAACCGCGCCGCGCAGCGCGTCGAGCACGGCGAGCCGGGCGTAGCCGTCCACCGCGTCGAGGTAGTCGGGCGCGTACGGTTCACCGGCGGCCCGCAGGGCGGAGTCGAGCGCCGCCACCGGGGCTCGGAGGGTGTTCACCCCGTCGTCGGTCCGGCGCAGCCGGTCGCCGGGATGCAGTGGCGTCACACGCGCGAGTTCCGTTGTGTCGGCGCGCAGCGGGGCGACTTGGGTGAGCCCGCTGCCGAGTACCTGCCGGAAGGCCCGCAGTCCTTCGGCGGCGGACAGTGGTCGTACTCCCCAACGGGCGAGCCGCGCGCGGTGCTCGGGGGTGGCGACGGCGCCCTCGTCCCCCCAGTAGCCCCAGTCGAAGACGGTGACGGGCCAGTGGAGCCGGTCGGCCAGATACGCGCCGTAGGCGCTGAGGAAGGTCGATCCGGCGGTGTAGTTGGACTGCCCCGGGTTGCCGGTGTGGGCGACGGCCGAGGAGAACAGGGCGAAGAAGTCGAGGTCTTCGGCGGTCAGCGCGTCGGCGAGCGCGACCGTTCCCCGCGTCCTCGGCGCGAAGGCCGCGTCGAACGTCTCGTCGTCCGACTGCGCGATGGTCCGGTCTGCCAGCACGAACGCCGTGTGCAGGACGCCGTCGACGCCGCCGTACTCCTCGTGCATCCGCCGCACGGCGGCGTGGGCGTCGGCCGGATCGGTCACGTCTGCGGACAGATAGGCGAGCCGGCCGCCCGCGTCGCGCAGCCGGTCCAGAATCCCCGCGGGCAGTCGCTCCTCGTCCCTGCGTCCGGTCAGCAGCACCCGGGCGTCGTACGCGCGCAGCAGATGTTCGGCGACGACCCGTCCGAGACCGCCGGCGCCACCGACGATGAGATAGCGACCGCCGGGGCGCAGCGGCAGACTCCCGGTACGGGCGGGAAGACGGGCCGTGGTGTGTCGTTTGACCAGCCGGGTGCCCTGGCGCAGGGCCACCTCCGCAAGGGGTACGGTCTTCCGCTCGGCGGCGACGGCCGCCACGAGGGCGGAGAAGTCACCCTGTTCGGCGCACCGTTCCAGGTCGGCGCGGCCGAGGTCCACGCAGACGACGTCGAGGGACGGCAGTTCGCGGGAGAGGGTCCGGGCCATGCCGTGGAGTGATCCGGCGAAGGGGTTCTCCACGGGGTGACCGGGCAGCGGGTGGCTGTCGCTGGTGAGCACCACGAGGCGGATACCGACCGGCCGCAGGTCGGTCAGCGACCTGGCCAGGTGGAACAGTGACAGGCAGCCCCGGCGCTGGGTGTCCTGAAGGTGGTCGAGGTCGGTGGCGGAGTGGCGCCGGGTGTCGACGCCGCCGGTGAAGTAGACGGTCGTTCCCGGGGAACATCCCTCCAGGAGGGTCCGGTACGCATCGGCGGTGGTGAGGGAGATGGTGTCGACCGTCCCGTCGGCGCCATGACGGCGCGCCAGCGCCGCGCCCACACCGGCGTCGTGTCCCCCGGTCAGGATCAGCGCGGGCCCGGTGGCGGCCGGCACGGTGTCCACGTCGGACCGTGGCTCGACCCGCCACACGGGCACCAGGTACGGCACATCGGTCGCGCTCGGCCGCAGCACGGTCAGGCCGGTGATCTCGACGAGGACGCGGCCGTCGGCGTCCGTCGTCCGGACGTCGCAGACGACGCTGCCGCTCGCGGGATCGGCGGTCACCAGCTCCGCGACCGCGTAGTGGGGAGCGGTCCGGCCGTCGTGGATACGGACCAGTTCGGCGGCGGCGGGCCGGGTGGCCGGCTCGTCCCAGTCGGGCACGGCGCCGTGGACGGCGTGCAGCGCGGCGTCGGTGAGTCCCGGGTCGGTGGTGCCGCCCCGTTCCTCCTCCGGTCCGCAGGAGGACAGTTCGGCCAGCGACACTCCGTCGCCGCACCACAGGCGTGCCACCCGGCGGTACGACGGTCCGTAGACGAGCCCGCGCGCGGCCGCGCCTCGGTAGAAGGCGGCTCCGTCGATGTCGCGGGCGCAGCGGGCCCGCACCGACTCGATGTC
>NZ_MDCR01000241.1 GCF_001723055.1 Streptomyces niveus
TCAAACGCCGGGCGGGCTGGGTTTCGGGGCCCCGCCCCGCTCAGGGGGTCGCGGGGACCAGTTCGCGCAGGGGCCAGGTGGCGTTCACCACCGCAGCCGTGTTGCCCTTGCGGCGCAGGAAGCTCTGGAAGTCCGCCGCCCACTCCGCGTACCAGGCGATCTGCCGCTCGTGCAGCGCCGCCGCCGTCAGGGACGCGACCTGGCGGTGGCGGCCCGCTATCGCCGTCGCCACCCGTACGGCCGCCAGCGCGTCCGCGCCCGCGTCGTGGGCCGTGTCCAGCACCACCCCGTACTCGACGCAGACCGCCTCCAGATTCCGCTTGCCACGCCGGTACTTGTCGACGGCGCGGTCGATCGTGTACGGATCGATCACCGGGCCGATCTGCCCGCCGTCCATCCGGTCGTTCAGCGACGGCAGCCCGTGCCGCGCCAACTCCGCCGCGAGCAGCGTCAGGTCGAACGACGCGTTGTACGCCACGACCGGCACGCCCCGTGTCCAGTACGCGGCCAGCGCCGACGCGATCTCGTCGGCCACCTCACGCGCGGGCCGGCCCTCCGCCGACGCGCGCTCGCTGGTGACGCCGTGGATCGCGGACGCCTGCTCGGGGATCCGGATGCCCGGGTCCGCCAGCCAGTCCCGCCGTTCCTCCACCGCACCGCCCCGCACCGCGATCACCGCGGCGGTCACGATGCGCGCCTCCAGCGGCTCCGTGCCCGTCGTCTCCAGATCGAATCCGACCAACGGCTCCCCGTGCCAGCTCATCCCGGTCCTCCTTCTGCTTCTCTCCCCGTTCGGCTTTCACCCTCGCACGCGGCACTGACAACGCCGGCCGGAGCCTTGACGTGGCTTCAGGAGACCCGGCCTCAGGAGACGGGCCGCGAGTCGGCCCACACCGACTCGAACTCCTCGCGGTAGGTCTGGAACAGACCGTGCTCCTGGTCCTGGCCGACCCGCACCACATCGCGCCCGGCGCCCCGCAGGACCAGCACCGGCGCCTCCATGCCGCGCGCCCGTCTCAGATACGACTGGACGACCGCCAGGCCGTCCGGCCCGTCCCCGTCGACCAGGTACGCGGTGAAGCGCGGGGTCTCGTCGAAGACCTGGATCTCGAAGGCGCCCGGGTCGCGCAGCCGGGAGCGGACCCGGCGCATGTGCAGGATGTTCATCTCCACGGAGCGGCTCAGCTCGCCCTTCTTGAGACCCAGTTCGCGCTCCCGGCGCTTGACCGAGCTGCTGGCCGGGTTGAGGAAGAGCAGACGTATCCGGCAGCCGGACTCGGCGAGCCGTACGAGGCGCCGGCCGGAGAAGTTCTGTACGAGGAGGTTCAGGCCTATCCCGACCGCGTCGAGGCGCCGGGCGCCGCCGAAGAGGTCCTCGGCGGGGATCTGCCGCTGGAGGCGTACCCGGTCGGGGTGGACGGAGACGACGTCCGCGTACCGGTCACCGACCAGGTCCTCCACGGCGTCCACCCTGAGCCGTTCGGCGGACGGCACGGCCGACCCGCTGCCCAGGATCTCCAGCAGCCGCGCGGAGGCCCGCTCGGCCTGCGCGAGCACGGCCTCGGACAGCGCCCGGTTGCGGGAAACGACGTTGCGGGCGACCTCCAGCTCGTCCAGGGCCAGCTCGACGTCCCTGCGGTCGTCGAAGTACGGCTGGAAGCCCGGCCAGTGCTGGACCATCAGCTCCCGCAGCTGCGGCAGCGTGAGGAAGCTCAGGACGTTGTCGTCTGCCGGGTCCAGTAGATAGCCCTTGCGCCGGGAGACCTCGCGGACGGCGACGGCGCGCTGGACCCACTCCTGGCCCGCCGGTCCGGCGGCGGCCACCACCCAGTCGTCGCCGTGGACCGGCTCGTAGATGGGCTTGAGGATCGCCGACACGACGGCACGCAGCCGCTGTTCGACCAGATTCAGCCAGATATAGGCCCGGCCGGCCCGCTGGGCGCGCGTACGCACCTCGCTCCAGGCCTCCGGGCCCCAGTCCAGTTCCGCCCCGATCTCCATCGGCCGTGCGAGGGAGACCGCTCCGGGCGGGATGTCGCCGGAAACCCCCTCGCGACCTGGGTCACCTGGGGGTAGCTCCAGCCCTCCCGAGCTCACCCGCGCACCGCCTTCCCTCCCCTTTCAACGATCAAGGAAGGGTACTGCGCAAAGGGGAGGAGGTGCAGCCGGATGCACAGGCTCGTTTCTCAACTCCTGTGACGCGGCCGGGCGTTCTGTGTGCCGATCTCGGCCGGAGTGGGATGATTCATAGTGATTGGGCCTGGTGACGGATGGTCGGCCCAGTGGCGGCGTATGGTCTGAATCCGGCCATATGCGACGTCAGGACACGGTCCGGCAACGGGGTGGTGCTCCGAGAACCCGAAGTTGACCCGCCGGGGCGGCCCGACTGCTTCCGGCCCGGCTTCGGCACCGGCCTCCTAGGAGGTTGCGCCTCTTTCGGGGAGTATCTGACCGAAGACAGCCCGAGCACCCGGATCAGAAGTGGAAGAGTCATATCTATGCAGGTCTGGCCGGGACAGACGTATCCCCTCGGCGCCACGTACGACGGCGCCGGAACCAACTTCGCGGTCTACTCAGAGGCCGCGCACCGGATCGAGTTGTGCCTCCTGCACGACGACGGTTCAGAAACGGCGGTGGAGCTCCGCGAGACAGACGCCTTCGTCCGGCACGCCTACCTGCCGGGCATCATGCCGGGTCAGCGGTACGGCTTCCGGGTCCACGGGCCGTACGAGCCCGCGAACGGGCAGCGCTGCAACTCGGCGAAGCTGCTCCTGGACCCGTACGCGCGCGCGATCAGCGGCAGCATCGACTGGAACGAGTCGGTGTACGGCTACCACTTCGGCAAGCCGGACTCGCGCAACGACATGGACTCGGCGCCGCACACGATGACGGCCGTCGTGGTCAACCCGTACTTCGACTGGGGCGACGACCGCCGCCCGCGCACCGACTACCACCGCACCGTCATCTACGAGGCCCATGTGAAGGGCCTGACGATGCTGCACCCGGAGCTGCCCGAGGAGCTGCGCGGTACGTACGCGGGGCTCGCCCACCCGGCGGTGATCGAGCATCTGACCGAGCTGGGCGTGACCGCGCTGGAAATAATGCCGGTGCATCAGTTCGTCAACGACCACCGGCTGGTGGACGCGGGTCTGGCCAACTACTGGGGCTACAACACCATCGGTTTCTTCGCCCCGCACAACACCTACGCCTCCTGGGGAGACCGGGGCGAGCAGGTGCTGGAGTTCAAGCAGGCGGTGAAGGCGCTGCACGAGGCGGGCATCGAGGTGATCCTCGACGTCGTCTACAACCACACGGCCGAGGGCAACCATCTGGGCCCGACGCTCTCCTTCAGGGGCCTCGACAACGCCTCCTACTACCGGCTCGGCGCCGACAACCCGCGCTACTACACGGACACCACCGGCACCGGGAACTCGCTGTTGATGCGCAGTCCGCACGTGCTCCAGCTGATCATGGACTCGCTGCGGTACTGGGTGGAGGAGATGCACGTCGACGGCTTCCGCTTCGACCTCGCGGCGACCCTGGCACGTCAGTTCCACGAGGTGGACCGGCTGTCGTCGTTCTTCGACCTCGTCCAGCAGGACCCGGTGGTCAGCCAGGTGAAGCTGATCGCCGAGCCGTGGGACGTCGGCGAGGGCGGCTACCAGGTGGGGAACTTCCCGCCGCTGTGGACCGAGTGGAACGGCAAGTACCGGGACACGGTCCGTGACCTGTGGCGGGGCGAGCCGCGCACCCTGGCGGAGTTCGCGTCGCGGCTCACCGGCTCGTCGGATCTCTACCAGGACGACGGGCGCCGTCCGCTGGCGTCCATCAACTTCACCACCTGCCACGACGGCTTCACCCTGCACGACCTGGTCGCCTACAACGACAAGCACAACGAGGCGAACGGCGAGGGCAACAGGGACGGCGAGAGCCACAACCGCTCGTGGAACTGCGGGGCGGAGGGCGAGAGTGACGACCCGGCCGTGCTGGAGCTGCGCGACCGTCAGGTGCGCAACTTCATCGCGACGCTGATGCTGTCCCAGGGCGTGCCGATGCTCAGTCACGGCGACGAGTTCGGCCGAACGCAGGGCGGCAACAACAACGCGTACTGCCAGGACAACGAGGTCGCCTGGGTGCACTGGCCCGAGAAGGGCGACGAGAAGAACAAGGGCCTGCTCGCCTTCACCCAGACGATGGTCTGGCTGCGGCGCGACCATCCGGTCTTCCGGCGGCGGCGGTTCTTCCACGGCCGTCCGGTGGAGGGGACGCACGACGAGCTGTCGGACATCTCGTGGTTCACCCCTGAGGGTGAAGAGATGATCCAGGGCGACTGGGACGCGACCGACGCGAAGGCGATGTCGGTCTTCCTGAACGGGCAGGCCATCTCGGAGCCGGGGCCACGCGGCGAGCGGATCTCGGACGACTCGTTCCTGCTGATGTTCAACGCGAGCGCGCGGGAGCTGGAGTTCGCCGTGCCCGCCAATCTCGGCAGCCAGTGGCGGATCGTGGTGGACACCGCCCGTCCGGAGGGCGTACCGCCGGGCGACGGTCCGAAGGTGGACGCGGGCGAGCGGATCACGATGATCGGGCGCAGCATGACGGTGCTGGTGCGGCAGGTGTAGAGGCGATCAGGCAGGATGGGGCGGGGGTACGGGTCCGTGCCCCCGCCCGGTCGTGCCCGCGCATCCGGGTCCGCGCGCCGTCCGGGCCCGCCGGACTGCCGAATGCGTGAGCAGATGACACAGATATCGCTGAGCGGGGTACATACGTTCGCATGACGCCCTCTGCCACCTACCGACTCCAGCTCCAGCCGGACTTCCCCTTCGCCTCCGCCGCCAAGGCGGTGCCGTACGTGGCCGCGCTGGGGGTCTCGCACCTGCATCTGTCACCGGTGCTGGAGGCCGTACCCGGTTCGACCCATGGTTACGACGTCGTCGACCACTCGCGGGTGCGCGCCGAGCTGGGGGGCGAGGAGGGGCTGCGGCGGCTGGCCGACCGGGCGCGGGAGTACGGGCTCGGGATCGTTCTGGACATCGTGCCCAACCACATGGCGACCGCGCCCCGGTACAACGGGGCCCTGTGGGAGGTACTGCGGGAGGGCCCGGCGTCCCCGTACGCGCGATGGTTCGACATCGACTGGGAGGCGGGCGGCGGAAAGCTGCTGCTGCCCGTGCTCGCGGGGCCGGTGGGCGGTGAACTCGACGCGCTGCGGGTCGAGGACGGCATGCTGCACCACGGCGAGCAGCGCTTCCCGCTGGCGGCCGGCACCGAGGGGCTGCCGCTGCCCGCCCTCCTCGACGCCCAGCACTACCGGCCCGCGTGGTGGCGGCTGGGCCGGACCGAGCTGAACTACCGGCGTTTCTTCACCATCTCCGAGCTGATCGGGGTGCGGGTGGAGGACCCGGAGGTCTTCGCCGCGACCCACGCCAAGATCCTCGAACTCGTACGGGACGGGGTCGTCGACGGTCTGCGGATCGACCACCCGGACGGTCTCGCCGATCCGGAGGGCTATCTGCGCCGTCTCAACGAGGCCACGGGCGGGGCCTGTTGGACGGTCGTGGAGAAGATCCTCACCGGTGACGAACCACTGCCCGCGAGCTGGCCGGTGGCGGGCACGACGGGGTACGACGCGCTGCACCACATCGACGGGCTGTTCACCGACCCGGTCGGCGCCGACGAACTGGCGCACCGTTTCCGGGACTTCACCGGGCCCGCCGGTGACCGGGGCGGCTACTGGGAAGCGACCGTGCGGCGCGCGATGTACAAGGTCGTCATCGATGAACTGGCCGCCGAGACCACGGCCCTGGCCCGGATCGCGGAGCGGATCTGCGCCGCGGACGTGACGCTGCGCGACCACGCGCCGTGGGCGCTGCGGACGGCGATCAGGGAGCTGCTGGTACGGGTGCCGGTCTACCGGCCCTACGCGGTCGCGGGCGAGGTGTGCCGGAAGTCCGACGAGGCCGCGCTCTCCGACGAGGCGGTACGGCAGGCGAGGGCGGCGTTCGCGGTGCCGGAGGAGGCCGCGGCGGTCGACGTCGTACGGGAGCTGGCCCTCGGCAGGCTCGGCGGCGGCCCCGACCGGGCGGCGTTCTGCGCGCGGTTCGCCCAGACGTCGTCGGCGCTGCGCGCCAAGGCCGTGGAGGACACGGCGTTCTACCGCCATGTGCCGCTGCTGTCCGCGAACGAGGTCGGCGGCGATCCCGGGCGGCCCGCGGTGAGCCCGGAGCGCTTCCACGACTACTGTGCGCGCCTCGCGCGCGACTGGCCGGCCACGGGCACCGTGCTGACCACGCACGACACCAAGCGCAGCGCGGACGTACGGGCCGCGATCACCGTCCTGTCCGAGTGCCCAGAGCGGTGGGACGCGTTGCTGCGCAAGCTGGCTCAGGTCCCCGCGCCGGATGCCCAACTGGCCTGGCAGACCTGGCAGACGGCGGTCGGCTTCACCCCGGTGGAGGCGCCGCCGGACGGCGCCCGGATGGAGCCGGCGCTGCTGAAGTCCGTACGGGAGGCGGGCCTGCACACCAGCTGGACGGAGCCGAATCCGGTCTACGAGCAGGCCGTACGGGACTTCGTGGAGGCGGGTCCGGCGGGCAAGCCGCGCGAGGCGGTGGCCCGGCTCACCCGTGAACTCGCCCCTTACGTACGGGCGAACGCGCTCGGCGCGGCGCTGGTCCATCTCACGATGCCGGGCGTGCCGGACATCTACCAGCGTTCCGAGCGGGAGTATCTGGCCCTGGTCGACCCGGACAACCGCGAGCGCTTCCGTACGGGCCCGCCCGACGAGAAGACGGTGCTGACGGTGGCGGCCCTCGGGCTGCGCCGCGAACGGCCGCACGCCTTCGCGGAGTCGGCCACGTACACGCCCCTGCCGGCGACGGGCCCGGCGACGGACCACTGCGTGGCGTTCTCCCGGTCGGGCGAGGTCATCACGGTGGTCACGCGGCTGTCCCTGCGCCTGGCGGCGTCGGGCGGCTGGTCGGGCACGGTGCTGGAACTCCCCGCGGGCCGCTGGACGGACGCGCTGTCCCCGGACCGCGAGTTCCCGGGCGGCCCGGTCTCCCTGACGGAACTCCTGTCGTCGGGCCCGGTGGCGCTGCTGTCGCGGCGGGACTGAGCGGCTCTCCACCAGCCGTCCGGGCCGACGGCCGGCGCCTAGGAAGCGCCGCCTGTCGAGTCAGTTCAGTGCGCCGCGAGCCGGAAGCTCAGTTCGCCGAAGCTCACCATGTCCCCGTCGTACACGACGACGGTCCCCGTCACCCGGCGCCCGTTGACCATCGTGCCGTTGGTCGACCCGAGATCCCGCAGGAGCCACCGGCCGGACTGCATGCCCAGCTCGGCGTGGAGCCGCGAGACGGTGTCGTGGGTCAGCCGCAGCCCGTTCATCGGATCGCGGCCTATACGCAGCGGAACCGGGCCCGGGTCGGGCAGCAACAGCTTCGGCACCCGTTCGACCTGCCAGGCCCTGCGCAGCCGCCCGGAGAACGCCGAAGCCCGCCCCACCGCGCTGAACAGCCGCCGCGTCCACCGGCCGTCGGTGTCCAGGTCGGCCGTCAGGACCTGCAACTCGTCGGACCTGCGCGCGGCCAGCGCGAGATCCATGCGGCGTATGAAGGTGTCGTGCGAGAGCTTGCCCTGCGCCGCCCCTTCTCTCAGGACCGCGAGCACACGGTCGCGCTCGGCGTCGGAGAGCCGAGCGGGATACGTGTGGAACTCGAACGAGGACGTCACATGACTGATTGTCGGGCCGAGTCCGTGACGTGTCCAGAAGGGCCAATCCACGGTGACGAAATTGGTTCGCGGGGCCACTTGCAGGTCGTTTACGGTGAGGGCCCCTTCCTGGAGGCTCACTTACATGACCGATCCGGTCTTCCGTCAGCTCACCGGCTCCGAAGCACCGCTGTTCCGTTCACTGCCCGACCCCGGACTTGTCGGGCGCGCGATCACCGGAGTCGAGTACCGCACCGTCGCCGAGGGCGGCGACTACCGCCCCGAGTGGAGCTGGGTGGCGCTGCGCGACGGCACGGTCGTGGCCCGCGCCGCCTGGTGGGCCGGGCCCGACGACCGGGAGCCGGTGCTGCTGAACTGGTTCGACGTCGCGCCGGGCGAGGAGGAGGCGGGCGCGGAACTGCTGCGGCGCGCTCCGTGGAACGTGGAGTACGAGCTGATCGCGCCCCCCGGCTGGCGCGATGACCCGGTCCTGCGCGCGGCCGTCGAGTCCCGGACGGACGCCGCGGAGGCCGCCGGCATGAAGCGGCTGGTCGAGCGCCTCACCTACCGGTGGACGCCCGATCTGGGGCTGCCGGCGCGGCCGGGCCGGCTGGAGTTCCGCCCCGAGCCGGACGACGACGTGATCTTCGACGTGCTGCGCCGCGTCCACGCCGGCTCACTCGACGCGCACGCCCGGCTCGCGATCGAGAAGTCGGGCCTCGATCTGGCCGCCCAGGAGGACCTGGACTTCTTCCGCTGGTGTCCGTCGCCGCGCGAGTGGTGGCAGTTGGCCTACGACGCGGCGGGAGAGCTGGTCGGCATCCACGTACCCGCGCACAACCCGGCGGGGCCGATCGTCGGGTTCATCGGGGTCGTACCGGAACAGCGCGGCCACGGGTACGCGTACGACCTTCTGGCCGAGTGCACGAACGTGCTGGCGGAGACCGGGGCGACGTTCATCGCGGCCGCGACGGACCAGGGGAACTTTCCGATGGCCGCGCAGTTCGCCCGCGCGGGCTATCCGGTGGTCACGGAGCGGATCAACCTGGTCTGACCGGTTCCGGTCGTGTCGTGCGAATCGACGCGATCACCGGGCCTCCGGCCCGCACTCTTGTCACCATATGGTGACAGGAGTGCCGACGGCAGAGGCGACCGAGGGGGACCATTCGTGCAGTTCGAGGTCTGGGCACCGACAGCGCGGGACCGGGTGACGCTCCGTCGGGCGGACGCCGCCGACCACCCCATGACGCGCGACCCGCTGCGCGAGGGCTGGTGGACCGCCGACGGGCCCGCGGCCGACGGCACCCGCTACGGCTTCGCCCTGGACGACGGCCCCGTGCTGCCCGACCCGCGCTCCCGTCGTCAGCCGGACGGCCCCGACGGGCTCAGCGCGGTCGTCGACCACGCCTCCTACGAATGGTCCACGCCGTGGCACGGCCGGCCGCTGCCGGGCGCGGTCCTCTACGAGCTGCACGTGGGTACGTTCACCGACGAGGGCACCCTGGACGCGGCGGCGGCCCGGCTCGCCCCCCTCGCGGCGCTGGGCATCACGCACATCGAGCTGATGCCGGTGTGCCCCTTCCCGGGGACGCACGGCTGGGGGTACGAGGGTGTGTCGCTGTGGGCGGTGCACGAGCCGTACGGCGGGCCGGCGGCACTGAAGCACTTTGTCGACACGGCGCACGGTCTTGGCCTCGGTGTCGTCCTGGACGTGGTGCACAACCACCTGGGCCCGTCCGGCAACTACCTGCCGCTGTTCGGCCCGTACTTCACCGACACGCACCACACGCCCTGGGGATCGGCCGTCAACCTCGACGCCCCCGGCTCGGACGAGGTCCGCGCGTATCTGCTTCAGAGCGCTCTCGCCTGGCTGCGCGACTACCGTCTCGACGGCCTGCGCCTCGACGCGGTGCACGCCCTCGCCGACACCCGCGCACTGACCTTCCTGGAAGAGCTGTCCACCGCCGTCGACGCGCTCTCGGCCGAGCTGGGCCGGCCACTGTTCCTGATCGCCGAGTCCGACCTGAACGATCCTCGGACGACCACACCGCGCCCGGCGGGCGGCCTGGGGCTGCACGCCCAGTGGAACGACGACTTCCACCACGCGCTGCACACCGCGCTCACCGGCGAATCGCAGGGCTACTACGCCGACTTCGCGGCCCGGCCGGTCGCCGCGCTGGCCAAGACGCTGACGCGCGCCTTCTTCCACGACGGTACGTATTCGAGTTTCCGGGGCCGTACGCACGGCCGCCCCGTCAGCCCCGGCCGGACCCCCGCCCACCGCTTCCTCGGCTATGCCCAGACCCATGACCAGATCGGCAACCGCGCGCTCGGCGACCGGCTGTCGGCGACCCTCTCCCCCGGTCTGCTGGCGTGCGCCGCGACGCTCGTACTGACCGGGCCCTTCACACCGATGCTGTTCATGGGCGAGGAGTGGGGGGCGCGTACGCCCTGGCAGTTCTTCACCGACCACCAGGACCCGGAGCTGGCGGAGGCCGTACGCAACGGCAGGCGGCGGGAGTTCGCTGCGCACGGCTGGGCGGCGGAGTCCATCCCCGACCCGCAGGACCCCGCCACCCGCGACCGCTCGTGCCTGGACCGGACGGAGGCGGCCCGTGAGCCGCACGCCCGGCTGCTGGCCTGGCACCGTGACCTGATCGCGCTGCGGCACAGCCATCCGGACCTGTCCGACCCGGACCTGGCGACGGTGAAGGTGGCGTACGACGAGGGCGCGCGCTGGCTCGCGTACCGGCGCGGCGATCTGCGGATCGCGCTGAACCTGTCCGCGCGCCCCGCCGAGATCCCGCTGGGCGGCCGGAGCGGGCAGGTGCTGGTGGCCTGGGAGCCGGTCGAGGCGCCCGGCCCCGACGGAGTGCTGCGGCTGCCGCCGGAGTCGTGCGCGGTACTGGCCGGCGGCTGAACTCCCCTCGCGCGCAGAGGAGCACGCCGCACGGAAGGCCCTACGCCGTGCGGAGAATCGGCCCACAGGAGAATCTCCTGCCTTCGTGTGCGCTCGAACGTCTAGCGTCGGAGCATGAAGCAGCGAACTCTCGGTAGAACAGGACTCCGCGTCAGCGAACTCTGTCTCGGCACGATGACCTTCACGAAGGACGACGAGGCGGGCGCGCACCGCATCCTCGACACCTTCACCGAGGCCGGCGGCACCTTCCTGGACACGGCGGACGCGTACGGCGGGGGCGTCTCGGAGGAGGTTCTCGGCGGCTGGCTGAAGGGGCGCGACCGCGACGCGCTCGTCATCGCGACGAAGGTGGCCCTCCCGATGGGCGAGGGCGCCAACGAGGAGGGCCTGAGCCGCAAGCACATCATCGCGGCGGTGGAGGCGAGCCTGCGGCGGCTCGGCACCGACTACATCGACCTGTACCAGACGCATGTCTGGGACTTCAGGACCCCGATCGAGGAGACCCTCGGCACGCTCGACACCCTCGTGAGGGCGGGCAAGGTCCGCTATCTGGGCGCGAGCAACGTCTCGCCCGGCCAGCTCCAGCGGGCGCTCGACGTGGCCGACCGGCGGGGCTGGGCGCCGTACGTCTGCCTCCAGCCGATCTACAACCTCCTCGCGCGCGAGGTGGAGTGGGAGCTGCTGCCGCAGAGCGAGGCGGCGGGCGTCGGCGTCATCCCGTACAGCCCGCTCCAGGGCGGCTGGCTGACCGGCAAGTACCGGCGCGGCATGACGTCGGTCCCGCCCGGCAGCCGCGAGTCGCACGGCGACGGCGAGAGCTGGCGGGGCCGGGACAACGAGGAGACGTGGCGGGTCGTGGAGACGGTCCAGGAGATCGCCACCGAGTCGGAGCGCACCCCTTCCCAGGTGGCGCTGCGCTGGCTGCTCGACCGCCCCGGGGTCACGGCCCCGATCATCGGCGCGCGGACCCTGGAGCAGCTGAAGGACAATCTGGGCGCGGTGGGCTGGGAGTTGACGGCGGCTCAGACCACCCGACTGGACGAGGCGAGCGCACGCCCGCTGCCGTATCCGTACAACGTGCTCTCGCACTTCCGCTGAGCCCTGCCGGTGAGGCTCCGCCCTCCCGTTCCCGGCAGGTGGAGAGCCGCCGGGAACGGGCGGGTGCGGCAGGATGGGTCGCGTTCATGTCGCCGACCGCCAGGAGCACGTCATGATGCTGACGCGGGTCGTCGCCGAAGGCGTCGCCCGGGGCGAGGTGACGCTCGCGTTCCGCCGCTGGGCGACCTGCCGGGTCAGCGCCGGGCGCACGTTCCTCTCCGTCGCCGGGGTGATCGTCATCGGCGCCGTCGAGCGGATCGATCCGGCGACGATCACCACCGAGGACGCCCACGCCGCCGGCGCCCGCCGCGTCGAGGACGTCCTGGCGTCGCTGCGTGGCGCGCCCGGTGACCCGGTCTTCCGGATCACCCTGTCGTACGGCGGCCCGGACCCCCGCCACGCGACGGCGGACGACGCGGCCCTCACCGCCGGTGACGTCGCGGGCATCGGCGCGGCACTGGACCGTCTCGACGCGCGCAGCGCCCGGGGGCCGTGGACGCGCGAGACACTGCGACTGATCGAGGCCGGACCGGGCACCCGGGCCGCGGATCTGGCGGCGTCCCTCGACGTCGAGAAGGACACGCTCAAGCGCGACATCCGCAAGCTGAAGAACCTGGGTCTCACGCTCAGCCTCGACGTCGGCTACGCGCTCTCCCCTCGAGGGGCCGCGTGGCTGCGCGCGCCCCAAGTGGACACGCCGGACTGATGAGTTGACGGTCCCTTCCGGATGGGCGATGCCGGAGTCGGCACGAGATCTCCACTCCTCGCGGCCGACCTCCACGGACTTCACACCGCCAGGTGGGCAACCGTGTCGACAGTCACGCGGAGTCTCACATTCCGCCCGCAGGTAGCGGTACGGGCAGGGGTAGGTCCCTGCGGATCTTGCCGAGCGGCAGGATCGGAAGGGATCTTCCACCGTGTCCAGAGACAGAGACAGAGACAGAGGCAGGCACCTGGCCGCACGCTCCGGTTTACGGCGCCGAAGAAACCGCGTCGCTCTGATATCCGCGCTGGTGCTGGCGGCCGAGGCCGCCCTGATATCCGGGCAGACCGCGGTGGCGGCACCGGACGCGCCGACCGCGCCGAAGGCCGCCGCCACCCTCAAGTCCCCCTCCCAGCAGGAGATCTGGGAGTCGGACCTGGCCTGGGCGGCCAAGCACACGAAGGGCTCGATCGCCTGGGCCCTCACCCGGGCGAAGAAGACCGGGAAGAAGACCGTCGCCACCGACGAGACGACTCCCACCACGTACACCGTCGCCAACCCGGACGGCACCCTGACCACCGAACTCACCGCCGGCCCCGAGCGGGTCTGGAAGAACGGCGCGTGGAAGAAGGCCGACGCCACCCTCACCGAAGCGGCCGACGGAACCGTCACGGCGAAGGCGCATCCGGGCGGTCTGCGTCTGGCGGGCAAGGGCGGCACCCCGCCCACGTCGCTGCGCGCCGCGCAGGACGGCACCGCACGCGATCTCGTCACCCTGGGCAGCGGCGACAGCGCGGTGACGCTCCAGTGGAAGGGCGGTCTGCCGAAGCCCGAACTGGACGGCACCCACGCCCGCTACAAGAACGCCGTGCCCGGCGCCGATGTGATCGTCGAGGCCACCCGTACCGGCTTCGAGCAGTTCGTGGAGATCGGCGAGCGGCCCACCGGCGCCTACAGCTACACCCTCCCCGTCAAGGCCAAGGGGCTGAAGGCGAAGGCGAACAAGGACGGTTCGGTCACCTTCACCGATGCCAGGACCGGCGCCGCCCGCGCCACCATGCCGGCGCCCGTCATGTGGGACTCCGCAGTCGACAAGCGCTCCGGCGAGCACACCAACCGCGCCCGCGTCGACATGAAGGTCATCGACAAGGGCGCCGGCCAGGTCGACCTCGTCGTCACCCCGTCCGCGGCGTTCCTCGCCGACCCGGACACAAAGTTCCCGGTCACCGTGGACCCCTCCACCTCCGCCCTGTCGAACACCTTCGACACCTACGTACAGCAGGGCGAGACCGTCGACTGGTCCACCGACACCGAACTCGACCTCGGCAACCCCGGCACCAAGAACCCCGACGGCACCCCGCGTACCGCGCGCTCGTTCATCACCTGGAACACCACCCCGATCCAGGACGCGCTGATCGTCGACACCAACCTGGCACTGTGGAACTTCCACTCCGGCAACACCGACTGCACCGCCCAGAAGTGGACCGTCTGGGACACCGGCGCCCCCTCCACCGCCTCGCGCTGGACCGCGCAGCCCGCCTGGAACCAGGAGTACCACTCCTCCACCCAGACCACCGGCAACCCGGACTGCGCCACCCAGCCCGACGGCTGGATCAACGCCGACGTCGACACCCTCGTCCAGTCCTGGGCCTCCGCGAAGGCCACCCGCGGCCACATGGGCCTGCGCGCCGCGACGGACGACATCAAGGCGTGGAAGCGCGTCAACTCCGCCAACAACACGGCCAACCAGCCCAAGCTGTCCGTCACCTACAACTACCGCCCGTCCGACGGCTCGGACCGGCAGGCCGGCGCGCCGTTCAAGTCGTACGCGGGCGTGTGGGCGGTCAACAACACCACCCCGACCCTGCGGGACACCTTCACCGACGCCGACGGCGACACCGTCAGCGCCACCTTCCAGGTCTACGACGCCGCCACCGACACCCCCATCACCACCCCGGCCGGTGAGGGCCTGCTCGTGTCGGGCTTCGTCGCCGCGGGCAAGCCCGCCTCCGTCACCGTCCCGGCCGGACAGCTCAAGGACGGCAAGACGTACAAGTTCCGCACCAACGCCTACGACGGCACCCACTACAACCTCAACTGGTCACCGTGGACCCAGTTCGTCGTCGACACCACGGCGCCCGGTGAGCCGCAGAGCGTCGCCTCCGCGACGTACCCGGAGAACTGGGGCGGCGGTGGCGCCGGTGTCGCGGGCACCTTCGACGTCGTCACGGGCGCTCCGGACGCCAACGAGGTGCGTCACCGTCTCGACCCGTACTCCGACGACGCGGACGACGCCGGCTGGACCACGGTGCGCACCACCACCCTCGCGGTGTCGGGCAGGGCCCCCGCTCCGGACGCCTCCTACACGATCACGCCCGCGGCGGACGGGAATCATGTGACGCAGACCCGCACCGTGGACCGGGCGGGCAACGTCGGCCCGATCAAGGACTACGGATTCACCGCCGGGAACCGGGACTACAACCGCCCGCAGAAGATCGACATCACCCTCCCGGCCAACGACCCCGGCTCGCAGCAGCCGGCGCCGTCCGATCCTCCGAAGCCCGCGTGGGACGGCTGGAAGCAGGGCGGCCAGGCCGGCACCTTCAAGACCGGGGAAGGCACCCAGGTCACCATCACTCCGAAGGACCAGGCATCCGAGGAGTTCACCAGGAAGGCCGCGAAACAACTCGGCACCCGCGCCCCTTCGTACCCGGACCCGGTCGTCAAGGACGCCTGGTGCCAGCCCAGCCTCTACGGTGAGGCGCAGAAGTCGCTGATGACCCGCACCGAGGCCTGCGTCTTCTACGACCTCTCGTTCGTCGCGGAGAGCAAGCTCCAGGACGGCGTCGTGCCGGTGAAGTACCGGGCGAACTTCGAAGTGCACTTCCAGGTGAAGACCGACGCCCACGGCGACGCCATCAAGACATGGGTGCAGATCAACCCGGTCTACAACAACTTCCCGGGCAACGACCGGGCGGTCGTGATGGGCGCCGGCAACCCGGGAGCCTTCTTCGACTCGATGTGCAGCAGCGACGGCTGCAACTCGGGCGGCGACAGCGAGCGGCAGAACTTCGACTTCTACGGCGACCTGACCTGGGAAGGAGGCATGAGCGGCAACGATCCGGTCGACGGCCACATGGCCACCGGCACGGCCGACCACAAGTGGAACGGCAATGTCACGAAGGCCACCGGCACCACCGACGGCGACCTGTCGAAGAGCATGCCGGTCTACTTCAGCGGCCGGCCCGTCACCGAGGTGGAGCCGCCGCCCGGCCTGGACGGCAAGAAGGGTGAATGGAGGGACGACTACGGCAGTTGGGAGTCCCCGAAGCTCATCGTGACCTGCGACAAGGTCGCCTCCTACGGCGCCCCGGGCTGTGTGCTGCCGCAGTACGCCCCGACGTACGCGTTCAACACCGCCGCCTTCCCCGAGGCCGCCGCGCACGCCTGGCTGATCCAGAACAAGTCGAGGGTCAAGGGCATCGGGCAGAGCTGGGCCGCTCCGCTTCAGTACCTGCCGCCGCCCGCCCGGAACAAGACGGGCTACGACTCCGACAAGAGCCGTGACGCGATGTGCACCCGCTATCAGGGGGCCAAGGACGGGAACACCGGATGGGTTCCGCGCAAGACGTTCCTGCCGCACCCGATGACGGTCCTGCACAAGCCCGGGGACGAGGTCAACTGCGACGAGTTCCCGTTCGCCTCGACGTACCAGTCCGCCGGTATGAAGCAGATCAACGGCGGTCAGAACGAGGCCCCGGGCGGCGGCGCCGACTGCATCCAGACCGTGTCCGCCACGACGGACGACGGAAGCGTCCACTTCCTCGACGACACCCGTTACGACGCCCCGTCGTTCACCGAGAACTGCGGCCGGTCGTCCATGTCCGGTGAGGTCAACCAGGGCTCGATGAGACCGTTCGGTGATTTCGCGAGCAAGATGCGGCTCCTGGACGGCGAGGGCTACTTCCTGGATCCGGGCAATGCCTGGTTCAGGGGATGTGACACCTCGAAGGCCGAACTGGTCTGCACCATGACGAAGCCGTGAACGCGTTCCGGTGACGACAGTCGGGCCCCACCCCGGTCGGGGTGGGGCCCTTCTAATGGACGGGCCGCCAGTCCGCGAACGTCTCGTCCAGCCTCGGGTCCAGCGGATCCTGCCAGCTGAGGCAGCCGTACACGACGCCGGGCACCTCGGGTCCCATCCCGTCGGCCGGGCCCGCGGTGAGTGTTCGGTTGACGGCTTCCAGGTAGGCGGCGATCGACGGATACAGGGGCTCGTCCATGAACATGCCCTCGTAGGCGCGCCACTTGCCGAGACCGTCGGCGGACAGGTACAGACCGGTGTCGGCGGCTTCGCGGTAGTTGCCGAAGGGGGCCGCCCACCGTGCGCCCTCCCAGTGGTCCTTGCCCTGGGCGTCGAGACCCGCCAGCCGTGGCCGGATCGACTGGGCGGGGGTGAGCAGCAGCCCGTGCGGCAGGAACCGGCCGGTGGCCACCTCGCCCTCCTCGTCGTACTCGTCGATGTCGAGCTGCCGTACCCCGCCGGCCACCGCCCACAGGGCGGTCAGCTCGGGCGGGAAGCCATACCCGCAGCCGTGCCTCAGTCGGGCCTCCGCCTCCTCGGTCTCGGCCGCGGTGGCCGGGGGAAGAATCGACGCGTGCGACGTGGGGGCGTGCACACGCAGCCATTCGGTCAACTGCCGCCAGGCGGTGGCCGTCCGCTCCATCTGCTCGGTGGTCATGCGCCAGACCCTACGTAATGCCGGGCCGTCGGTGGACCGGCGTCGCGCACCCGCCGACGCGCCGCCGGAAAGTCCTTGGCGTGGTGGTCGGAAACGGCGGAGACTCGTCCCATGTCTGACATGGGGTTCTTCCGTGACGCGGCCGTCGCGTGGGCGGCCGGTGGGCCCGGCGGGCCCGCGCGCCGGCTGGCCGCGGCGCTGCCGGTGCGGGCGGTCGTCCTGCTCGAAGGTCCGAGCGACGTGGCGGCGGTCGACGCGCTGGCCGCGAGCCGGGGTCGGGACCTGGCCGCCGAAGGTGTCTGTGTCCTGCCGATGGGCGGGGCGATGAGCGTCGGGCGCTTCGCCGGTCTCCTCGGTCCTTCCGGCCTCGGCCTGCGTCTCACCGGCCTGTGCGACGAGGGCGAGCGGCCCTACTACACGCGCGGCTGGGAGCGCGCGGGCGCGGCGCCGCACGGATTCTTCGTCTGCGCGGCGGACCTGGAGGACGAACTCATCCGCGCGCTGGGCGTGACACGGGTGGCGGAGCTGGTCCGGGCGGAGGGTGACACGCGCCCGCTGCGGACGTTCCTGCGTCAGCCCGCGCAGCAGGGCCGCACCTCGCAGCAGCAGTTGCGGCGCTTCCTCGGTTCGAAGAAGGGACGCAAGATCCACTACGGCCGGGTCCTCGTGGAGGCCCTCGGTCCCGACCGCGTACCCGCCCCGCTCGACGATCTGCTGGCCGCCCTCTGACGCCGCGCCCGCCCGGCGCGCTCAGTCCTCCCGGCGCGCTCAGTCCTCCGGGCGCTCCGGCCGCGACGGTGAGATCAGGCGCTCCAGCAGCTCCTGGAAGTCGTCACCGACCACGATGCGCAGCCCGCCCGCCTCCACGTTCCCCTCGTCCTTGTCGCTGAGCTGTGTCAGCGTGCCGTCGCGCCACCAGTAGACGTACGGGCTGATCGCCCCCGGCGTGTCCTCGAAGCCGGACGCGGCGAACGACGCCATCGCGTTCAGCGACGGGATGACCGTCGCGTCACGTATGACGTGGAAGGCCAGCTGATGGCGGAACGGGAACGCGACCAGCGCCCCGTCCGTGCCGAGCCGGCGCCCGGTGACCTGCTGTACGACGGTGTCCAGCGCCAGCACCCGGCTCGCGGTGTAGAACGAGTCGCCCATGACGACCTCGAACCGCATGCCCTCCGGATCCTTGACCGTCTCCCGTCCCTCGACGGGCAGTTGGCGCAGATTGCCCAGTGCCTGCGCCCGCAACTCGTGCAGCGGGCCCAGCGGTTCCAGCGCCTCGTCGGTGAGCATCATGACGCTCTCCGGGAGGTCGAGCGCGAGGATCTCGTACAGCCCGGGGGCGACGGAGCGCGCGTACGCGAACGCCTGCGCGTCGAGGCTGTCGCCGCTGATCACCCGGGGGTAGAGCTGGGCGCGTATCTGCGCGGGCGGCAGCGTGTCGAGCGCCGACGGGCCGTCCATGGTCCGCAGGACCATCCCGGCGTGCTGGCGCACGAGTTCGCCCCAGACGCGGGCGCCCCGGTCGTCGTTGTGGCAGACGGCCGCGAGGTTGGCGAGCCCGAACTGGCGGCCCGCGCTGTCGGTCACCAGGTCCGAGTAGACGGTGACCTCCAGGCCCCGTTCGGCGAACGCCGCCCGGACCTGGCTGCGGAAGAGCGCGGCCTCGTCGGTGGAGAAGAAGGAGAATTCGGGGTCGCGAGGCGTCTCACGCCCGTCCCGCTTCGGCCCGCGTCTGAACAGCCCCACGTCGTCCGCCTCCCCATGATCCTGCTCGGCTTCGCGCCCCGGTCCCCGTTGCCCCTGTGATCGTCCTGTGCGTCGAACGTTCGATGGTAGGCCCTGGGCGGCGCCGGATGTCGGGTCGGGGGGCGTACGACGGCGGTCAGCCGGGTCCGACGGTGACCGGAACGACCAGGTCCGCGCGGTGCCTGCCCTGTGCCACCAGTCGCGCGTTGGCCTCGTCGGAGTCCCGCACCCAGCGCTCGGCGTACGGCCGTTCCTTGCCGAACCGCACATGCCGGTCGACCAGGCGCCGTACGCGCACCACGGGGTCGAGCTCCAGGAACCACGCCTCGTCGACGAGGTCGCGGACCGGCGCCCACGCCCCGTCGTCGTGCAGCAGGTAGTTCCCCTCGGTGACGACCAGCGGGACGTCGGGCGCGACCGGGATGCTGCCCGCCACGGCCTCCTCCAGGTCCCGGTCGAACGCGGGCGCGTAGACGACGACCCCCGGCTCGGGCGCCCGCAGCCGGGTGAGCAGCGCGGCGTATCCGACGGCGTCGAAGGTGTCGGGCGCGCCCTTGCGCCCGGCGCGGCCGAGTCTGCGCAGCTCGGCCTGGGCGAGGTGGAAGCCGTCCATGGGGACGAGTACGGCGCTGTCGCCGAGCGCCGCGACGAGTTCCGCCGCGAGGGTGGACTTCCCCGCGCCCGGCGCGCCCGCGATGCCCAGGATCCGGCGCCGGCCGGGGGTGGCGAGCAGGCGGGCGCGGTGGGTGAGGGTGTCGAGCTGCCGCGCGTCCATGGCGGCATTGTTCCATCCGGCGGGACGGCCTTGCCCGCTGCCGCGTGTTACGTATAACGTCCGGGCATGCCTCATATCGCCCTGGTCACTCTCGTCGTCCGCGACTACGACGAGGCCATCGCCTTCTACACCGGATCCCTCGGCTTCGACCTGGTCGAGGACACCGACCGGGGCGACGGCTCGCGCTGGGTTGTCGTACGCCCGCCCGGCGGCGAGGGCGCGCTCCTGCTGGCCCGCGCGGCCGACGACGCCCAGCGGGGAAGCGTCGGCGCGCAGACGGGCGGCCGGGTGGGGTTCTTCCTCCACACGGACGATTTCGCGCGGGACCACGCCCGGATGCTGGCGGCGGGGGTGCGCTTCCTGGAGGAGCCCCGCCACGNNNCGTGGCGGTCTTCGAGGACCTGTACGGCAACCGCTGGGACCTGCTCCAGCCTGCGCGCTAGCCCGAGGCCCGCTCCCCCAGCACGCAGAACTCGTTCCCCTCGGGGTCGGCGAGGACGACCCACGGCTCGTCGCCCCGCTGCCCGATGTCCGCGCGGCGGGCGCCGAGCGCCAGCAGGCGCTCGACCTCCGCGTGCTGGTCGTCGGGGCGGAAGTCCAGGTGCAGACGGTTCTTGACCGTCTTGCCCTCCGGTACGACCCCGAAGAACAGACCGGGCATCCGGTCGGGCGCCGGCCTGACCTCGGACTCCTCGGCCGTCTCGTTCACCACGACCCAGCCGAGCGCCTCGCACCACCAGCGGGCCAGCGCGATCGGGTCGGCGGCGTCGATGACGAGCGAGTCCCATTCAAGTCCCATGGACCCGAGGCTAGGGGGTGAGTACCCGCCACCGACACCTCGCCCGGTCAGTTGCCCGGCAGCGGGAAGGCCACCGGGCTCCGCTTGCCGTCCCGGTTGACCGCCCGTACGCCGAAGAAGACGTTGTCCTTGGACAGGTCCACCGTGTGCGTGGTCGTGAGGCCGACCTTGATCACGTGGGTCCACTCCGACTCGGTCGTCTCGCGCCACACCACCTCGTAGCCCGCGAGGTCCGGCTCGGTGCCGAGCGCCCATTTCAGCTCGGTGTCGTTGGTGAGGTTGCTCGTCACGATCCGCGCCTCGCGGGGTGTGCCCGGCGCCTGGGCCAGGGTCCACAGCACCGCGCCGTTCACCCGCGTCACGCGCGCGATGTAGTCGAAGTCGCAGAACTCGGGCAGGTCGCCGTACTGCTTGCCGTCCTCCACCCGTACGTCCTGGTGCTGGTGCGCGAAGTCCTCGGCGGGTTCGGTGAACCGGGCCGCCGGGTAGCCCTGTTCGAGGAACGGGATGTGGTCGCCGCCCCGCAGATAGCGGTCGCGCCGGTAGACGACGCGTACGTTCATGCCCGTCGCCTCGTTGTCGCCGACGTCGCTCACGAAGCGCGCGAGCTGCCGGGTCGCCGAGTCGTTCTCGCCGCCCACCGAGCGGCGGGTGTTGGCCTGCGCCGGGGTCTCGGACGTCGGTACGCCTTCGGTGAAGAGCCGCACCGTGTACGGGTCCCGGGTGCCGTCGTCGGCGCGTGAGCTGCCGATGATGTCGTTGGTGAACATGCCCTGGATGTCAACGCCCGCCGCCTTGAACTGCGTTGCCGCGTACCGCGATCCGTAGAGGCCCTGCTCCTCTCCCGCGACCGCGGCGAACACGATCGTCGCAGCCGGGCGCCGCTTCGCCATCACCCGCGCCAGTTCCATCACGAGCGCGACACCCGACGCGTCGTCGTCCGCGCCCGGCGCGTCGCTGGTCGCGTCCATGACGTCGGTGACGCGCGAGTCGTAGTGCCCGGCGACGACGTACACGCGGTCGGGGGTGACCGAACCACGCAGCGTGGCGACGACGTTGGTGATCCTCGTCGCCACCGGGACGCGCGACGCGGGCTCCTGGATGTACGACTGGAGCTCGGCGGTCATCCGGCCGCCGGACACCGACGCGTACTTCTTCATCTCGCCCAGGATCCAGTCACGCGCCGCGCCGATCCCGCGCTCGGGATCGTCCTGGACGGACAGCGTGTGCCGGGTCCCGAACGCGGCGAGCCGCCGTACGGTCGCCTCGATCCGGTCCGCGTCGATCTCGCCCAGCAGCTTGCGCAACTCCCGGTCGGGCGCCTGCGCGGTGACCCGCCCGCCCCGCTCGCCCCGACCGCCGCCGGTCGCGGCAGCCGCCTGCCCGGCGGAGCCGATCAGGGGTACCCCGGCGGCGGTCACGGCGGCCGAGGCGAGAACGGTCCTTCTACGCGGCATTCCAGCGGACTGCTCGGGCATGGAAAGTCCCTTCCGAAGCGATGAACGGCCGCTACATCGTCATGGACAGGCCAACCCCACACAAGGCCGCGATCCGGGACCGTCCGTTCAGTACGGAAGGTCCGCTTCCGCGGGTACGGTCCACGTTCTCCGCGGGTACGGTCCGCGTCGCGCCGCCAGGTACCGTGGAGCCCACCACTCTCGTGCACCTCCCTCCGGGCTGCGTGACACCCGAAGGAACCGGTGAAGGAAAGCCATGACGACCAACCGAGGCCGCAAGGACGTCATCCGTGACCGGATGAACGCCACCGGCGAGTCGTACAACGTCGCCGCCCGCAACCTCAAGGCCATGAAGGACATGGGCGCCACCCGCGAGGCCGCGCGTGTGCAGCGCTGGGTGCCCGCCGACAGCTTCGACGTGCCCTGTCCGTGCGGGGGGACCTGTGAGCCGGGCGAGAAGTGCGGTCACTGCCACGCCCGGCACCGCCATGTGAAGCGGTACCCGGGCAGCACCACCGAGGTCGAGATCTGGGCCGACCGCTACGAGTGCACCGGCTGTTCGTCCTCGTACACCCTCACCGTCCGGCTGGCCGGACGGCCCTGGGGCGTCGCCGAGACCGTGACCGTCGGCGGGGCGGCGGAGCCGGTCGTACGGGCGCGGGTGCTGCCCGGAGTGATCCATCCGCTGCTGCGCCCGGAGACGGAAGCGGCGGCCACCGGAGGCGAGTGAACGCCCGCCGGGTGGCCGCCGACGTTCCCGCGCGGGCCCTCAGGCCTCGTCGGGGGTCAGCCGCAGTGAGATCGAGTTGATGCAGTACCTCTGGTCCGTCGGCGTGGGGTAGCCCTCGCCCTCGAAGACGTGGCCCAGGTGCGACCCGCAGCGTGCGCAGCGGACCTCCACACGGACCATGCCCATCGTGCGGTCCTCGATCAGCTCGACCGCGTCGGTGTCCTTCGGGTCGTAGAAGGACGGCCAGCCGCAGTGCGACTCGAACTTGGTGTCGGAGCGGAACAGCTCCGCGCCGCACGCGCGACAGGAGTACACGCCCTCCGTCTTGGTGTCCGTGTACTCACCGACGAAGGCCGGCTCGGTGCCCGCCTGGCGCAGCACCGCGTACTCGGCCGGGGACAGCTCCTCGCGCCACTGCTCGTCGGGCTTGTCGATGTCGTACGCCATGACTTCCTCTCTCGCGCCTCGGATGGCGCGCCTCACTCCGGTGACGCGCCTCAGTGGGACAGCCGGGCGAGAATCTCCGGACCGAGGTCCGTGACGTCTCCCGCCCCCATGGTGAGAACGAGATCACCGGGCTTCGCCATTCCCGCCACGGCGTCGGGCACCGCGCCCTTGTCGGACACGGCCGTCACGGCCGCGCCCGCCCGCCCGGCGGCGTCGGTGATCAGCGCGCTGGTGATGCCGGGGATCGGGTCCTCGCGGGCCGGATAGATGTCCAGCACGAGAGAGGCGTCGGCCAGGGCGAGGGCCTGGCCCATCTCCGTACCCAGCTCCTGCGTGCGCGAGAACAGGTGCGGCTGGAAGACCACGAGGAGCCGGGAGCCGGGGGCGGCGGCGTCGCGCATCGCCTCCAGGTCGGCGGTCATCTCGGTGGGGTGGTGCGCGTACGAGTCGACGACCTGCACGCCGTTCGCCTCGCCCTTGAGCTGGAGGCGGCGCTTGACGCCGGTGTACTTGCCGAGCGCGGAGGCCAGATTGTGCGCGGGGATGCCGAGCGCGACGCCCGCCGCGAGGGCGGCCACCGCGTTGTGCGCGTAGTGACGGCCGGGGACGGAGACGGTGAAGGTGAGGAAGCGGCCGGCCAGGACGACGGTGACCTCGCTGGTCAGACCGCGCGCGGTGACCTTGTGGACGCGTACGTCGGCGTCCGTCGCCTCGCCGTACGTGACGACCTTGACCGTGGAGAGGTCGCGGACCTTCGCGGTCAGCTCGACCGCGCCGGGCTGGTCGGCGGCGATCACCAGCGTGCCGCCGGGGACGATCTTGCCGACGAACGTCTCGAAGGACTCGTAGATCTCGTCCATGGAGGCGTAGTTGGCGTGGTGGTCCAGCTCCACGTTGAGGACGATCGCGACCTGGGGGTCGTACTTCTGGAAGCTCCGGTCGCTCTCGTCCGCCTCCGCGACGAAGATGTCGCCCTCGCCGTGACGGGCGTTGGTGCCGGGCCCCTCCAGGTCGCCGCCGATGGCGTACGAGGGGTCGAGGCCCAGCTCGCTGAGGGCGACGGCCAGCATGGAGGTCGTCGTCGTCTTGCCGTGGGTGCCGGCGACGGCGATGGACCGCAGGCCCCCGCCCATCAGGGCGGCGAGGGCGTCGGAGCGGTGCACGACGGGGACGGACAGCTCGGCGGCCCGTACCAGCTCGGGGTTGTCCGGCCGGATCGCGCTGGAGACGACCACGCACGAGGCGTCGTCGGCGAGGTGCTCGGCCGCGTGGCCGATGTGGACGGTGGCGCCGAGGGCGCGCAGGGCCTCGGCGGTGCCGGACTCTTTCGAGTCGCTGCCCGCGACCTTCGCGCCGCGCTGGGTGAGGATCTTGGCGATACCCGACATTCCGGCGCCGCCGATGCCGATGAAGTGCGGCCGTTCCATGGCGGTGGGGATACCGGGTGCCATACGTGTTCTCCCAGGGTGGTGCGTGGTCGTCTCCAGCGCGATCCGGCCGGACAACCCCGAGCTGGTACGGGCCGCCGAGCTGTCCGTCCC
>NZ_MDCR01000242.1 GCF_001723055.1 Streptomyces niveus
GACGTGGACGTGGACGTGGACGTGGACGAGGACGAGGACGTGGACGAGGACATGGCCGGGCTCTTGGCCGGGTCGATGAACGACAGCCTCAGGTCCTGCGGCAGGCTGCCCTTCGGGGAGGTGAAGCGCACCTGTGCCCCGTCCGCGTCGTCGGTGTAGAAGGCGGGCGCGCCGGCCCGCTTCGCCTCCTCGGCCACGCCGTCGTCAAGGCCCAGAGGAACGTTCTGCCACGGTCCCCAGGCCCCGTCGCGGTGGATTCGCGTCTCGGCGGTCAGTCCGCTGTCGACGGCGGATTCCTTCTTCCAGCTGAGGCCGATCGACGAGAATTCCTCCCCGGTCATCGCGCCGGTCGAGAACACCTTCTCGGACTGTGCCGCCGCCGCCTTCGGCGCGGCCTTCACGGAAAGGGATCCGGAGGGCTTGCCGTTGTTGTCGGTGAGCGTGGCGCTTTCGACCTGAGGGGAATCCGCTGTCGTCGCTTCAATCGTCGGCGACGAGGAGCCGGTACCCGCGGAGGCCGCGATGGGCACCGTAAGCGATACGACACCGAGAGCAATCGCGGGGATGGTCTTACGAAACTGCATGAACTTCCCTATGTCGTAACCATGGGTCAAGGCACAGCATGAGGGGACGCGATCTGCCCGTGGGGGGTGGGGGGACAGCCCGCCGCCCCGGTTCAACACCAGGGCGGCGGACCGCCGTTGGCAGAAGGTCAGCGTGTCCCCGCCGAGGGGGGACCGGTCAGCGGTTCCAGATCTGGTAGACGGTGTTGGGCTCGCCCTCGCACCACACCTCGCTGTACCCGTTCTGCTGGGCGAACTGAAGCTCCTCGGCTTCGCAGGCCTCCTTCGACGGGTACTTCCAGCCGCCGGCGATGATCCAGCCGTCGCCGGGCGGCGGCTCGGCGGCGGAGGCGGTCGTGGCGGTCAGCGGGATGGCGATCGCGGCGGCGCTGACAGCGAGGCCGATACCGATACGAGAACGCAAGGACTTCATCATGATTCCTCCAAGTGGGGGAGAGGACTTGAGACTTACCGCGCACAACTCCTCTACGGGAGTGCCACGGCCGGCAGGCCATCGGCTCTGCCGGCTCAACCGGCGGTGCGCGTGTTCTTCGTGAGGTATGACGCTTGTATTGCGTCAGGAGTTCAATGTGTGGCGGACATTCTTGAGATCGGTTCTCCCCGACCGTCCGCGGTCACACTCTCCGGCGCTTATCGAGCGGATGGGAAGAGGTCCGTTCCGCCCACTCTCCCGCCATCAACTCCGCAGCCGCGCACCCCGGTTTGCGTTCCGCCTGGTCCTTGAACAGGCGTACGAATGCAGGGGCGAATCCCTGTCGGGGATATGCCTTAACGAGTGTGTCGACGAAGGAGGGGGCGAAAGCCTCCAGGCCCGTCCCGGACACATCGGCGCTGGTTCCCACTTGGAGCAGCCGGCTCTCCAGGTCCACCTCCGGCGCGACGTCGTCCCGCATGTGGAGCACGATCAACTCGGCCGTCCGGTCGCGTCGTTCGGCCGGCCAGCCGAGACCGGCCGTGAAGACGCGGGCCAGGTGGCCGCCGGCTTCTTCGAAGACGAGCGTGTGGCTGTCGAAGGGCGGGGTGAGAGCCAGGTCGTGCAGCATCGCCGCGACGAAGAACAGCTCGCGGTCGAAGTCGGAGCCGAGGCCGCGCGCCTGTGCCCAGGCAGCGCCGAAGAAGTAGGACCGCACGCTGTGGTGGTAGAGCGCCTCGTCCGCGTACTCCGCACAGACCGTTTGCGCCGCCTCGGCGGCCCGTCCGACGGGTACGCGCACCCCTGCGACCTCGACCGGCATTGCCCGGCAGCTCACCGCTGGGAGCTGTCCGCCGTGGTGGCGGTCGTGGCCGTCTGCGCCCCCTGGATCTCCGGGCTCTCCGGGCTCTTCGCGATGACCCGCGTACGGCCTGCGCGTTGGTGGCGCATCGCGAGGGCCACCAGACCCGCGGCCACCACCGTCATCGCCGCGCCCGCCCATGCCGTCGACGCGAAGCCGAGGCCCGCGTCGATCACCGTGCCGCCCAGCCAGGGGCCTCCGGTGTTGCCCAGGTTGAACGCCGACGTGGCCGTGGCTCCGGCAAGGATCGGGGCCGCCGCCGCCACGTTGAACATCCGGGCGTTCAGCGCCGGTGCCGTGAAGAACGCCGAGAAGCCCAGCAGCAGAGACAGCACCACCACTGCCACCGCGCTCGACGCGAGAAGCGCCAGCGCCGCCAGGAACACCGTCGACGCCACCACTCCGCTCAGCAGCACACCGAAGAGATGCGCGTCCGCGACCCGGCCGCCGATCACCGTGCCGATCAGGGCGCCGACGCCGAACAGCGCGAGCACCGTCGGGACCCAGCCCTCGTCCAGCCCGGCCACGTCCGTCAGCAGCGGGGCCAGATAGGAGAACGCGCAGAAGACCCCGCCCGCCGCCAGTGCCGTGATCGCGATCGCCAGCCAGACCTGGCGGTCGCGGTAGATCAGCAACTCCCGCCGCAGCTCGGGCTTCCGCTCCGGCAGCGGGATGCGCGGGATCAGTGTCGCGACTCCGACCAGTGCGATCGCCGACGCGGCGCCGACCGCCCAGAAGGCGGAACGCCAGCCCAGATGCGTACCGAGGAACGCGCCCGCCGGCACACCGAGCACGTTCGCTATCGAAAGGCCGCCGATCATCACGGCCATCGCGCGGGCGCGCGACGTCTTCGGCACCATCGCGATGGCGACCGCCGCGCCGACCGCCCAGAAGCCCGCGCACGCGAACGCGCTGACGACGCGCGAGACGAACAGCACCTCGTAGGTGGGCGCGAGCGCGCCCGCGACCTGGCCGAGCCCGAAGACGGAGATCAGCGCGATGAGCGTCGTACGGCGCGGCATGCGCAGCGTCCCCGCCGCGAGCAGCGGGGCGCCGACCACCATGCCGATCGCGAAGGCGGATATCAGCAGACCGGCCTGCGGGATGGAGACATCCATGTCGTCGGCGATGGGCGGCAGCAGCCCGGACAGCATGAATTCGCTGGTCCCGAGAGCGAAGACGGAGAGCCCGAGGATGTACACGGCAAGGGGCATACGGGCGCGGCTGGGCGCGTCGGGAGCGGAATCAGGCATGACACCTACAACCACCCGTGTCGTCTCCGCCATTCCTGCCGGCGCGGGTCAGTGCTGGGCGTGGCGGTCGGCGGCGGTCAGTCGGTCAGCCTCTCCAGCTCGGCGGTGAGATTCGCGCGGGCCCGCTCCTCCCAGGCCGCCGCACCGTGCGGCGTACGGAACAGCCTTTGCAGGTCAAGGAGTTGACGCAGCACGGCCGCGCGGCCCGCCCGGAACGCGTCGTCGGGGACGAAGCCGTACTCCTCCCGTACGGCCCGGGTGTACGCCTCGTACTCCTCCGGTTCGCCCGCCAGGATCGCGAGATCCGCGTCACACAGCACCTCGCCGTTCGTATCGCCGGGCGCCGGGTCGTGGCTGACGGTGAGGCGGACGAGACGGGCGACCTCCGCCGTGACCTTGGCATCCACCCCCGCCTCGGTGAGCGCGCGCACGGCGAGGACGGCGCTGCGCTCCTCGTTCTCGGAGCGGTCCGGGCGGTAGACCGCGTCGTGGAACCAGGCGGCGAGACGCACGGCCTCGGGGTCGGCGGCGTGCGGGGCGAGCGTGTCGATGTGCTCCAGGACGGCGAGCAGGTGATCGGCGGTGTGATATCGGCGCTGGGGCTCGTCCCACCGCGTCAGCAGTTCGTCGGCGTAGGGCAGGGCGTCGGGGATTTCCTCCTTCCGTACGGCGGTGAGGGTACGCAGCCAGCGGCCACGCAGGGTGTCGTCTTCGGGCTCGGGGGCGTTGCGAGCTGTTGCCGGGGCTGCCATGGGTGAAGAGCCTAGATGGCTGTGCGCGGCGGCCAACTCCGCGTTGAACTGGGCGCCCGCCACCAGCGACAGATTCGACAGCCACAGCCAGACGAGAAAGACGACGCTGCCGGCGAGCGAGCCGTAGAGCCGGCTGTACGTCCCCGAGTGGGCCGCGTACAGCGCGAAACCCGCCGACATCAGCAGCCACAGCAGCACCGCGAGCACCCCGCCGGGCAGCGCGCGCCGCAGATGCCGGGTGCCGGGTGGGCCCGTACGGAAGACGATCAGGACCAGAACCGCCGCGAGCGCCAGCAACAGCGGCCACTTCAGCCCCGTCCACACCACGCTCGCCGTACTCCCGACACCCAGCAACGGGCCGATCCGATGGACCGCGTCGCCCGTCAGCACCAGCGTGAACGCACTCGCGACGAGGAGCGCGAGCAGCGCGCACGCCGTGATCACGATGCGCGGCGCCTTGCGCCACGGCGTGTGGTGGTCGACGGCGCCGTTCATGCGGTGCAGCGCCCGGCGGAAGACGCTGAGATAGCTGGAGGACGACCAGAGCGCCCCGACCGTGCCGAAGATCGTCAGCAGCCAGGCCGCGGTGCGCTGGTGCGTCATCTGGTTCAGCGCCTCATGGATGAGCTGCCGGGACTGGGCCGGGACGAGCGCGGTGATCTCGGTCGCCAGCTCGTTGGACGCCTGGGAGCCGGCGAGGCCGATGGCGGCCACGGTCACCAGGAGGGCCGGGACGATCGCCAGGACCGTGTAGTACGTGAGGGCGGCGGCCGAGTCGGTGGCGTCGTCCCGCCACAGGGCGATCGGGGTACGGCGGAGCGCCAGGGCGTAGTGATGAGGCCGGTGCGGGGGGTGCTTGACGCGTGGTGGATGCGGGGGCCACCAGGTGTGTGCCGGGCGGGACTTGGGCACTCTGGTCTCCCCGTTGGGTGGGTGGCGGTCGAACTCCGCAGCCGTCCTGTCGTGCTGCCTGCCCTTCAGGGTGCCCTGCGCCGGGCCTTCGATGCTGCTCACAGCAGTGGCGCACGTGTGGTGTCGCGCGTGCCGCGCGATCGGCTGAGGCCGGGGCGGGACCGGCCCGTGGTTCCGGCCGGGGCCCGCAGCCGTACGACCGCGTCGATGTGCCGCGCGCCCTCACTGCTCGTCCGGGCGTCGGCGACCGGCCCCTCGTCGATCCGCCGTATGACATCGGCGGGGACGGCGTCCGGCTCCAGCCGCACGGCGAATGCCGCGCGCAGACGGTGCCGCCGGCCCGACAGGGTCACCTGCGCCCGGTGCACGCCCGGGATCCGCTCCGTCCGCTCCTCCATGACCGCCGCCAGCGCGCGGGTACGAAGCCCGAGCCCCGGCCGTGGCAGGGGGAGCGTGCGCGGCTGCCCCGTCCGGAACTGGGCCAGCAGCCACCACATGAGCAGCAGGAACACGACGGCGAGCGTCGCGATGACGGCCGGGGTCCACCAGCCGTGGTCCCGCAGCCGCGACAGCAGGGCGCGGTCCGTCAGCGCGCCGTCGGCCCGGGCGGTGGCCGGCGCGGGCCACCAGCCGGGCCGACGG
>NZ_MDCR01000243.1 GCF_001723055.1 Streptomyces niveus
ACGCCGCCGCGGCGGCGTCGGCCACCGGCATGACCGTCAGCCGCTCCTGGTGCTGGTCGAGCGTCCTGGCCTCGTCGAGGCCGTACGGACCGACCCGCGTCCTGCGCAGCGCCGTGAGATGCCCCCCGACGCCGAGTCCCGCGCCGAGGTCACGCGCGAGGGCGCGGATGTACGTACCGGAGGAGCAGACGACCGACACGACCAGGTCGACCACGGGCGTACCATCCTCGGCGACGTCCGGGCGGACGTCGTACACCCGGAACGAGGAGACGGTCACCGGCCGGGCCGGGATCTCGAAGTCCTCACCGCCCCGTACGCGCGCGTACGACCGCTTCCCGTCGATCTTGATGGCGCTGACCTTCGACGGCACCTGCATGATCGCGCCGCTGAGCGCGGCCACCCCGGCGTCGATGCCCTCGCGGGTGACGCCGGACGCGTCGGTGGACGAGATGGTCTCGCCCTCGGCGTCGTCGGTGACGGTGTCCTGCCCCAGCCTGATGGTGCCGAGGTACTCCTTCTCGGTCAGGGCGAGGTGCCCCAGCAGTTTGGTGGCCCGTTCCACGCCGAGGACGAGTACGCCCGTCGCCATGGGGTCGAGCGTGCCGGCGTGGCCGACGCGGCGGGTCCTGGCGATGCCGCGCATCTTGGCCACGACATCGTGCGAAGTGAAGCCCGACGGCTTGTCCACGATGACAAGGCCGTCGGGCGTGGGGAGTTGCTGTGTCATTTAGCGGCGGCGCCGTCCGTGTCGTCCGTGTCGTCGTCGCCGCCCGCGCGGCCCGCGGCTCCGGCGGCGCCGGTCGCTTCTGCAGCCTCCGCGGCCTCCGCGGCGTCCTCCTCGTAGCCCTCGTCATCGGGCTTCCGGTAAGGGTCGGCGTCGCCCGCGTAGGTCTTACCGGTCGACACCTCACGCACCTCGGCGTCCTTGGCGCGCGCCTTGTCGAGAAGATCCTCTATGGTGCGGGCGTTGTCCGGCAGGGCGTCCGGGACGAACGCCAGCGTCGGCGTGAACCGCACGCCGGTCTGACGGCCCACCTCGGACCGCAGGACGCCCTTGGCGCTCTCCAGGGCCGCGGCGGACGCCGCGCGCTCCTCGTCGTCGCCGTAGACCGTGTAGAAGACCGTGGCCTCCCGCAGGTCGCCGGTGACCCGGGCGTCCGTGATGGTCACGAAGCCCAGCCGCGGATCCTTGATACGCCGGTCCAGGGTCTCCGCGACCACGACCTGGATGCGGTCGGCCAGCTTGCGGGCCCGCGCGTTGTCGGTCACCGGTCCGTCACTCTTCCTTCTGGGTTTCTTGTCTGCTGCTCTTGCTGCCGCGACCGGGGCCGCCCGCCGGGGCGGGTGGCTCAGTCGTCGTCTCCGTGCAGCCGCCGTCGTACCGACAGCAGCTCCACCTCCGGCCGGCCGGCGACCATGCGCTCGCACCGGTCCAGAACGTCCCTCAGATGCACCGTGTCCCCGGACACCACCGCGAGTCCGATCTCGGCCCTGCGATGGAGATCCTGGTCGCCGGTCTCCGCCACACTCACGGCGAACTTCCGCTGGAGTTCGGCGACGATCGGCCGGACGACGGAGCGTTTCTCCTTCAGCGACCGTACGTCGCCGAGGAGCAGGTCGAAGGACAGTGTCCCCACATACATGTGTATCCGGATGTCCCGCCGGTACGGGTTCGGGCCCGCCAGCGCTTGGCAGGGGCACATAAACCGTACACGGAACGGCCGGGGCCGATCGACGGAATTAGCATCCGTCGACCGGCCCCGGAACGTGTCACCAGCCGTGCCTGGTCAGCCGTACGTGGTCAGCCGGTACGGGGCGGGCAGGCCGCCCCGTACCAGGCCACTCGTACGTCAGCCGCGCGGCTTCTCGCGCATCTCGTACGTCGCGATGACGTCGTCGATCTTGATGTCGTTGAAGTTTCCGAGGTTGATACCGCCCTCGAAGCCTTCGCGGATCTCGGTGACATCGTCCTTGAAGCGGCGCAGACCCTGGATGTTGAGGTCCTCCGCGATGACCTTGCCATCGCGGACGAGCCGTGCCTTGGTGTTGCGCTTGACCTCGCCGGACCGGATGAGAACACCCGCGATGTTGCCGAGCTTGGACGAGCGGAAGACCTCGCGGATCTCCGCCGTACCGAGCTCGATCTCCTCGTACTCCGGCTTGAGCATGCCCTTGAGGGCCGCCTCGATCTCCTCGATGGCCTGGTAGATCACCGAGTAGTAGCGGACGTCGACACCCTCGCGGTCGGCCATCTGCGAGGCACGCCCCGCGGCACGAACATTGAAGCCGATGACGATGGCGTCGGAGCCCATCGCCAGGTCGATGTCGGACTCCGTGACCGCACCGACGCCGCGGTGCAGGACCCGGATGTCGACCTCTTCGCCGACGTCGAGCTGGAGCAGCGAGGACTCGAGAGCCTCCACCGAACCGGACGCGTCGCCCTTGATGATGAGGTTGAGTTCCTGCACCAGGCCGGCCTTGAGGGCCTCGTCCAGGTTCTCCAGGGAGAACCGGACGCCCTTGCGGGCGAACGCCGCGTTCCGCTCACGGGCGGCACGCTTCTCGGCGATCTGCCGCGCGGTGCGGTCCTCGTCGACGACCAGGAAGTTGTCGCCGGCGCCGGGGACGTTGGTGAGACCCAGGACCAGGACGGGGGTCGCGGGACCCGCTTCCTCGACGTTGTTGCCGTTGTCGTCGAGCATCGCCCGGACACGGCCGTACGCGTCACCGGCGACCATCGTGTCGCCGACGCGCAGCGTGCCGCGCTGGACGAGCACGGTGGCGACGGCGCCGCGACCGCGGTCGAGGTGCGCCTCGATGGCGATACCCTGCGCGTCCTGCTCCGGGTTGGCCCGCAGGTCGAGCGAGGCGTCCGCCGTGAGGACCACGGCCTCCAGCAGGCTGTCGATGTGCAGACCCTGCTTGGCGGAGATGTCGACGAACATGGTGTCGCCGCCGTACTCCTCGGCCACGAGGCCGTACTCGGTCAGCTGACCGCGCACCTTGGTCGGGTCGGCGCCCTCGACGTCGATCTTGTTGACCGCGACCACGATCGGCACGTCGGCCGCCTTGGCGTGGTTCAGCGCCTCGATCGTCTGGGGCATCACACCGTCGTTCGCCGCCACCACGAGGATCGCGATGTCGGTGGACTTGGCACCACGGGCACGCATGGCGGTGAACGCCTCGTGACCCGGGGTGTCGATGAAGGTGATCCTGCGCTCTTCGTCGTTGACCTCGGTGGCGACCTGGTACGCGCCGATGTGCTGCGTGATACCGCCGGCCTCGCCCGCGACGACATTCGTCTTACGGATGGCGTCGAGGAGCCGGGTCTTACCGTGGTCGACGTGACCCATGACGGTCACGACCGGCGGACGCGCGACGAGGAACTCCTCGCCGCCCTCGTCCTCGCCGAACTCGATGTCGAAGGACTCGAGAAGCTCGCGGTCCTCCTCCTCCGGGCTGACGATCTCGACGACGTAGTTCATCTCGCCGGCGAGCACGTGCAGGGTCTCGTCGGAGACGGACTGCGTGGCAGTGACCATCTCGCCGAGGTTCATCATCACGGCGACGAGCGACGCCGGGTTGGCGTTGATCTTCTCCGCGAAGTCGGTGAGCGACGCACCGCGCGACAGCCGGACAACCTGGCCCTGGCCACGCGGCAGCATCACGCCGCCTACCGACGGGGCCTGCATGGCCTCGTACTCCTGGCGCCTCTGCCGCTTCGACTTACGGCCACGACGGGCCGGTCCACCGGGACGGCCGAACGCGCCCTGTGTGCCACCACGGCCACCGGGACCACCCGGACGACCGCCGAAGCCGGGACGGCCACCGCCGCCACCGAAACCGCCACCACCGGGACGACCCGGAGCGCCGCCACCGCCGCCACCGGGACGACCGGCGAAGCCACCGCCGCCACCGCCACCGGGACGACCGGCGAAACCGCCGCCGCCACCGGGACGACCGCCGCCACCGCCACCGGCGGGCCTGCCGGCACCACCGGGACCACGGCCACCGCCGGGGCCACCGCCGGGACGCGGACCCGCGGCGGGACGCTGCGGCATCATGCCCGGGTTCGGACGGTTACCGGCGGGGGCGCCGCCGGGACGCGGAGCGCCACCGGGACGGGGCATACCACCGGGGCTGGGGCGACCGCCCTGGCCACCGGCACCGGCCTGCGGACGGGGACCGCCCTGACCGGCGCCCTGCGGACGCGGACCACCGGGAGCGCCGGCGCCGCCGGGGCGCGGGGCGCCACCCGGACGGGGCGCCTGCGGGCGCGCCATTCCGGTGGAGCCACCCGAGGTGAAGGGGTTGTTGCCCGGACGGGGACCCGCCGGACGAGCACCCGGACGGGCACCCTGACCCGCGGGACGCGCGGGGCGTTCGCCGCCGCGGCCACCGTCACGGCCGCCGTCGCGCTGACCGCCGGCCGGAGCCGGACGGCGGTCAGCGCGACGGCGG
>NZ_MDCR01000244.1 GCF_001723055.1 Streptomyces niveus
CGACAACCTCGTCGTCTACGCGACAGCCGGCCGCGCCCATTGACGCATTCCGATATGGGAATATGATTGAGGCATGGCACGAGCAGCGACGACGTCGGACGCGTTCAACGCGATAGCCGAGCCGCAGCGCCGGGAGATCCTGGCGCTGCTGCGGGCCGGTGAGCGGCCGGTGACCGATCTGGCCCAGGAGCTGGGGATGAGCCAGCCGGGGGCGTCCAAACATCTGCGGGTGCTCCGGGAGGTGGGGCTGGTACGGGTTCGCGAGGCGGGCAAGCAGCGTCTCTACGGCCTGGACGCCCGCGGGCTGCGGCCGATCCACGAGTGGGTCGGCGGATTCGAGCAGTTCTGGAACGAGAGCTTCGACCGGCTGGACACCTACGTGCAGGACCTGAAGCAGACACAGCAGGAGGAATGACCGATGGCACGGCCAGGACAGGAAACGGGGACGGGGACGGAAGCGGCGGCGGCCGACCGGGAGATCGTCATCTCCCGGGTCGTCGACGCCCCTCGGGAGCTGGTGTTCCAGGCGTTCACCGAGGTCCGGCATCTGTCGCGGTGGTGGGGTCCGGAAGGGTTCACCACCACCACGCGGTCCTTCGAGTTCCGCGAGGGCGGGGAGTGGGTCTTCGTACTCCACGGGCCGGACGGGACCGACTACTCCGAGTGGATCCGCTGGCAGCGGATCGCCCCGCCGGAGCGGATCGCGCTGCTGCACGGTGAGTCCCGCGACGACCCGAACGCCTTCGAGTCGGTCCTGACCTTCACGCCGGACGGCGCGGCGACCCGGCTCGTGATGCGCACGGTGTTCCCCACCAAGGAACTGCGCGACGAGGCGGTCGAGAAGTACCACGCGGTCGAGGCCGGCAAGCAGACCCTGGGCAACCTGGCGGCGTACGTCGCCGAGATCGTACGGAAGGGAGTTGAGGACTGATGGCCGGGAAGGTGTTCTTCAGCGTGTCGATGTCGCTGGACGGCTTCGTCGCACCCGCGTCCGTCGGGGAGTTGATGGGGCGTCAGTGGATGGAACTGCAGGGGTGGATCTTCCCCCAGCGGTTCTTCCGGGAGAACCTGAAGCTCGGCGGGGGCGGCGAGGAAGGGCGCGACAACGACATCGCGCGGGAGACGTTCGAGCGCACCGGCGCGAGCGTCATGGGCAAGCGCATGTTCGACGCCGGCGAGCAGATGTGGCCGGAGTCGGCGCCGTTCCACACGCCGGTCTACGTCGTGACGCACACCGAGCGTGAACCGTGGGAGCGGCTCGGCGGCACCACGTTCCACTTCGTCAACGACGGCATCGAGTCCGCCCTCGACCAGGCCCGCGAGGCTGCCGGGGACCGCGACGTCCGTATCGCCGGCGGGGGCGCGACGATCCTTCAGTATCTGAACGCCGGTCTGGTCGACGAGTTCACGATCTCGCTGTCCCCGGTGCTCTTCGGCGGCGGCATCCGGCTGTTCGAGGGCGTGGACGCGTCCAAGATCGCGCTGGAGCAGGTCCGTTCGGAGTCGTCGTCGCGGGTGACGCACCTGACGTACACCGTGCGCCGCCGGTAGCCGCTTCGGCCCCCGCACGTTGTCCTCCGACAGCGAGCGCCCCGACCGGCTTTCTCCGGTCGGGGCGCTCTGTCACGCTTTCTAGCGGACGGGCACGTAGTCGAAGTTCGGCGTCAGCGTCCCGAACAGGCTGCCGACGCGCGGCGCCTCGCCGCCCGTCACCGAGCTGAACAGGTCGGCCGCCTGCTGCGTCAGGTAGAAGGGAGCCTGCTTGATGCGGAAGCCGGTGAAGCTGGGGCGGGCCCCGGCCATGACCTCGGTGTAGGTGGACTCGGCGATCGAGATCTCCTCGGAGAGCCGCTTCCCGTCGACCGACACGCCCGCCGAGTACGCCGGGGTGGGCATCACGCGGATGAAGGTGGACTGGAGTGTGACGGTCTTGCCGGAGGCCTTGTGGTGGAAGCGCAGCCCGCCGGGGTAGAAGATGCGGCCCCTCGAGTCGAGACCGTCACCGGCCGTCGATCCGATCGGCATGGAGAAGCCGCGGTTGTCCGCGTCCATCGTGAACGGGCTGATGGCTTCGAGCGTGATGCCTTCGCGCTGCATCCACGCGATTGCCTCGTCCCCGAGGGCGACCTGCGCGTCTCCCCACGGGGAGATGTAGGCGCCCGGGAAGGGCTCGGCGACCGCGGCCCTGGGGGCGGCTGCCGACTGCTGCGGGGCGGCTGCCCCGGCGGCGGTCATGCCGAGCGGCGCGGTGAGCGCGACGGCTGCGGCGAGGACGGTGAGACGACGGAGTGCGCGCATACGTATGAGTCCAATCTCTACTGCTTACGTGGAGCGCGCCCTGGATCCAGGGCCGCGCGGAACCCGACAGAGCTGTGCACCAGCGGATTTCGTCCGCGGTCGGCGTGACGAACGCGGGTGCACCGTGAGCCAGGTACGCACATCTATGCGTCGCCGCGTATGTCCCGAATCGTTCATTAGCCCGAAGGACGGAAGAATCCGCACCATTCGGTGCTCCCGGGCGGCATTGGCCACTCGAAGATCGACAGCGCCGCACTCTGGTGTAACTCCCCCACACAGCACTGGAGAACGTCATGCCCGAAATGGCAGGCTCCGGCCTCGCCCGCCGCAAGGTCGGGGCGCTCGCCGCGGCCACCGTCGCCCTGACCGCCGCGTCGGTGGCGGGCCCGCTCACCGGCGTCGGTGAGGCGGGCGGCCACATCGACGCCCCTTCCTCGTTGCTGGACTCGGCGACGGACATCACGGACGTCTACGCCTTCACCAGCCCCGAGGACACCGGCACCGTCACCCTCATCGCGAACGTACGGCCCTTCCAGCTGCCGGGGACGGCGGCCAACGCGCTGGTGGACCACCCGTTCGCGACGGGGGCACGGTACGAGATCCATACGGACGCCGACGGGGACGGAGCCCCCGACGCGACCTACCGCTGGACGTTCCGTAACGAGGACCGCCGCCCGTTCGGTACGGGCCCCAAGGTCGGCCCGCTGCCCGTGAATTCGCTGGACGACCGGTCGCTGGGCGTCCGCCAGAAGTACACGCTGGAGAAGGTCACCGCGGACGGCACCGTCACGACGCTGCTGCGCGACGCGGTCGCCGCGCCCACCCATACGGGCCGCACCCTGATGCCGAACTACGGCAAGCTGCGCACCCAGGCGGTCCGGAATCTGCCGGGCGGTGGCCGTACGGTCGCCACCCAGGCGGCTGAGTCGTTCAAGGCGGACACCCAGGTCTTCGGCCTGTTCGTCGCCGGGACCTCGGGGCCGGTGCCCGGCTGGCTGCCCGACGCCCAGCCGCTGTCCGCCCTCAACGTGAACAGCCTGGTGCTCCAGGTGCCCAAGAACGAGGTGGCGCTGGCCGGTGACGCGCGGCGCAATCCGGTCGTCGGCGTCTGGTCGTCCGTCTCGCGCCAGGGCGCGGACCTCGGACAGAGCCTCGCCGGGCAGGCCCCCGCCTACCGGCAGGTCTCCCGCAACGGCACCCCGCACGTCGCCTTCGCCGTCCACGGGTCGACCGTCGGGCTCGCGAAGCCGGGCGGGCCGGAGGACCGCTTCCAGGCACGAGCCCCCAAGGACGACCACCTGGACGCCGAATTCCTGGCGGCGACGCTCGACCCCGTACCGCCCAAGCGCATCGAGCGCGCCCAGGGCCGCAAGGCCCCGGCGACTCCGCGCCGCGACATCCAGGCCCTGTTCATGAAGGGCATCGGGAAGTCCAACGGGTCGCTGTTCGGCTTCGACCTCAACACCCACGCCATGAACGCCGACGCCGACCCGTCGCGCATCGTGCTCGCCGAACAGCTGCGGCTCAACCTCACCACCCCGGTGACCGCCGCCCCGAAGGCGCACGGCGTGCTCGACGGCGACCTCCAGGGCTTCCCCAACGGGCGGCGCCTCAACGACAACATCGACGGACCGCTGATCAGGATGCTGGAGGGCGAACCGGCGGGACCGTCCGCGCGGGAGCTGCTGCCCGATCCCGTCGTACGCCTCGAACCGGCCGACGCACAGGGCGCGTTCCCCTATCTCAACCTCCCGCACGCGGGCCCGTGAGGCGTCTGATCACCGCGGTGGGCGGGGCGGCGGTCGTCGGCGGCTGTGTGGCGGGGCTCCTGTATCTGGGGCCCGCCACCGAGAGCCCCACGGCCGCCGCCCCGGCCACCGGCGCGCCCGCCGCCGGTACGCCGGCGGCGGGCTCGGCGGTCACGAGCGCGCTCGACACCGCCAGGAAGCGTACGAAGGCGTACCCCAGGGACCCGGTCGGCTGGGCATCGCTCGCCGGCGCCGAGATCGAACAGGCCAGGACCACCCTGGACGCGGCCCCGCTGGAGGTCGCCGACCACGCCCTGCGCCGCTCCCTGGCCCTGGACGGCAGCCGCAACTACGGCGCCGCCGTCGGACTGGGTCAACTCGCCAACGCCCGGCACCAGTTCACCCGGGGCCGCGAGCACGGGCTGCGCGCCACCCGGATGGCACCGGACCGGCCCGACGGGTACGCCGTCCTGGCCGACGCGGAGATCCAGCTCGGCCACTACCCGGCGGCGCGCGCCGCCGTACAACGCCTGCTCGATCTGGCGCCCGGCTCGGCGGCGTACGCCAGAGCCGCCTACGACCTGGAGACGAACGGCAGGCCCGACGACGCCGGCATCGCCCTCAAGCGGGCCGTGGACAGCGCGTCGACGCCCGGCGAACGGGCCTTCGCGCAGACGCGGTCGGGCGATCTGGCCTGGTCCCGGGGGCAGCTCGATCGGGCGGCGGCGTACTACCGGGAGGCCCTGGACACCGAGCCGGAGTATCCGTACGCGGTGGCGGGGACGGCCAGGGTGCTCGCGGCGCGCGGTGAGCCGGGCAGGGCGCTCGACACGTACGAACGGCTGACGGAACGCACGCCGCTGCCGCAGTTCCTGCTGGAAGCGGTCGAGTTGCGCGCTTCGATGCCCAGGGCCGGTGACGCCGGGCCGGGCGCGGCGGAGGCCGCGCTGAGCGCCCAGGTGCGGCTGTCGCGCGCGGACGGCGGACCCGTCGACCCGCATCTGGCGCTGTTCGCCGCCGACCACGGCGACCCGGCGGACGCGGTGGCACTGATGCGCCGGGAGTGGGCCCACACCCGCAGTGTGATCACGGCCGACGCCCTGGCCTGGGCGCTGCACCGGGACGGGCGCAGCGGCGAGGCACTGGAGTACGTGCGGCGGGCGGCCTCGGCCGGCTGGGACAACGCGCTGTTCCGCTACCACCGAGGGGCGGTCGAGGCGGCCCTCGGACTGCCGGGAGCCCGCCGCCAGCTGCGCGCGGCGCTGGAGACGAACCCGCACTTCTCGCCCTACCACGCCCTGCGGGCCCGGGAGTTGATCCGGGAGTAAGGAGATCACGGCCGTCGCCGGAGCCGGGGTGCGGCCGGCGCACTCCCTCGCCTCACGGCATGAACTGGTCGGCGAGAAGGGCCGCGTCGAGAGTGATCACGGCCGTGATCACCGCCGCCAGGGCGATCTTGACGGGCAGGGTGTTGGCCTGAGGGCCCATCACCCGGCGTGACGACGTCAGGAGCGCGAGCGGGGCCAGGACCAGGGGCAGGCCGATCGCGAGGGCGACCTGGCTGAGGATCAGCATCATGACCGGTGAGGCGCCGCTGGACAGGAGCGCCACCGCCGGGAGTACGGTCGCGCATCTGCGGACGGAGCGCGGGAGTTCACGGCGCAGCAGGCCGCCCATCACCACCGATCCGGCCTGCGTGCCGACGGCGGTCGAGGTCAGGCCGCTCACCAGCAGGGCGAGCAGGAAGGCCGTCTGTGCCGCCCCTCCGACGCGGTCCGCCAGGCCCGCCGCGATGCCCGCGAAGTCGTCGCCGTCCAGGTCGCGCAGTGCCCCGGCGCCGACCACGAGCATGGCGGCGTTCGTGCCGCCGGCGAAGACCATCGCGATGAAGACGTCGGCCCGGTGGGCGTCGAGGCGTTTATGGCCGCGCGCGAGTGCGCTGTGGACATGGATGGCGTGGGGCATGATCGTCGCGCCGACGATTCCGGCCGCGAGGAGCAGGGCGCCGTCGCCCGGGAGGGTGGGGAGCAGGCCCGTACCCAGCTCGTGTGCGGTGGGCGGGCTGAAGGTCAGGCACAGGGCGAACGCCCCGGCGATCAGGGCGAGTGACGCCACGCTGACGCCTTGGAGGAAGCGTTCCCCGTACCGGTCGCCCGCCGCCAGCAGCCCGTTGCCGACCAGGGCGGCGATCAGGCCCCCGACCGGGAGGGGAATCCCGGCGAGCAGATACATCGCGACCGCCGCGCCGATCACCTCGGCGATGTCCGTGGCGATGGAGACGATCTCGGCCTGGACCCAGTAGGCGAGTCTCCAGCGGGTGGTGCAGCGGTCCGCGACCAGTTGCGGGAGCGTCTTGCCGGTGGTCGCGCCGAGCTTGGCCGCCAGATACTGGATCGGTCCCGCGACCGCCGTCGCGAGCACCACCACCCACAGCAGGGCGGTGCCGTGACGCGCGCCCGCCGTCACGTTCGTGACCAGGTTGCCGGGGTCGACGTACGCGATGGCCGCGACGAACGCCGGGCCGAGCCGCCACACCGTGGAGCGGTGGAACCGGCGCCGTGGCAGCGCCTGGATCGTCGTCACGGGGTCGGCACCCTATCGGCCGTCGGCGCCGCGGTTCAGCCTGCCGACGATGAGCGGATCGGCCGGGGTGAAGGGGAACTGCGGCAGGTCGCTCTCGGACACACCGTAGGCCGACGCCAGGACCTCACGGGAGAACGCCGTCGCGGTGGCCCGGTATCCGATGTCGCCGGGCATCGCCTGGTCGAAGAAGATGAGGAAGTGGAATCCCTCGTCGCCGAGCACCTCGATGTGGTGCGGGAAGGCACGCGGTACGAAGTAGACGTCGCCGGGGCCCAGTTCGTACTCGTCCAGCGTGTTGTCGGGGTCGAGAACGCGCATCCGGGCGCGGCCCCGCGCCACGTACCCCATCTCGGCGGTCACCGGGTGCCAGTGCGCGTCGCGCATCCCGTCGTCCTTGATGCGCAGCGAGTACATCGAGATGTCGTCCAGCGCCGCCCAGTACTGCCTGCGGGCCAGATGGGCCGACCCGTAGGCGTAGGAGAGCGGCGCGTGCTGCGCCTCGACGTCGAACAGATGGGCGTTGGGCAGGCGCTGCGTGGGGTTCGCGGAGACCGGTCCGCGCCGTTCGAGGATCTCCGCCGCCTCGGGGCGTGAGAACGCGTCGAACGCCGATGACGGCAGGTCGTAGGTGTTTCCCAGGACCGCGTTCGTCATGGCGGAGAGGCTGTCGCGCAGCGAGAAGTGCTGGGGACGCTCACTGCGCAGAGCGATGATGATCTCGGCCTCGGCGTCACCGAGATTCTCGATGTGATAAACCGACCCGGACCCGACGTGGTACATCTGCCCCTCGTCGACGACGAACGAGGAGAACTCGTTGCCGTCACCGAGCATCGAGACCAGCACCTGACCCCGCACGACATAGGCGAGTTGGTTGGCGTTGACGTTCCACTGCGGTTCCCTGATCGCCCGCCGGGCCAGCACCACCCGTTTGACGGACAGACGGCTGAGGATCGGCAGGGCCCTGCCGTCGACGATCTGGACGCTGCCCAGATCGTTCTGGAAGGTGGGAGCGCTTTGGGTCAGTGAGACCCAGTGCGGCGATGGCATGGGACGCCCTTCTCGATGGGATGTGCGTCCACGTGTCCCATATTCACTTTGCCCTCAAACATGGCGATTCGTCCCGCCGCGCCCGGCAGTCCTCGCACGGACAGCGCACCTCCGCCACAGGGCGCGGCGCGCGGCGGCGGACGCGGTGGATCAGGGCCGAGCCCACGTACTCCACGGCCCCCACCGCCGCCCGCGGGAGGTTGGCCACGCCGTTCAGCCGGATCCAGGCGGCCAGTGCCGCGCTCGCGCTGCGCAGCGCTCCGGGCAGGTCCCGCTCGCGCAGCCGGCACAGCGCGGCCTTGCTCTCGAACAGGACCACCCCGCGCCGGTAGCCGTTGCGCCGTGATGTCGCGACCGCCCCGGCCAGGACCGCGAGGGCGTCCTGTCTGCGGCCCCGGCGCATGTGCAGGGTCGCCACGGCCGCGTCCAGGATCGCCTGCGCGGTGCCGCTCTCCCGTAACCGGCCGAAGGCCCGCCGCGATTCGGCGAGATGGGCGTACGCCTCGTCGAGACTGCCCGCGCTCGTCAGCACCTCGCCGAGCCGCAGGTGCAGAAAGCCCGCGCGGCGCATCCGTTCGGACTCGCTCAGGCAGGGGTAGTCGCCCATCCGCAGCAGTTGGCCGAGCGCCTCCTGGTGGCGGCCGAGCACGGCGAGGATCTTGCCGCTGTAGTGGTGCGCGCGCATCGCCGCGCGGTGGGCCGGGGCGGGGACGGGATCGCCCGCCGCGTCGAGTGCCGACTGGAAGTGGTGCAGCGCCGTGCGCAGCGCCCCTTGTACGTAGCGCAGGTTGCCGTAGCAGATGTGCAGTTCGGCGCGGCGGTCGGCGCACGAGGGGTCGTCCTCGCAGAGCCGGCGGCAGCGCGCGAGCAGCCGGTCGGCCTCCCGGTACTGGCACAGGTCGATGTGGTGCTGCGCCAGCATCAGCCCGACCTCGACCTCGTCGCGGTTGCCCGCGCAGGCGTTCCGGGCCTCCCGCAGCGCCTCGCGGCGGGCGGCTCGTCCTTCCTCCAGGTGTTCCTGGCGCGAGTGGTACGACGCCTTCGCCACATGCAGCGGCCAGGTCGGCAGGCCGTTCGCCGCCGCCAGGGGCAGGCTCCGGTCGATGACGGAGATCAGGTCCAGCTCGTCGAACCGGTCGCCGTGCTCGCCCGCGCTGACCGACACCTGGGCCAGCCGGGTCAGAAAGCGCGCGAGCAGCAGGCCGTCCACCTCGATGCCGTAACGCACCACGTTGTCCAGGGCGTTGACGGCTTCCCGGAGCCCTTCGTCCGCCACGTCGCTGTCGGCCGTCACCCGCTCCAGGGCGATGCCGAACAGCCGCAGCACGGTCGTGCTCCACACCTCCGGCCGCTCACCGCAGTAGCCGCGCCGCGACGTCACGGCCTCACGCGCTCACGGTTTGGTGTACTCGTACAGCAGGCTGTGGATGGAGTACAGCTCGTTGAGCCGGGACGACTGGATGAGTTCCAGGTCGTGTCCGCAGCGCAGCGTACGGCGCAGCTCGTCCTCCGCAAGCCCGCTGAGATCCCTCAACTCGCCCATGCCGACCCGGTCTCCGCGCCGCTTGGCGCAGAACGCGGCCATCAGCCGATGCCCCTGCTCCGCTCCGGCGCTCAGGTCGAACTCGCCCAGCGAGCGGTCGAAGAGATGGTTCTTGATGTGGACCGCGAGTCCCTCGCCGCCGTCCGGGGCCCCGCGCTCCAGCGCCGTCAGTTCGTCGACCACGTCGGGCAGCGGCATCCGGGTCGAGAGATAGCGGCGGATCGCCAGCCGCATCAGATACGGGTTGCCCTCGGTGATCCGTACGACAGGGGTGAAGGTGGACCCCGAGGCCCCGGCGAACTCCGGGTCGCCCGCGCCGACATGGCGGATGAGCGCGACCGCCGCGTCCGTGCCGAGACCGGTCACGGCGTGCTCCTTGATCCCGTGGTCCGGAGCGTGGACCACGCCGCGGCTGGTGACCATCAGCTTGTGCGGCCGGACGAGACCGGCCCGGCGCAGGCCGTCGACCACGGCCGTGGCCTGGCTCGCCACCTCCAGGTTGTCCACCACCGCCAGCACCCGCCCGCCGGCGTCGCCCGCCGCCCGCAGAGCCGTACGCAGCTCCGTCTCCCAGCCGCCGCGGTCCGGGCCGAGCCGCACCCCGAGCTGCTCGGCGAGGTCGAACAGGGCTTCCCACAGGCCGGATTCGTCCACGTCGCCGCGGACCGTTGTCCACAGGATGTGGTCGAAGACGCCCTCCTGGGCGACCCGGCGGGTCGCCTCGTACGCCCGGGTCGTCTTGCCCACGCCGCCCGCGCCGCGCACGTTGACCACCCAGGGGCCGGTCGGTCCCGCCAGGTCGGCGCACAGTCGCTCGACGGCCGGCTCGATCCCGAAGAGTCCGTTCTGTTCGTGGTCCACCCCGGCGCGGCTGTGCCAGTCGGGCGCGCGGGCCGGGGCAGGGGCGCCGGTCACGGCCGTCGCGGCCGTCGGCGCGGGCCGTCTGGGTGGTGTCGGCGGCATCGGCGGCACGAGGGGCGCGAGTGGCGCGGGTGGCGTCGGCGCGGGCAGCAGCTGCTTCAGCGCCGTGTACGAACGGTGCCGCCGCGAGTCCGGCCTGACGAGGGAGAAGTGGTCCCCCGGCAGAACTCCCGTGTCGGGAAAGACACTTCGTACCGAGGCCGGAGTCACCACACCGTCGGCCTCCCCGGCGAAGACGGTGATCGGGATGGGGCAGGACCCCGCGGTCACCGACCGGGCGTACACCACCCGTTCGAGCACCGTGCGCCGCGCCTCGGCCACCGCCCGTTCGAGCGGGCGCAGTTGGCGCTCCTGCGGATTCCGGCGCAGGAACAGACGGCGCGGCAGGAGGGCCGGCGCGGAACCGGAGTCGGGGCACGCGAACATCACCACCCGGACGATCCGGGCGAGTTCGGGACCCCGGCCCTCGTCCAGCATCCGGGCGAGATGGCGCTGGACCACCAGGCCGCCCTGGCTGTGCGAGACCAGGACCAGCCGCCGATGGCCGGCTCCTTCGACGTCGAGGAAGCCCCGCAGGCTGTCCGCGGCGTCGTCGAAGGAGGGGATACGACGCAGCAGGCCGAACGAGGCGATCTGCGAGGCGTAGCCGAAGGAAAGCGTGTCGACGTGCGCCAGCTCGGGGTCGCCCGCGATCAGATCCTCGAAGGCGGTCCAGATCCGGGGCGAGGAGAAGAGGCCGTGGACGAGGACGAGCCCCACCCTGTCGGTCAGCCCGTTCTCCACGGGTCTCAGTATGCCCACCGGAGGCGTGCGACGTGGCCGTTGGCGAGAAGCGTACGGCCGCCGGTGACGCGCCGGCGGCCGTACGGGCGGTTCAGGTGGTGCGGCCGGTCAGTCGCGGCCGAAGATCTTCCTGCTGGAGCCGAGGTTCAGCAGCGCCGTCTCTCCGGTGGCGTTGTCCAGGCCGTCGTTGTCGGTCACGGCGTACACGTCACCGTCACCGGCCACGGTCAGGCCCTCCAGCTTCTCCTGGGTCCAGCCGTTCGTGGCGCGCAGGTCGGGCAGTACGTCGTGCGCGAGCTTCTTGGGCAGGACGCGCAACGGGCCGGACGGGGCGGCGGACTTCGGCAGGTCGACCGTGTAGACCCGCTTGATCCTGGCGGCCGGGCCGTTCAGCTTGTCCCGTTCGATGACGGCGAGCTTGTCGCCGACCACGGTGATCTCGGAGAGGCCGATCCAGTCGCCCGGGGTGCTCGTGGTGCCGATCCGGTACCCGTACCAGCTCCAGGTGCCCGCCTCGACGTCGTACCGGCCGAGCCGCACGATCCCCGACGGGTCGGTCTTGACCTCGCGCTGGAGCGTGGCCCACACCACCTCGTGGCCGCGCCGGTCGGTGGTCGCCGTGACGCCCTCGAAGCCCTGTCCCGCGAGGCCCGCGGCGATGTCGGCGGGCAGCGGGACGACCTGCCGGGTCTGCCCGGCGCCGTCGAGGCGCACCAGCTGGTTGCCCGCGCCGGTCTTGCCCTCCACGGCCAGCCAGAAGCCGCCCTGCGGGCGGGCGTGGATGCCTTCCACGTCGTAACCGGTCGGTCGGCCGTCGGTCCCCTTCACCGTCAACTGCCGTGTGATGACGGCCGGTCGGCGTGCCGTGTCGATGGTGAGGATCTTGCTGGTGGCGTACGCCGCGTCGGTGGCGCTGTAGAGCTGGTGCGGCCGACCGGGTACGGCGGAGAGCGCGCCGAGCGCGCCCCAGCCGGTCGGCGCGCCGGTGGAGCCGGCAGCCGAGACGACGCTCGGGAAGGCGGGGGTCTGCCGGCCGAGACGGAAGAGACTCACCGACGCCCGTACGTTGACCGAGGCGTCGTCCTCCTCGCTGGAGACCGCGAGCAGACCGCGTGAGGGGATAGGCAGCAGCCCCTCGGGGCCGTTGGTGGTGGCCAGCACCTGGCGGAAGACCGGGGCGGTCGGCCGGCTCAGGTCGTACACCGCGACGAAGTTGCTCCGCTCCGAGCCGACGAACGCGTAGCGCACGCCGTCGAACTCGGCGAGGGCCAGGCCCTCCGGCTCGGTGCCCTTCTTCTCGGCGCGGGACTCGTTGTGGAGGCCGTGGCGCACGGCGAGCGCCTCGAAGCTGTTGCCCGCGTCCCAGACGACCTTGCCGGTACGGCTGTCGAAGACGGACCAGCCACGGGTGCCGCCGCGCCAGTCGCCCTCGTTGGCGGTCGCCAGGTAGCGGTCGTCGATCCAGCCGACCGAGTCAGGCTCGCGCGGTACGCCGGTGATCGAGCCGGTCAGGTCGATGTCGCCGTCCTCGACCGTGTCGATGCCGTCGACCGACGCCGTACCGGCGGTGAACGCCTTGGTGATCCTGCCGGTCGGCAGATCGAGCAGGACGACGCCGTTGTTCTCCTGGAGGGTCACCACCAGTTGGTTGCGGCGGTTGATGGAGACGTACTCCGGCTCCGGGTCGGTCGGTTCGGTGATCCCGGCGGCGAGCAGGGCGGGCAGTGCGCGGCCGTCCGGGCGGGTCAGCGGGACGGCGCGGGTGCGCCACTGGGCGGGCGCGGCGCCCTTGAGGTCGACGATCTGGACGAAACCGGCCGGGAGTTGGGGCAGGTCGCCCTCCGCGCCGCCGGGCGGGGTCGCCTCCTCGTCGCGCTCGTTCTCGATGGCGACGGCGGCGTACCGCTTGTCCTCGCTGATCGCGAGGGAGTCGGGCTGGCCGCCGAGGTCGTGGCTCGCCACCCGGCGGCGGTCGCGCAGCGAGATGACGTCGAGCCGGCCGGACGGGTCGGTGAAGTCGGCGCTGGTGTTCACCACCACCAGGACGTACTGGCCGACGACGGCTATCGAGGTCGGCTCGTCCTCGGCGTTGCCGAGTTCGGCCAGGGACAGTGTGCCGAGCCCGCGCGGGCGGTCGGCGTCGCTGATGTCGAGGAAGCCGATCCGGCGGGCCGCCGCGTCGGTGTAGACGAGGGTCCGGCCGTCCTCACTGGCCGCCGAGATCTCCGCGACGGTGGCGGCCGCGGGGTCCTCGCCGGCGGGGCGGTTCTGGAAGACGGGGTAGGTGGCGGTGCGGTCGAAGGCGAGCGGGCGCCGCCCGTCCTGGTGCGGACCCTGGTGTGCGCTCGCCGCGCCCGTACCGGCCAGCATGCCGGCGGCGACAGCTACGGCGACGAGCGCGGCGCAGGTTCTCTTGGGCTTGAGGTGCATCGTTTCTCCGTTGCGCGACAGTGGCAGGGCGGAATCGTGCCACCCGCCGGCGAGCACGGAACGGCGTCCGGGTGAACAGCCGCCGACGCGGACGCCGACGCCGGCGGCCCGCCGCGCCCCGACGCGAACGAAGGGCCGCGCCGCCGTACTCCTCGGACGGGGGAGAGCGAGGAGTACGGCGACGCGGGGTCAGAAGGGCTCGGCGAGCAGGACGACCTTGCCCTCGGCGGCGCCCGACTCCGCGTAACGCATGGCCTCCGCGATCTGCGACAGCGGGAAGGCGCGGGCGATACGGGCGGTGATGTGGCCCGCCGCGAGATGCTCGAACAGCGCTTCGAGGTCGGCGCGCAGCTCCGCCCGGTGGCGCCCCGGGTTGCGCGTACGGCCGGCCCAGAGGTTGAAGAACGTCGTGGAGCGGCCGTTGGGCAGTACGCGCCAGAGCAGGAGCCGTGCGAACAGCGCGTAGACGGGCAGCCGGGCGTTGCCCCGCTCGTCCCGGGTGGCGGCCGTGCCGTACGCGACGAGGGTGCCGCCGCGCGCGAGGAGCGAGAAGGAGCGGCGGATGCCCGGCCCGCCGACATGGTCGAACACGGCAGCCACACCGCCCGGGGCGACGCGCCGTACCTCCGCCGCGACATCGCCGTGCCGGTCCACGGGGACGGCGCCCAACTCGCGCAGGTACGGCGCGTGCCGCGCGGAGGCGACGCCGATCACCAGGGCACCGGCGTGGCGGGCGAGTTGGACGAGCAGCGAGCCGACGCCGCCGTTGGCACCGAGTACGACGACCGTGTCGCCGTCGCGCACCCGCGCGGCGGCGAGCATGCGGCGGGCGGTGACGCCGTTGACGATCACCGTCTCCGCGTCCTCGGCGGCGAGGCTGTCGGGCACCGGGACGAGTTCGTCGACGGGCAGCACCAGACGGTCGGCCCAGGCACCGGTCCTGGTCAGCGCCGCCACGCGGTGGCCCACCGCGAACGGCGGCCGGGACGGCGCGTGGGGCGACGGCCGGCGGCCGTCGTCGCCGAGCGCGTGGATGACGCCGACGACGTCGTAGCCGGGGACGAACGGGAACGGCGGCTGGTCGTAGTACCTGCCGCGGCGCATCTGCTGCTCGGCGAAGGAGATCCCGGTCGCCTCCATCCGCACCAGCGCCTGTCCGGGCCGGAGGTGCGGCGCCGGTCGCGTCCGCAGTTCCAGACCGTCCGGTTCCACGATGCCCGGCAGAACGACCTCGGTGATCAACGCGCCTCTCCCCTCTTCCGGCCCGGGACCCGGTCGCCGGATCCGCCTGTTGTGACGATCACCTGGTGAGGGCCACCGCTGCGTCGGCGAAAACTACGTAACCCGGGCGCTACGTAGTCCAAGCGGGCCCATCCGGCCGGCACCGGCGGTCACAGCGTCATCTCGCGGAGGCTGCGGCGCGAGGAGATGCCCAGCTTGCGGTACACGTTGCGCAGGTGCGTGTCGATCGTGCGCGGGCTGAGGAACAGCGCCGCCGCCACTTCCTTGGACGTCGCCCCGGCGGCGACCTGCCCCGCGATGAGCCGCTCCTGAGCGGTGAGCAGGTCGAGCCGGCTCTCGCCCGGCCTGTTGTCGCCCTGCCTGCGCGGCTGTTCGCCGGTGGCGCGCAGTTCCCGGGCCGCGCGCTGGGCGAAGCCGAGCGCGCCCATGGCCGACAGCATGTCGTGGGCCGCCCGCAGTTCCACCCGGGCCTCGACGCGCCGGTTCTCGCGGCGCAGCCACTCCCCGTACGTCAGCCGGGCACGCGCGTACAGCACCCGCACCCGGGTCCGGGAGAACTGGTCGATGGCCTCCCGGTGGAGCCCCTCGCAGTCCTCCTCCCGGCCCAGGACGGCCCGCGCCCGCAGCCATTCGGCGACGGCCCACGGGACGGGGTTCGCGCGGGCCAGCGCCCCGAGGTGGTCCATGGCCGCGTCGGCCTCCCCGCCCCGGTCGGCGCGCGCGGCGGCCTCGACCAGTTCGCTGTGGACGGCCCAGATCGAGTACGAGCCCGCCCGGAGCCGGCGCTCGGCCGCGAGCGCGGCGTCCAGCGCCGCGTCGTAGTCGCCGAGCCCGTTGTGCAGGACCGCGCTGGCGTAGTGCTGGCCGGCGGTCTCGAACGGCCGCCCGTCACGGCCGAGTTGCGCCTGCACCTCCCGGAAGTGGTCGAGGTCGCCGCGGAAGCCCGCGTAGACGAGTTCGGCTCCCACGAGCGGGGCCGTACCGGCCGCCTCGTCGACCGCGCGCGCCTCGGCGAGACTGGCGGCGGCCTCGTCGAACCGGCCCACCGCGACCCTCGCTATCGCCTGGTACCGCAGGGCCTGCGGCAGCACGGCGAGCGCGCCCTGGTCACGCGCGGCCTCCACCTGGCGGTCGGAGATCTCCTCCATCAACTCGTCCTCGCGCAGGTCGATGACGAGCTGGCAGGCCAGGTTCATCCGCCACGGGCCCGTCGAGGCCGAGGCCGCCGCGGCGCGGCAGGCCCTGGCCACCCCGAGCATCGTGGGCACCGACTCCTCAAGAGGCAGCATGATCTGGTCCAGCAGGGCGTCGAGCAGCATGTCGACGGGCCGCGTTGACTCCCGCTTCGGTGCCCGCTTACGGATCTCGGCGCCCAACTCCCGCAGCCGGCCCGGCTGGTTGTCGTTGTACATGAACGACGCGAACGCCTCCAGGTACGTCTCCCTGTCCCGGTCGGGGGCGAACTCCATGGCGATCTCGACCAGTCTGGTGGTCGCCTCCGGACTGTGCCCGAGCTGGAAGTCGACGCGCGCGTGCAGCAGGCGCGCCTCCGCGCGGCCACGGTCGTCCATGGGGAGGTTCTCGGTCTGCGCGACGAGCGCGCGGGCCGTCCGCGGCGCGCCGGCCTGGAGCCGCAGCTTCGCGGCGGAGAGCAACCGGCAGGCGCGGCGGCCGGCCTGGGGGTCGGCGTCGGGGTCCGCGCGCGGGTCGGTGAGCGGCGTCAGCTGCGCCGCCCGCTCCAGGAACGCCGCCGCCGCGGCGAATCCGCCGCGCAGCCGCGCCCACTCGGCGGACCGTTCCAGCTCCGCCGCGACCTCCTCGTCGACGTCGATGACCGCGTGCGCCCGGTGCCAGGCCCGGCGGTCGACGCCGGTCTCGGGATCGGTGGCCTCCGCGAGAGCGCCGTGCACCCGGCGCCGCAGACCCGGCGTGGCCGACGCGTACACGGCGGAGCGTACGAGCGGATGGCGGAAGCGCAGGCGCGGCCCGAGGGACAGCAGCCCGGCGTCCTCCGCGTCGGCGAGCCCCGCGATGTCCAGATCGAGGAGCTTCGCCGCGCGCCGCAGCAGACCGAGATCACCGACCGGCTCGGCTGCCGCGAGCACCACCGACGACCGCGCGGCGGACGGCAGCCGCTCCAGGCGGTGTACGAACCCTTCCGCCAGCGCGTCGACCACGGGGGCCCGCAGCCGCTGCGGGCTGGCCACGCCGAACGGACCCGCGTCGTGCGAGAACTCCAGCAGCGCCAGCGGGTTGCCGCGCGCCTCAGCGAGCGTGCGGTCCAGCACCTCGCTGTCCAGTCCGGCGTACGACGCCGCGCCCAGCACGGCCCGCGCGTCCTCGTCGCTCAGGCCCGCGAGCGGCAGGCGCGGCAGATCGGCGAGGCCGCGTACGGAAGCGACGTCACGCGCGGCGAACACCACCGCGATCCGCTCACCGGCCACACGCCGGGCCACGAAGACCAGCGCGCGCCGCGAACCGTCGTCGATCCACTGGGCGTCCTCCACCACGCAGCACACCGGGTGCTCCAGTGACACCGCGCGCAGCAGCCCGAGGACGGCGAGGCCGACGGTCAGCGAGTCGGGCGAGGTCTGCTCACCGAGGCCGAACACCGCTTCCAGGGCGCTTCGTTGTACGGCGGGCAGCCCCATCCGGTATTCAAGGAACGGTGCGCACAGCTGGTGCAGCGACGCGTAGAGCAGATCGTGCTCGAACTCGGTTCCCGCGGCGCTGAGCACCGCGAACCCGTCCAGGGCCTCCACCGCGTTGTCGATGAGAGCCGACTTGCCGATCCCCGGCTCACCGGACACGACGAGGGAGCCGCCCCGTCCGGCGGCTGCCGAGTTCAGCAGTTGGTCGATCGCACGTCGCTCAGAGTGTCGAGCTACGAACCGCATGGGTAATCGGCCTTCCGGTCAGCACTGTCGGATCAACCCGTTCTACCTGCGAACACGCAAGACACGCATGGCGAGTTGAGACAGGCACCGCGCACGGCGCCTCTGCTGTGCTTGATGCGCCAGGTGTTCCGGGGGTTCCGGGTGACGCTGACGTTAGTGAGGCGGCGGAAAGTTTTGCAGTGTTAGATTTCCCTCACACCTGAGGGGCGCTCGCGCACGACGGGCAGAGCCCGCGATAGGTGACCTCGGCCTCGGACACCGTGAACCCGAACCGTTCCGCCACCGGCAGCCCGGCCAGTGGATCGCCGGTGGGGTGGACGTCCCGGATGGTGCCGCAGTCGGAGCAGACCAAGTGCTGGTGCGGGTGGTGCGCGTTGGGGTCGTAGCGCATGGCGCGGCCCGCGGCGGAGACCTCCATGATCTCGCCGAGGGAGACCAGTTCGCCCAGGGTGTTGTAGACGGTGGCCCGGGAGATCTCGGGCAGCAGCCGCACCGCGAGGGTGTGCACCTCGTCGGCCGTGAGGTGGACGTGATCGCCGTCGAGGACCTGGGCCACGACCCGGCGCTGGGAGGTCATCCGCCAGCCACGCCCGCGCAGTCGCTCCAGCAGGTCGCTCATGTGGGTTCACCTGTTCAGGTTCGGGACACCCGATGTTCGTCCATGGATGTCCTGGTTTCGGCGCATATCTTGCCGACTGCGCTTTTAGTTCGCTTCTTGACTTGGACTCTGTCCATCGTAGGATCGGTTCCGGCCGCCTGAGTACCGCCTGAACCGCCTGAGTACCACCCGAGAACCGTAATCCGCTTGGTCCGGAAGGATTCCCATGTCTGAGAACCATGACGCAATCGTCGTAGACGCGAAATCGGAGGGTGAAGGCGGCTGCCCCGTCGCGCACGGGCGTGCCCCGCACCCGACCCAGGGCGGCGGAAACCGCGGGTGGTGGCCCGAGCAGCTCAACCTGAAGATCCTCGCCAAGAACCCCGCCGTGGCCAACCCCCTCGGTGAGGAGTTCGACTACGCCGAGGCGTTCAAGGCCCTCGACCTCCCGGCCGTCAAGCAGGACATCGCCGGGGTCCTGACGACCTCGCAGGACTGGTGGCCCGCCGACTTCGGCCACTACGGCCCCTTCATCATCCGCATGGCCTGGCACAGCGCGGGCACCTACCGCATCAGCGACGGCCGCGGCGGCGCCGGCGCCGGCCAGCAGCGCTTCGCCCCGCTCAACAGCTGGCCGGACAACGGCAACCTCGACAAGGCCCGCCGGCTGCTCTGGCCGGTGAAGAAGAAGTACGGCCAGAGCCTGTCCTGGGCCGACCTCATGATCCTCGCCGGCAACGTCGCGCTGGAGACCATGGGCTTCGAGACCTTCGGCTTCGCCGGTGGCCGCGCGGACGTGTGGGAGCCCGAGGAGGACGTGTACTGGGGTCCCGAGAAGACCTGGCTCGGCGACGAGCGCTACACCGGTGACCGGGAGCTGGAGAGCCCCCTCGGCGCCGTCCAGATGGGCCTCATCTACGTCAACCCCGAGGGCCCCAACGGCAGTCCGGACCCGCTCGCATCGGCGCGCGACATCCGCGAGACGTTCCGCCGCATGGCGATGAACGACGAGGAGACGGTCGCCCTCATCGCCGGTGGCCACACCTTCGGCAAGACCCACGGCGCGGGCCCGGCGGACAACGTCGGCGCCGACCCCGAGGCCGCCCCGATCGAGCAGCAGGGCTTCGGCTGGAAGAACAGCTTCGGCACCGGCAAGGGCGGCGACACCATCACCAGCGGCCTTGAGGGCATCTGGACGAACACCCCCATCACCTGGGACAACAGCTTCTTCGAGATCCTCTTCGGCTACGAGTGGGAGCTGTTCACCAGCCCCGCCGGTGCCAACCAGTGGCGGCCCAAGGACGGCGGCGGCGCCGGTACCGTACCCGACGCCCACGACGCGTCGAAGAGCCACGCCCCGACGATGCTCACCACCGACCTCGCGCTGCGCGTCGACCCGTCGTACGAGCAGATCTCGCGGCGCTTCCTGGAGAACCCGGCGGAGTTCGCCGACGCCTTCGCCCGCGCCTGGTTCAAGCTGACGCACCGCGACATGGGCCCGGTCGTGCGCTACCTCGGCTCGGAGGTCCCCGCCGAGACGCTGGTGTGGCAGGACCCGATCCCCGCCGTGACGGACGAGCTCGTCGACGCCGAGGACATCGCCTCCCTCAAGGAGCAGGTCCTGGCCTCGGGCCTGTCGGTCTCCCAGCTCGTGTCGACCGCGTGGGCGTCCGCCTCGTCCTTCCGTGGCAGCGACAAGCGCGGTGGCGCCAACGGCGCGCGTATCCGTCTCCAGCCGCAGATCGGGTGGGAGGCCAACGACCCCGACCGGCTCGCGACGGTGCTCCGTACGCTCGAAGGCATCCAGGAGACCTTCAACTCCGCCCCGAACGGCGGAAAGCGGGTCTCGCTCGCCGACCTGATCGTGCTCGCGGGTGCGGCGGCCGTCGAACAGGCCGCCAAGAGCGCCGGCTTCGACATCGAGGTCCCCTTCACGCCGGGCCGCGCGGACGCCACGCAGGAGCAGACGGACGTGGAGTCGTTCGCCGCGCTGGAGCCGGTCGCCGACGGGTTCCGCAACTACCTCGGCAAGGGTCACCGGCTGCCGGCCGAGTTCCTGCTGATCGACCGGGCGAACCTGCTGACCCTCAGCGCGCCCGAGCTGACCGTCCTCGTGGGTGGTCTGCGCGTACTCGGCGCGAACTACCAGGAGTCGTCTCTCGGTGTTCTCACCGAGACTCCCGGGTCGCTGACCAACGACTTCTTCGTCAACCTGCTCGACCTGGGTACGACGTGGACGGCGACGTCCGAGGACGCGAACACCTTCGAGGCCCGTGACTCCGCCACCGGCGAGGTCAAGTGGACCGGCAGCCGCGCCGACCTGGTCTTCGGGTCGAACTCCGAGCTGCGCGCGGTCGCGGAGGTCTACGCGAGTGACGACGCGAAGGAGAAGTTCGTGAACGACTTCGTCGCGGCGTGGACCAAGGTCTCGAACCTGGACCGGTTCGACCTCGTCTGATCCTCCCGATCGGCTCGACGACACGGCCGGGCCGGCCCGCGGTACTCGCGGACCGGCCCGGCCTTGCTCTGTTCAGGTGCCGGCGTGGACGTACGCCGCCCAGACATGGGGGCGGTCCGGGATCCGGCGGCGCAGTTCCCGGACGGTGTGGTGCAGGGCGTGGGCGGAGGGTGTCGGCGCGGTGGCCGTGGCGGTCGTACCGTCGTGGGTCATACGGCGGTAGAAGTCCCGGGTGACCTGGTCCGCGTGGGAGCTGTCGATCGCCCAGAGCGTGCCGACGGCGGTCGGGAAACCGGCGAGCAGGAACGCGCTGGTGATGTGGATCGCCTCGTCAGACAGCCGCTCGGACGTACGCGCGGTGCCGCAGGCGGCGAGGAAGGCGAGCTGCGCCGACCGGGGCCGGGTCCGGCAGATCTCCAGTACGGACAGGGTCTCGCCGTTCGGCAGATGGAGCAGGGCGCCGGAGGGTTCCGCCGGGTCGGTGGCGGCGTGGCAGCCGAAGTGCACCCAGGAGGTGGCACCGAGCGCCGCCAGTACGGCCTCGCGGGACGCGGCGGCGCCGACCAGCGGCTCGCGCGCGCCGAGCAGCCCGGCCGCGTAGCCTGCCGCCGCCGCGACGCCCGGCAGCTCCTCCTCGGGCGCGGCGACCAGCAGGGCGCTGCCGCTGTCGGCCCCCTCGCGGTGCCCGGCCCGGCTGCGCGCGTACGCCAGGGTCTGGAACCCGGGCACGTACGACGACATCACGGTGTCCAACGCGGCGCCGCAGCCGCCGAGTTCACAACCGGGCCGTACGCACTGCGCCGCGTGCAGCGGCAGGGTGTTGAAGGCGCCCGTGGGCACCCACCAGATCCGCGGCCACGCGCCGCCGTCGGGGACCGGGTCGCGGGACCCGGCGATCTCCAGTACGGGGCGCACGATTCTGTGCCAGGTCCACGCGAGGGTTTCCCGGATCGTGGCCCCGGCGGCGACGAGCTCCAACGGGGAGGGCCGCGAGGTGCCCTGCGCGTTGATGGCGTCGACCGCGTCGCGCATGCGCCGGGCCATGTCGGCGACATCTTCGGACGAGACGTCGAGCACGCGGGCGGTGATGGACCGGTCCGTCACGATCAGCGCCTGGCACTTCATCCGCGCGTGGTTGAGCACGACGATCGGCCCGTCCCCCGCGAGCGCCCTCAACTGCCCTGCGGAGAGCGGCCGCAGAAACCCCTCGAACCCGGGCCGGGTACGGATGTCCGCGACCAGCAGGTCGAGTTCACGCGACGCGCGCAGCCCGGCGAGCCGGGACCACTCGGCGTGGCCGGGGGGTACGCCGCCCGCTCCGTCCACGCCCGCCGTGCCCGTGAGTTGGTCCGCCAGGCGCTCGAACTCGCGACTCAACTCGGGGTGCGACGCGGTCAGTTCGCCGAGGTCGGCGCGGGCCTCGATGCGGCGTGAGAGCAGCAGGCCGCGACCGCGTTCCAGGACCTCGGTGGCGCGGTCGACGTCGGGGCCCGTGACCGTATGGAAGAGGGCCTCGACCTCCGCGGCGGCGGGAACGGAGTCCGGCAGGCGGCCCTCCTCGGTGACCACCCTCCGGACCTCTTCGAGGGCCGCGCTCAGCTCGTCCATCCGGCCGGTGGCCGTCTGGCCGAGTGTCTGGAAGAGGACCAGTTCGACGACCGACCGGATGTCTCCCTCGAACGTCTGGAGACCGTGCTCGGCGGACTGCTGGTCGCTGCCCCGGTCGGTGATCTCGGCCATGGCCTCGACGGCCGCTTCCAGGTGGGTCAGCGCGCCCCCGGTGTCCCCCTGCCGCACCGCCCCGGCCGCATCCCCGATCTCC
>NZ_MDCR01000245.1 GCF_001723055.1 Streptomyces niveus
GTCGAGCACTATCCGCGGCTCGTGCGGATCGCCTATCTCGTGCTGCCTCCGGCCCTCGGGCGCAATCGCCGCGTGCTGACCGCCCATGCCGTCGTGCAGCGCTCGCTGCCGAGGAGCCGCAGCGCCGCGACGCCCGATGACGGTTACACCTACGTACGCGGCCGGGTGCTGCGGCAGGCGCTCGACGCGGGGCGGCCGTTGCGGCGCGTGGCGTGGCCGCGGCGGGCCCAACTGCCGCCGCTGCTGCCGCACGTGTGGGGGCTGCGGCTGTTCCCCCGCTCGGGCGGTGCCGACGAACTGGCCCTCGATCAGCGGCTGTCGGCCCTCTCCGGCGGTGCCAGGGCCGCCTTCGTGCTGAGGGGGCTGGAGCGGCTGGCCGACCGGGACGTACGGCGGCTGCTCACCGACGCCGGGATCGAGGACCCGCACGCGGCGCTCGCGGAGGCCGACGGCATCGGTACGAAGGGCGTGGCGCTGCTGGAGTCCCCCGAGTACGACGCCTGTTCGCTCCAGGCCCGCCCCACCGATCTGCTGCGGCGTCGCCAGCACGCGCGCGCCGCCGTCGTGGGTGTCGCCGCCGTGGCCGTCTGCGGCGCGCTGCTCGGGCTGCCGGGCGACGGCTGGGGCGCGAACGGGGCCGCCGCCCCGCCGTACGCGCGCAACTCGGCGGCGGAGGCGGCCCTGGACCCGGCGAAGGTGCACCGCGTCCCGGAGAACGCGTGGCGGTCCGCGGCCCGTACGGACTTCTCCGTCTGGCCCACGCGCGGCGCCCTCGCCGACGACCGGCCGCTGCTGCGGCGCGCGCTGGCGGTATGGGCCCGGCCGGGCGCGTCGGTGCGGGTCTCGTCGACCCCGGCCACGCCGGTGGGACCGCCGATGGGACCGGCGCAGTTGCTGTACGCGGGCGAGGTCGACCGGGCACGCGTGGTGCTGCTGTATGACGGGCTGCGGATCGCCCGCTACGCGGAACCCCGCACCGGCACCGGCCCCGTGGCGCTGGACTTCGCCCGGGTCGACGGGGCGTCGGCGGACACCGCGCCGGGCGCGGCCCCGGCGACGTACGCGCTGGTCGCCGGCCGGACGGACGGCAACGTGCGCTATCTCACGGCCCCCTGGGTGGCGACGGCGTCCGTACGCGACCTGCTGGACCCGGCCGGTGACGCGCGGCCCCTGAGGCGCGGCGCGGACGGCGTGACCGATCCGCTGCCGGTGCCGGGCGCGAACCGGGAGTGCGGGGCGTGGGACGTGCTGGAGGTGACGGAGAGCGGCGAGGCGGGCGGCGTGCGGCTGCTGTCCGACCTCGGCGAACTGACCCCCGCCCGGCTGACGTCGGGCCCGCCGTCGGCGCCCGCCGACGTGTCGGGGACCGAGGCGCGCACCGCCTGGGCGCGTACGGCGTGTCTGCTGCCCGCCGTGCGCTCGCACGGTGTGCGGACGGTGAACTCCTGGCAGTTCGCGGGTCAGAGCCTGCCCGAGTCCAACGGGGCCGCGCAGTGGGTGTGCACGCGCGCGGAGACGTGGCGGGGCACGGAGAGCAGGGTGCTGGCGCAGTTCCAGCCGCCGTCGGCGAAGGCCGGGGCGCCGAGGACGGGGGCGGTCGCGGCGCGTGCGTCGGGCTCACCGGCGTGCGGCGCCCGGGAGCCCCATGTCCTGGCGGGTGTGCTGTGGAAGTCGCGGGGCGGCCGGTGGTACGTACTGGCCGCCGGCAGCGACGAGTTCCGCTCCGTCCGTACGACGGGCGGGGTCACCGGCGAGGCGCGGGGGCGGGTGCTCGCGGTACCGGCGAAACCAGGTGACCGGGCTGAGCTGGACGGGCTGCTGGCGGACGGCACCCGGGTGGGCGCGCTGCGGTGAGCGCCGGCGGCACGGGCGGCACGCGAGGCGCCGGTTCAGGGCAGCAGCAGCCAGTCGGTGGCGAGCGTCGCCGCGAGGCCGAGGCCCAGCACCCAGGTGGCGAGGCGGGTGCGGCCGTGCCTGCTGAGTTCGATGACCACGCCGCACAGGATCATCGCGAAGCCGTAGAGGCCGACGACGAGGACGGAGCTGCGGTTGGCGAGCCGTACGGCCAACAGGGCGGCCATCGCGACCAGAAGCACCGAGGCGACGACGACCCGGATACGGCGGGCCTGGCGCGGGGTGAGAGCGTGCTCGCCGTCCCCGCCTCCGGTGTCCCCGCCGTCCTCGTGCTCGCTGTCGTCGGGGCGGGCGACAACCCCCGCCTCCGGCTTCCCCCTTGGCCCGGACACCGGCTCCGGTTCCGGCGTTCCGGTGACCTCTTCCTGGTCAGATGCGCTCATGGTCGGCGAGCGTAACCGACAGGCTCCAGCCACCGACGGTTAGGCTGTTCATATGACGACCGGGGTACGGCGCCGCATGGGCGTCGAAGAGCGACGGCAGCAACTGATCGGTGTCGCGCTGGAACTGTTCAGCCACCGCTCGCCCGACCACGTCTCCATCGACGAGATCGCGGCGGCGGCCGGCATCTCCCGGCCCCTGGTCTACCACTACTTCCCGGGCAAGCAGTCGCTGTACGAGGCCGCGCTGCGGCGGGCCGCCGACGAGCTGGCCGCGCGCTTCGTCGAACCGCGCGAAGGGCCGCTCGGCGCCCGGCTGCTGCGCGTCATGTCCCGCTTCTTCGACTTCGTGGACGAGCACGGCCCCGGCTTCTTCGCACTGATGCGCGGCGGTCCCGCCGTCGGTTCGTCCACGGCCAACGCGATGATCGACGAGGTGCGGCAGGCCGCGTACGAGCAGATCCTGTCCCATCTCGCCGTCCAGTCCCCGCCGCCCCGGCTTGAGCTGGTCGTACGTTCCTGGGTGTCGCTCGCCGAGTCGACGGCGCTGCTGTGGCTGGACGGCCGCCGTATCCCGCGCTTCGAGCTGGAGTTGCAGCTGGTGCACGACTTCGCCGCGCTGGCGGCGGTCAGCGCGGCGTACGACGAGGAGATGGCGCGGATCCTGCTGCCGGTCCTCGCCGACGAGCCGCCGGGCGGCCCGTTCGGCGATCTGGTGACCCGGCTGACGGCCCTGGCGGCAAGGCTCCCCGCCGCATCGGCCGCACTGCCGAACCCGCGCTCCGCGTAAAGCGCGGTCAGCCGGCCTCCCCGTAGACGACCGTCACTTCCTTGAAGCCGAGGGAGGTGAGCAGCCCTTGCAGCATGCTGGTGGTGTTCTTTTCGGCGCGCGCGGTCAGTTCGCTCTCCTTGGCGGCGTCCTGGATGTGCTGGGCGGCGAGCTTGTTGACGGCGCGCTCGTCCCCCGGGTTGTCGGAGAAGAAGTCGCCGAGCCGGTCGAACAGCCCGCGCTGCTTGGAGACGGCGTACGACCGCTCGGGGTCCAGCGTGGCCTTGTCGAGGCGGGCGTGCGGCAGCCGTAGCGTCGCGGTGGTCCGTTCCTCGTTGACCTGGACGTTCTTCTCGCCGACCGCGCCGAGATCCACGTACGAGCCGACGCTGCCGGCGCCCACGTAGAGCGTGCGGCTGCCCTTGAGGGTGTCGGGGAGGAATTTGGCGTCCTTCTCCAGGTCCACCACCACCTGGAAGTTCCCGGACGCCGCCTGGTAGCGGCTGAGGTCCTGGATGGACTTGAGGAGGGTCGGCCCGGTGCGGTCCTTCGTCTTCTCGCCGAAGACGTCGTCGAATCCGGGCACGAGGTCGAGCCGGCTGCCGATCCCCAGCAGCACGACAAGCACCACGAGCCCCACGGGCAGCTTGACCCACCAGGGCGCCCCGGACACGCGCGACGCGGGTGTCCGGCGGCTGGGGCTCCGGTCCTGGCTCTGCTCGGGTTCTGGTGTCACGTCGGTGGACGTCATACCTACCGGGTTACCCGTCCGGCGGGGTTCACGCCACGAAGAAGCCCGCAACAAGTTCGGGCAACCGCCGTGCATGGAACGGGCGTTGGCGGGTCCGGCCAGGTTCGGCCAGGTCCGCGCGCCCGGCTCAGGGCATCGGCCCCCGCAACGCCTCCGCCAGCCCGGCCGCCCGGTCCTGCGACAACCCCCGGCCGTACGCCGTCTCGTACGCCAGGTCGCCCACCGACGCGCGGGCGCTGCGCTCGCACTCCGTGCGGACCGCCGCCAGCTCCGGGGTCCCGCGCTGGGGGTGGCCGACCATGCGCCAGTACGCCTGACCGGTGCCGTAGACACCGGCCGCCCGTTCGCCGTCGCCCTGGGCGGCGACCGCCGCCGCGAGCAGGTCGAGGCCGAGCGCGATGCCGAAGCTGTCGCGCAGCTGGTGCTTGCCGGCGAGCATCGAGCGGGCGTGGGTCTCCGCCTCGTACGGGCGGCCGGTCAGCAGGTTGACCAGGGAGAGCTGGTAGTCGGCGTACGAGCGGGTCCAGCATTCGCCCCGCTCCGCGCACTCCTCGCGCAGCGCCGCCGCCTCCCGGCCGGCTTCGTCGAGCCGGCCGAGGCCGGTGAGGGCGAAGACGCGCACGAGACGGCAGCGCAGCTGGGAGGGGTAGGCGAAGCCGTTGCCCCCGACCGCGTTCAGCGCGCGGTCGGACACGGTGTGGCCGGCCTGGGTGTGGCCCATCATCAGTGAGGTGAGGCCGAGGAGGTACGCCGCCGAGAGCATGGACTCGGGGTCCTTGTCCCGCCAGGCGGCCAGGGAGCACTGCTCGCCGAAGCGGTGCGCGGCCTCGTGGTCGCCCTGGAGCATGACGGTCAGGCCGAGCGCCCACAGGGTGCGGGTGCGGTCGGGTCCCGGCTCGTCGTGGGCGTCGAGGGCGCGTTCCAGATAGATCCGGGCCTCGTGGAGGTGACCGCAGCAGGTCCAGAAGAAGCCGACCCGGCCCGCCATCTCCTGGGCCGCGGCCGGGTCGGCAGTGAGGGAGTGGTCGAGGGCGGCGCACAGTTCGGAGTGGCTGTCGGCGATCCTGCCGTACCAGGCGATCTGGTCCCGGCCGAGCCAGCCGCCGTGCGCCTCGCGGACGAGCGCGGCGAAGTGCGTGGCGTGGCGGTCGGCCAGTACGCGCTCCTCGCCGAGTTCGGCCAGCCACAGGGCGCCGTACTCGCGGAGGGTGTCGAGCATGCGGTAGCGGGTGCCGTCGCGCCGGATGACGGAGCGGTCGGTGAGTCCCGCCAGTGCGCGGCCGACGTCGTCGGGGCCGAGCGGTCCGCCGGCGCAGACGGCCCGTGCGTCGGCCTCCTCGATGTCGCCGCTGAACACGGAGAGCCGGGCCCACAGCAGCCGCTCCAGCGGCGCGCACAGTTCGTGGCTCCAGCCGATGGCGGTGCGCAGCGCGCGGTGGCGCCGGGGCCAGGCGGTCTGGTCGGTGAGGACGTCGAGACGGGAGGTGAGGCGTGCGGCGATCTCCTCGACGCTGTTGTCGGCCAGGCGCGCGCAGGCGAGTTCGAGGGCGAGCGGGATGCCTTCGAGACGGCGGCAGATCTGGTCGGCGGCCGCCGCGACCGCCGGATCGTCGAGGCGGACGCCGGGCGCCGCCGTCGCGGCGCGCTCGCGGAAGAGGGTGAGCGCGAGGCCCTTCTCGTCGTCGCCGTCCAGCGGCAGGGGTGCCACGTCGATGCGCTCCTCGGCGGGGGAGCCGAGGGGCTGGCGGCTGGTGGCGAGGACGGTGAGGCCGGGTGCGGCGGTGAGGAGTTCGCCGACGAGCCGGGCGCAGGCGCCCACCAGCCGTTCGCAGCAGTCGAGTACGAGCATCAGCCGTTTGTCGGCGAGCCATTCGCGGAGTGCTTCGACGGGCATCCGCAAGGTGTGGTCGGAGAGTCCGACCGCGTCGGAGACGGTGATCAGGAGCAGCCGGTCGTCGGCGAGCGGCGACAGGTCGACCCACCAGACACCGTCGGGGTGGTGCTCGGCGGCCCGGCCGGCCGCGCGGAGCGCCAGCCTGGTCTTGCCCACGCCGCCGGGTCCGGTGAGTGTGGTCAACCGGTTCGTTCTCAGGGCGCGTTCGACGTCCTTCAGCTCGGTCGCGCGTCCTACGAAGCTGGTCGTCTCGTCAGGAATATGTCCCACCACGGGGGACAGTCTGGCCCAGTCGGGGACCGGAACCGCCCCCCGTGGTGAGAATCAGTCAGAAACGGACCCGATCAAGGGGCCACGTCGGTCAGGCACCGGCCCGGAACACCGCCACCGTCCGTCCCGGCACCGTGAAGATGCCCGAACTCGCCTCGTACGACGCCTTTTTGACCGTCGCGTCCGAGCCGCCCGCCTGCACGGGGTGCAGGCCGTAGGGCCGGCCGGTGAGCGCCGCGACTCGCTGCTCCGCCGCGTCCGGAGTGGCGTTGAAGACCACCACCAGCTCCCCGAGGCGCATCGTGAGGACGCCCGGTGTCTCGCCGGGGCCGGACAGCGGGAAGGAGAGCGCGGACTGGACGGCGTCCGTGGAGGAGAGGCGGAAAGCCGCCTCCGTGGTGCGGATCCGCAGCAGGTCCTGGTACGCGGCGGTGGCGCCGGTGATCTCCGGGCAGCCGGGCGCGATGCCGGGGGTCGCCAACAGGGGTTTGGCGTAGGGCCACTTGTCCTTGTTGTCGGCGGCGGGCGGCAGTCCGCGCCCGAAGCCGTTGCCGTCCCGGCAGTCCCAGTTGATCGCGTTGAACCAGTCGCCGCTGTCGTACGAGTTGCGGTCCAGCGACTTGGAGCGCAACAGGTCCGTCCCCGCCTGGGAGAGCGAGGGCCCCTGGGTGAGGGTCGCCGTCGCCATGGCGAGCACCTGCGCCCTGGCCCGCTCGGCGGCCGGGGTGGCGCGCGGGAGCTTGAACGCCAGCGCGTCGTAGAGGCTTTCGTTGTCGTGCGCGTCCGAGTAGGCCAGCGCGTCACCGGGGGCGGCGGCGTAACCGGCCGGGGCGCCGTTGTAGTCGACCTCGGAGCCCTTGACGGTGCGGCCCGCGCTGTCGGTGAAGGAGTAGTCGGCGAGATTGCCGGTGAGTCCGACCTTGATCAGGTCCTGGTAGTGCAGCAGCCGGGCCCGCTGCTCGGCCGGAGTGCCGTTGGCGGCGGAGGAGTTGGGGTCGGTGAAGAGTCCGGAGGCGAAGCCCTGGACGCCGGGGTCCTCGTCGAAGGGGCCGCCGCCGCGTACCGCGTCGCGCGCCCGGTCGGAGAAGGTCGCGATCCCGGTGCCGGCCATGTTCTTCTGGGTGGCCTGGACGAAGCGCGCGTCACCGGCGATCTCGCCGAAGTCCCAGCCCTCGCCGTAGAGGACGATCGCCTTCCCGTCGACGCCGTCCTTGGCGACGGTCAGCGCGTCCAACGCCTCACGTACGGCGAGGATGTTGGCCTTGGGGTGATGGCCCATCAGGTCGAATCGGAAGCCGTCGACCTTGTACTCCTTCGCCCAGGTGACCATCGAGTCCACCACGAGCTTGCCCATCATGGCGTTCTCGGGCGCGGTGTTGGCGCAGCAGGTGGACGTCGCCACGGTGCCGTCGTCGAGCAGCCGCTGGTAGTAGCCGGGCACGATCCGGTCCAGTACGGACTTGGGGTCCTGGCCGCTGGCCACGGTGTGGTTGTAGACGACGTCCATGACGGTCCGCAGGCCGGTGCCGTTGATGCCCTGCACCATCCGCCGGAACTCCACCGTGCGCTTCGTGCCTTCGGGGTCGCTCGCGTAGCTGCCCTCGGGCACCGTGTAGTGCAGCGGGTCGTAGCCCCAGTTGAAGCCGTCCTTCGCCGCCGCCTTCGCGACGCAGGCCTGCTGCTCGTCGGAGTCGGGGGCGTACACGGACAGGTCGCAGGCGGGTTCCTGCTGGTCGGACTTCTTCTCGGGGATGGTGCCGATGTCGAAGGCCGGCAGCAGATGGACGTAGCTGGTCCCCGCGTCGGCCAGCTCCGCCAGGTGCTTCATGCCCTTCGACCCGGTGTCGGTGAAGGCCAGGTAGCGGCCGGGGTGCTCGGAGGTGCGGTCGGCGATCGAGAAGTCGCGGACGTGCAGCTCCTGGATCTGCGCGTCGCGCATCGGGACGGCCGCCGGCTTCTTCAGCGTCGACCAGCCCTTCGGGGCGAGCTTCGGGTCGGTGAGGTCGACGGCGAGGCTGCGTGCCGAGTCGGTGGTCAGGGCGGTGGAGTACGGGTCGGTGACCTTGTTGGTGACCATCTTCCCGACGGTCGGCGCGAAGACGTCGACCACGTACCGGTACGGCTTGCCCTTCCAGCTCTTGTTCCCCTCGACGGACCAGACGCCGCTGCGGTCGTCGCGCCGCATCGGGACGCTCCTGCCGTCGAGTTCGAGGGCGACGCGCCGCGCGGTGGGCGCCCACACGGACAGCGTGGGGCTTCCCTCGCGGAAGACGGGCCCGAGCGAGGCGCGCGTGGCCGCACCGGCGTACAGGTCGTCCAGCACACCGGGGATCTGCACACCGGTCGCGTCCAACAGGGCGCCGTTCGCGGCCCGTTGGGTGGCGACGAGCTGACCGCGCAGCGACTCCTTCACCCGGTCGCGGTCACGCGGGTCGACGGTGAAGGCCGGAAAGTCCTTCAGGTGAGGGTACGTATTCTTCTGCGCGTCGCTCAGCGTCGCCGGGTTGAGCCGCAGCCACTGGCCCTCCTTGGACAGCGCGCCGTTCTCGACGGTGATGCCGCCGTCGGGCGCGTACACGAGCTGCTGGCTGGTGGCCTCGGTGGCCTTCACCTTCCACACGACGGTGTCGCGGTCGATCCACTGCGCCTCGGCCCGGCCGAGGTCGGGCGCGGGTACGGCCCCGGCGGTCGGCAGCAGATATCCCGGCCGCCCGCCGAGCAGCCAGACCTCGTTGCCGTACGTCGCGAGGTCCAGCGACTGGTCGGACGGCAGGTCCTTCTCGTCGCCCTTGTGCAGGATGTAGCTGAGCGAGGTGGCGCCCTCGGCGAGCGGCACCTCGTACGTCACGCCGTACGCGTCCTTCTTCGCCGGCTCCAGCGGCTTCGCCCAGTCGGTCGGGTCCTTGGCGCCGGTCCAGGTGTGCAGTCCCCAGCCGTCGTACTTGCCGTCGGCCCGCTGGTAGTGCAGGACGGCCTTGGTCTTGTCCTGCGGCGGGTAGGCGCCGTCGGGGGCCTTCTCGCTCTGTCCGTCCGCGCCCTGTTCGATCCAGACCTCACCGGTCCTGGCGAGGTCGACGGTGCGCTCGGGGCCGTCCGGTGTGCCGTCCTTGACGACGGTGTACGGGACGCTCGACGCGCCTTCGGGGACGTCGACCCACGCGAACGCGCCGTACGCGTCACGGCCGGTGAACTCGGCGGTCTTGTCACCGGACTTGAGCTGCCGGCCCTCGTAATTCCCGTCGGGGCGCCGGTAGTGCACGATCGCGTGCTCGCGCTCGACGGCCGTGGGCGGCTCGGGCGCGGGTGTCTGCCCGGCGGTGGAGGAGGCGAGGTCGGAGGCGGTACGGCCCCGGCTGTCGATGACAACGGCCTTGTAGCGCAGGGGTGTTCCGGCGGCCACCTTGTCGTCCAGATGCTGGGTGACCTTGTACGGGGCGTGGTCGGCGCTGCCCAGGGTGCGCCACTTGCCGTTGCCGGTCTGAGCGGCGAAGACGACGCGGTTCAGCTGTCCGCCGTCGACGTCGGCGGTGATCTCGATGGTGCCGGTGGCACCGGCCGCCGGCGCGGTCAGGGTGATCGCAGGCTTGGCGGCGGGCGGCGCGAGCGGTTCGTCGGCGCGCAGGACGAGGGAGGACAGCGCCGGGACGGTGACCTCGATCGTCGCGTCGGCGCCGCTGCGTACGGTGCCCGAAGTGCCGTACACGGCACGGAAGTCGGCTCGCGCCGAACCGGTCGGCACCCGCACGGTCTTCGGCGTCATGGCGTTGTTCACCGCGACGACGTACTCGTCGCGCTGCCGCGCGTCGGTGCGGGAGAACGCGTACACGGAGTCGGCGGCGTAGCGCTCGGTCTGTACGCCGTCCCGCAGCGCCGGGTGGCGCTTGGTGAGCTTCGACAGCTCCGCGATCGACCGGTAGATCGGGTGCGTGGGGTCGTACGCGTCCGAGGCGTGGGTGCGGTCGGTGCCGAGCTGGTCGTCGTCCAGATAGTCGGGGGTCGTGGAGGCGAAGAGGCTCTGGCGGGCGTCCTTGTCACCGCCGGGGCCGGTGAAGCCCTGCTCGTCGCCGTAGTAGATCACCGGGTTGCCGCGCGAGAAGAACATCAGCTCGTTGGCGAGGCGGGCGCGCTTGACCAGCTCGGCGTCGCCGGCACCTGGGTTGTCCTGCTTGAGGAAGGTGCCGATGCGGCCCATGTCGTGGTTGCCGAGGAACGACACCTGCTCGTAGGCGTTGGCCTTGTCGGTGGTGTAGCGGTAGTCCTCGCCGAAGACCTTGGCCAGCCGCTCGGCGGAGGCGCCCTGGGAGGCGTAGGCGCGCGCCGCGTCCTGGAGGGGGAAGTCGAGCGTGGAGTCGAGCCGCCCGCGTGTCACGTACGGGGAGGTGACGGCGGTGTCGGCGGAGTAGACCTCGCCGAACATGAAGAAGTCGTCGCGGCCCCGCTCGACGCCTACGCCGCCGAGCGGGGCCGCGACGACTT
>NZ_MDCR01000246.1 GCF_001723055.1 Streptomyces niveus
TGCCGCCCGAGCTGTTCACCGTCCGCGGCACCAACGCCGAGGCCAACTTCGCCGCCCTGCGTGACACCGGCGTCCACACCCCCGTGGAGCGCTTCTTCGTCCGGAACCACACGTCGACACCCGTCCTGGACAAGGGTTCCTGGACCCTGACGGTGTGGGGCAGCGGTCTGCGCGGCGGGCCGGTCCGCTTCACGTACGACCAGCTGCGCCGGCTCCCCTCGGTCACCCGCGACGTGGCCGTCGAGTGCGCGGGCAACGGCCGCAGTTTCTACACCTCCCAGCAGGGCGACGCCGCCTCCGGCACCGCCTGGACGCTGGGCGCGATCGGGGTCGCCCGGTGGCGCGGGGTGCGGCTCTCCGACGTGCTGCGGCGCGCCGGGATCGGCGGGCACGCGGTCGACGTGATGCCCCGGGGGCTGGACGCCGACTATGTCACCGAGGGCGTCAACCTGGGCCGGGTGCGGCGCCCGCTGCCGGTCGCGAAGGCGCTGGACGACGTGATCCTCGCGTACGAGATGAACGGCGAGCCGCTGCCGTACGACCACGGGTATCCGGTCCGGGTCGTCGTGCCGTCCTGGGTCGGGATCGCCTCCATCAAGTGGCTCGGGGACATCGAGGTGAGCGCCGGGCCGCTGACCTCGCCCTGGAACACCGACTTCTACCGGCTGTTCGGCCCGTCCTACCCGCCCGGCGGCAGCGACCCGCTGACCCGGCAGACCATCAAGTCCGGCTTCGAACTCGCACCGGACACCGTGCTGGCCGCCGGGCGCACGCACCGGCTGACCGGCCGCGCCTGGTCGGCCCACGCGCCCGTGCGCCACGTCGAGTTCAGCACCGACGGCGGGGCGCGCTGGCAGCGCGCGCAGTTGCGGGACACCCCGCGGCGGCACAACTGGGTGCGCTGGTCGGCCCCTTGGCGCCCGCACGCCACTGGGCGCACCCACCTGCTGGCGCGCGCCACCGACACGGCGGGGAACACCCAGCCCGAACGCTCGGTGCCCAACACCCAGGGCTATCTCTTCGACGCGGTGATCAGGGTCCCGGTCACGGTGAGCTGACCTCGCGGGCCGCCCGGTTGTGTTTCGGGCGTATAGCGGCGGTACGAAGCCCTTGTTGCCGTATCGCACATTCGTACCGGGCCCCTTGCTCCTGGCTTCGTACCGCCGCTAGCTTCGCGGACATGTCCGGATCCCAGCGGTTGAGCAAGCGACGCGCCGTCGATCTGATGCGCGTCGCGACCGCGCTCTGTAGCTGACCCTCACACGCCCCCACTTTCCGTGAAGGTCCCAGCGATTCAGAGAACCGGGAAAAGAAAGACATGCCCAGTACGCCTCGTGCTGCCGTCCTGCTCGCCACCGTGCTGACCCTGTCGGCCGCCGTACTCACCGGCTGCGCCGACAACACCGCCACCACCACCGCGTCCTCGAAGGATCTCTCCGACGTCGAGATTCCGAAGACGGTGGATCCGGACACCGAGATCACGGTCGGCAGTCCGGAGATCCAGGTCGCGCTCAAGCTCTCCGGACAGATCGACAAAATCCCCTTCAAGGTCAAGTGGGCCAATCTCAGCGGCGGTCCGCAGTGCTCCGAGGCGTTCCGGGCCAACTCCCTGGACGTGTGCTCGGCGGCCGAGATCCCGTCGATCCACGCGCACTGGACCGGGCTCGACACCAAGCTCGTGGCCGCCGCGTTCCGTACGGACCCGATCAAGAACCCGATATACGAGCTGGGCATCGCGCCGGGCGCCGGCATCGACAGTCTCGCGGACCTGCGCGGGAAGCGGATCGCGTACAGCCCGGGACAGGCGCAGGGCGCGCTCGTCCTGCGCATTCTGGCCAAGGCCGGGCTCACCAAGGAAGACGTGAAACTGGTCGAACTGCCCAGCACCGGCGACGTCTATCCGACCGCGCTCGGCGGCGGTCAGGTCGACGCGGCGCCGCTCGGCGGGGTGAACATCAAGCGCTATCCGGCGAAGTACGGCAAGGACGGCGGCAGGACGATCCCGCACGGGCTGCGGGACGACCCGAGCCATCTCTGGGTGCCGACCGCTTCGGTGAGTGACCCTCAGAAGGCCGCCGCGATACGGGAGTTCGTGACGTACTGGGCGAAGGCCAAGGTCTGGATCGACACGCATCCCAAGGAGTGGATCGAGGGCTACTACGTGAAGGACCAGGGGCTGTCGCGCGAGGACGGCGAGTATCTGGTCAAGACCGGCGGGCACCCGGCGATTCCGGGTGACTGGACGGAGACCATCGCGAACCAGCAGAAGACGGTCGACCTGCTGTCGAAGGAGACGGACCAGAAGTCGTTCGACGCGGCGATCCTCTTCGACCGGCGTTTCGAGAAGACCGGGGCCGAGGCGGTCGCGGGTACCGGGGCCGAGACAGGGGCGGGGTCGTGAGCACGGAAGCCGCAGAGGAAGTCACCCTGAAGAAGGCCGGGTTGACCGGCGGCACGACGGGCGGGACCGTCATCGGGACAACCGCCGCGACGGCCTCCGAGACGACCCGGCCGCCGGGGATCGCGCCGGGGCGCGCCTCCCGTCGGCTCGGGCCGCGCCGGCGGCTCGGCCTGGGGCGCCCCGTCCCGTACGGCTGGGCGCTGGGCCCGCTGCTGCTGCTCGCCGTGTGGGCGGCGGGCTCGGCCACCGGCCTCATCGACGCCCGTAATCTCTCGGCCCCCTGGACCGTGGTGACGACGGCCGGCGATCTGATCGAGAACGGCCGGCTCCAGTCCAACCTCGCCACCTCGGCCCAACGTGCCGCGCTCGGGCTGCTGTTCGGCGTCCTGGGGGGCCTGATCCTGGCTCTCGTCTCGGGCCTCAGCAGGATCGCCGAGGGGGTGATCGACGGTCCGGTGCAGATCAAGCGGGCCATCCCGTCCCTCGCGCTGATCCCGCTGCTGATCCTGTGGTTCGGCATCGGAGAGTCCATGAAGGTGATCACGATCGCCCTGGGCGTCTTCGTACCGGTCTACATCCACACGCACAACGGACTGCGCACCATCGACACCCGCTATGTGGAGCTGGCCGAGACGGTGCGGCTGAGCCGTACGGCGTTCCTGCGCCATGTCGTGCTGCCCGGCGCGCTGCCCGGGTTCCTGCTGGGCATGCGGTTCGCCGTGACCGGTGCCTGGCTGGCGCTGGTGGTGGTCGAGCAGGTCAACGCCACCAGCGGGATCGGCTACATGATGGAGTTGGCCAGGACGTACGGGCAGACCGACGTCATCATCGTCGGCCTGGTCGTGTACGGGCTCCTCGGGCTCCTCTCGGACGCGCTGGTACGTCTCGTCGAACGGAGGACGCTGTCATGGCGACGCACCCTGGCGGGCTGACCGCCGAAGCCCCGCCCACGACCGTACGGATCCGGAACCTGATCCGTTCCTTCGGGGACCGCGACGTCCTCGACGGACTCGATCTCGACGTCCGCGCCGGGGAGTTCGTGGCGCTGCTCGGCCGCAGCGGCTCCGGCAAGAGCACACTGCTGCGCGCGCTGGCCGGGCTCGACCACGACGTCACGGGCAGCGGCGAACTCAGCTCTCCCGACCCGGTGTCCGTCGTGTTCCAGGACGCCCGTCTGCTGCCCTGGAAGCGGGTGCTCGACAACGTCGTCCTCGGTCTCGACGGGCCCGATCCGCTGGAGCGCGGCCGGGCGGCGCTCGCCGAGGTCGGGCTGGCCGGGCGGGAGAAGGCGTGGCCCGTGGAGCTGTCCGGCGGTGAGCAGCAGCGGGTGTCGCTGGCCCGTTCGCTCGTACGCGAGCCCGGACTGCTCCTCGCCGACGAGCCGTTCGGCGCGCTGGACGCGCTGACCCGCATCCGGATGCATGTGCTGCTGCGCCGGCTGTGTGCCAGGCACCGCCCGGCGGTCCTGCTCGTGACGCACGACGTGGACGAGGCGATCGTCCTCGCGGACCGGGTGGTCGTCCTCGCGCGGGGGCGGATCGGCGCGGACATCCCCGTGGAGCTGCCCGCGCCGCGCGCGCACGGCGGCGCCGCGTACGCCGCGCTGCGCGAGAGGCTGCTCGCGGAGCTGGGCGTGGACCCGACGGCCCAGGAGGAGAACGCCGCTTGACGGTACGTCAGTTACGCCGTGCCCACTCCTCGGCCAGCAGCTCGTAGCTGCGGACCCGGTCCGCGTGGCCGTGGGTGATCGTGGTGACGAGCAGTTCGTCGGCCCCCGTGGCGTCGCGCAGGACCTCCAACCGGTCGGCGACGCTCCCGGGCGAGCCGACGAACTGCGTTTCGGTCCGGTCGGCGACCAGCTCGCGGTCCGCCGCGCTCCAGCGGTGCGCGCGGGCCTCGTCGGGGGTGGGGAACGGGATCGCGCCCTCGCCGCTGCGGATGCTGCGTACCCACAGGCCGTAGCCGGTCGCCAACTCCCGTGCGGTGGCGTCGTCCTCGGCGACGACGACGTCCGCGGAGACGCTGACGTACGGCCGGTCCAGCTCGGCGGACGGCTTGAAGGCGGCCCGGTATCCCTCGGCGGCCTCCAGTACGGTCGCCGGGCTGACGTGGTAGTTGGCCGCGAACCGCAGGCCGCTGGCCCCCGCCACCTGCGCGCTGATGCCCGCGCTGCTGCCCAGGATCCACACCTGGAGGTCGGCCCCCTCCCCCGGCACGACATGCGCCTCGATGCCGTCGGCGGTGGCGTAGGTGCCGGCCAGCAGCGCGAGGATGTCGGCTATCTGCTCGTCGTACGCCTGCGATTCGGCGCCCGGCTGCTGGAGCAGCTTCCGGTGCAGGGCGAAGCGCGGGGAGCGCAGCAGGCTCGCGACGGAGAATCGGCGCGGGATACGCAGCCCGTTCGGCGTACGGCCGTCGACGACGGGAGTGATGTGCTCGGGCACGGGCGTGGGCGTCGCCGCTTCCGCGCGCCCGCCGGACCGGCCGAGCCCGAGGTCGAACCGGCCGGGGTGCAGGGCGTCGAGCAGCCCGAACTCCTCCACGGTGGACAGGGCGGTGCGGTGGCCGAGTTGTACGGCTCCGGAGCCGAGCCGGATGGTGGAGGTGGCGGCGGCGGTGAGCGCGAGGACGACCGCCGGGGAGGTGCCGGCGACGCCGGGGTTGAGGTGGTGCTCGGCGAACCAGTGTCTGGCGTAGCCGAGGCGTTCGGCGTGCCGGGCGAGGTCGACGCTGTTGCGCAGGGCCTGGCCCGGGGTCGAGCCGGACGAGACCGGCACGAGGTCCAGGACGGCGAGCGGGGTGCGGGTGGTGGTGGCCACGATGGTGCTCCTTGTCAGTGGGCGGCGGTCCGGCCGGCGGATACGGACACCGTCGCGGGCGCATGCGCGGGCGCGGGCGCGGGCTTACGGAGCCCGAGGTGGTCGCGCAGGGTGTCGCCCTCGTACTCGGTACGGAAGACCCCCCGCTCCTGGAGCAGCGGGACGACCGTGTCGGCGAACTCGTCGAGCCCGCCCGGTGTCAGATGGGGTGTCAGGATGAATCCGTCGCTCGCGTCGGCCTGGACGAAGTCGTTGAGCGCGGTGGCCACCGTCGCCGGGGAGCCGATAAAGGTCTGACGGCCCGTCACTTCGATGATGAGGTCGCGGATCGAGAGGTTCTTCGCCTGGGCGATGCCCCGCCAGCGCGCGGCGGTGGCGAGCGGGTCGCGGTGCATGCGCACGCTGGCCCGTCCCCGCGCGACGGTGTTCTCGCCGGGGACCGGGTCCTCGGCGGGCAGCGGCCCGTCGGGGTCGTAGGAGCTGAGGTCGCGGTTCCACAGCTGTTCGAGCAGCCGGATGGCGGTCTGGCCGCTGACCTGCTGCCGGCGGATCAGGGCGGCTTTCTCCCGCGCGTCGGCGTCGGTGTCGCCGAGCGCGAAGGTGACGCCGGGCAGGATCTTCAGCTCGTCGGGAGACCGGCCGTAGCGGGCGAGCCGGCCTTTGACGTCGGCGTAGAAAGCCTGTCCGGACTCGAACGTCCCGTGCCGGGTGAAGATCGCGTCGGCCGCCGACGCGGCGAACTCCCGGCCCTCGTCGGAGTCGCCCGCCTGGAAGACGACGGGCCGGCCCTGCGGTCCGCGCGGCACGTTGAAATGGCCGCTGATGTCGAACTCCCGCACGTGGTGGTCGAATCCGCCCGGATCCGGGTGGGCGAGGAAGAGGCCGGACTCCTTGTCGGCGACGATCTCGTCCCCGTGCCAGGAGTCGAACAGCTCCCAGGCCGCCGCCAGGAACTGCTTGGCGCGCTCGTAGCGGTCCTCCTGTGCGAGATAGCCGCCGCGCCGGAAGTTCTGGCCGGTGAACTCGTCCCACGAGGTGACGACGTTCCACGCGGCCCGCCCCGCCGAGAGATGGTCGAGCGAGGCGAACTGCCGTGCCACCTCGTACGGTTCGTTGAAGGTGGAGTTGACGGTCCCCGCCAGGCCCAGCTTGTCGGTGACGGCGGCCAGGGCGCTCAGCACGGTGAACGTGTCGGGCCTGCCGACGACGTCCAGGTCGTATATCTCCCCGTTCTGCTCGCGCAGCCGCAGCCCCTCGGCCAGGAAGAGGAAGTCGAACTTGGCGCGCTCGGCGGTCCTGGCGAAGTGGGTGAAGGAGCTGAAGTCGATCTGGCTGCCGGCGGCCGGGTCGCTCCACACGGTGCTGTTGTTGACGCCGGGGAAGTGGGCGGCGAGATGGATCTGCTTGACGGGCTTACTCATGACAGAGGCGTCCTTCGACTCGTACGGGTCGGGAAGTCCGGCAGAAGTGCGGGGGGCTCAGGCCGCGGCGTAGCGGCTGGCCGGGCGTGACAGTCCGAGCAGGCCGCGCAGGGTGTCCGCCCCGTAGGCCGTACGGAAGACGCCCCGGCGCCGCAGCTCGGGCACCAGCCCCCGGGTGATCCGCTCCAGGTCGTGCGGCAGCGCGGCGGGCCGCAGCCGGAAACCGGTGAGCCCGGCCTCCTGGCCCTCCTGGAGGAGGTCGGCCAACTCGGCGGGGGTGCCGGTGAAGACGGGGGCGTCGCTCACGTACGCGGCGCCCGCCCGCTCGTCCAGCCGGGCCCGGCGGTCGGCGGCGGCGCCCGGTGCGTCGTCCAGGTACACGAGGAGGTCGCCGAAGACGTGCACGCTCTCGTCGGGGCGGCCCGCCGCCGACCGGGCGTCGTTGACACGGGCGACGATCGCCCGCGCGTCGTCGGCGTCGCGCGGCGTGACGAACCCGATCTCGGCGCAGGAGGCGACCAGTTCGTACGGCAGGGTGTCGTGCGCCAGCGCGGCGACGGGCGGCAGGCCCTGCGGCGGGCGCGGTGTGATGGAGGGGCCCTTGACGCTGAACTGGGCGCCCTCGAAGTCGATGTAGTGGAGTTTGGCCCGGTCGACGAAACGGCCGGTGGCGACGTCGCGGATCTCCGCGTCGTCCTCCCAGCTGTCCCAGAGTCTCTTCAGGACCTCGACGTAGTCGCGCGCCTCGGCGAACAACTCCTCGGCGGTGGTCGGCTGTTCACGCCGTCCGACATGCGCGTACTCGTCGGCCCGGGCGGAGACCCGCACCCGTACCCCGGCCCGTCCCTCGCTCACATGGTCGAGCGTGGCGACCGCCTTCGACAGGTGGAACGGCTCGGTGTGGCTGACGAGCGCGGTCGGGACGAGCCCGATGTATCGGGTCCGCGGGGCCACGCGGGCGGCGATCAGTACGGCGTCGAGCCGGCCGCGTACGCGGTCGGTGCGGCCGTCCGGTCCGTCGGGGTGGGTCGACTGGAGGCTGAGGGAGTCCTCGAAGGTGACGAAGTCCAGCAGCCCGTACTCGGCCTCGGCGACCAGGTCGGACCAGTAGCGCGCGGTGAAGAGTTCGGCGGGGCGGGCGGCGGGCTCCCGCCAGGCGGCCGGATGCCAGCCAGCGCCGTCGAGAGCGACGGCGAGATGGAGATGGCGGGGCGCGCGGGACAAGGGTGTGCGAGGAACGGGCATGGGAGGTACCGCTTCCTGCTGTCCGGGAACTCGGCGGAGTGGACACGCGCGCCCGGACGGCTCTCACCCCCGCCGGGAACGGCGGAGGCGGCGCGTCAGAGGGCGGTGCGCGGTGGGACCGTGTGCCGCGAGGCGGCGTCGCCGTACGCCGGACAGAGCGCACCGGCGACGCGCAGCAGGTCGATATGGCGCCGGGAGAACATCCATGAACGGTAACTCCGCACCACCGTCCACGACAATGCCGCCCTCGGTCCTTGTCGACGTTGAACGGGCTCTTGCGGCAGAGCTCCTCGTAGACCCGGTCGGTATCGAGGCCGAGCAGATGGATCTGGTCGCCGACGCCCGGGATCGGGTGCCGCTCCATCCTCCCCACGGGCCACGCCTGCCCCCCACGGAACTGGCCTGATCCCGGCCCGCGCACGGACGGGTGGCCGTGGTCGGCGCGCCTGCCGACCACGGCCACCCGGTGTTACCGTCCGCCTCAGCGCTGGGCGGGCATCTCCAGGCCGGCCTGCCGCTCGGGGCGGAACCGCTCGTTGGTCTTGCAGCCCAGGTTCTCGTACGTGTTGACCTTGGTCTGCGGGTCGGTCCTGGTCAGGTGGAACTTGCACGCCTGCTTGATGTAGCGGCCCTCGATCCCGCCCGGGAAGTCGATCTCCTTGTTCCACAGGTACGGCGACTCGTAGCGGTTGAGCGCCGCCGTGGCGTTCACGTCGATGCCGCCCGGCGCGTCGATCTCGTACACCCAGCCGGTCTTCGCGGCGCCGTACGTGGCGAACTTCTGCGCCACCCACTTCTCACACGTGGTGCTGACGTGGGCGCTGTTCTGGCCGCCGCCCTTGACGATGTACTCGGCCAGCGGGATCACCGCGTCGCCGCGCGGCGTGAAGCCCTGCTCGAACAGGTCTGTCACGTTCTCGCGGGTGTCGCCCCGCCACAGCGTGTTGGTGTCGTGGCGCCACTGCCAGCGCTCGGAGACCGCGGTCTGGCGGACGGTGTCCGCGATGAGCGGGTTGGTCGTCGTACGCCACCAGTCCCAGGCGCGGTACGCGCCGACCGGGCCGCAGGGCGCGGTGTCGAGGGCGGGAGCCGCGGCGGCGGCCGGGGCGGCGCGT
>NZ_MDCR01000247.1 GCF_001723055.1 Streptomyces niveus
ATCCTCGATCAGCAGTCGCCGCACGAGAACCTTGGCCCGCTTGGGCACTCCGAGGATCGAAGCGACGCGCGGCGGTACGGGCACCTGCCCTACGTGGACCAGTCGACCGGACGGACTCGATTCGTCACGCTCCAGCGCTTCACGGCCGCGTTGGTCTTTCTGCTCAACCGCTTCCGGGCGCCCGCGGACGATCGTGCCGTACCCCTGCCGAGACTCCAACCAGCCGTCTCTCTTCAGGAGCTCCAGCGCCCGAACAACAGTCGGTCGGGACATGCCGAAGGCTTGGACCAGCTGATTCTCACTGGGAAGGAGCGTGCCGGGCGGATACGTGCCGTCTTTGATCCGACCCTGGAGCGTCTGCGCCAGCCGCACGTACTTCGGTGCGGCCACTTCGTACGCCATAGTCCCGCCTAGTCGGAATCCGCCAAGTCAACTTGTCAAGCAGCCTACCCCTGTGACGTCATGACGTCACGAGCCCCTGGCGTCACCAGGTCAGCGCTTCCAAGCACCGTCGATCCGGAACGAGACCCGCGTGCCGCCGAACCGGCTCGGGCCGGCGCTCCACGAGTCCGACAGCGCGTCGACCAGGAGGAGCCCCCGCCCGTGCGCGTCACTGGCATCAGGTCGCCTTATCCGCACCTGGGCCGGAAATCCTGGGTTGTGCACGTCCACGAGCAGGGACTCCCCCACCCGCCACCACTCGACGCGCACCCGCCAGGAGTCCTCAGCCTCCCCGTACAGGACCGCGTTCGTGACGAGTTCCGAGATCATCAGCACACAGTCATCGATCGAACAGGCCGGCGCGTAGGGGCTGATGAACTTGCGGAACCAACGTCGGGCGCGTGCCACCGACTCAGGCACCGGATACAGCGTCATGCTCCCGACCAGCGCCGACTCCTTGTCGCTCCCCTCAGGACCATCCACCACCTCGTTCACTCGCACCGCTCCTCTCTGCCGGTGCCACCACAATCCAGGCAGCGCCGTTTCGGTGTGACACGGGCGCGAGCGTCAGCGGCAGAGAGCGCCAAGGAGGCACGCGAGCCGACGCGCTTCCAGCCCCGACCCCTGCACGCACGGCATGCCGCCTCTTGCGTCACGCGCCGTGGCTCCGCATGCCCCTGACTCACGAGCCGCGCCCCCTTCAGTAAGTGGCCTTAGCCACTTACTGGATAGTGGCATTAGCCACTTGGAGTCGCAAGCGTTTCACGCAAAGAGACACCGCCCAACTACACGATCGGGTAGCCCTGTTCGAACGCCCAACGCTCCGGCGGGTACGTGGCTTCGGCGAACTCCAGCGGTCGATCCTGCAGGTCGTAGACGACGTGATGGACGATCAACACGGCTGCACCGGGCGCCAGTTCAAGATCGGCGGCTTCATCTTCCGTCGATGATCGGGCGCACATACGATCCTCGGCGTAGCTGCCCTGCCGACCGGTCACGCTCTCCACGTACATGAGCGTGCCTTCCCGAATCCGGTCAGGATCACGAAGCTTCGGCGCCCGCTCTCCGACGTCAGGCCCGAACCAAGAGGTGGAAAGAGTGATGGGCCCCGAGTCGTTGTTGGTCACACGCCGACGGTGAACAGCTCGGGCACCCACCGCCAGGCCCAGGGCCTCCGCCACATAGTCGGGGGCCTCCAGCCAGCCGGCCGAGGTGATCACCGCGTACTCACCGGGTGTGTAGATCTTGCCTGTCTGCTTGGCTCGGCCGTACAACTCACGGGCGCGGCGGTTCACTTCCAGGCTACGGACATACGTGCCCGAGCCCTGCCGCTTCTCGACCAGGCCCTGATGACTCAGAGCTTCCAGCGAACGCGCGGCCGTTGGCCGGGACACCTTCCAGGAGGCCGCGAGTTGGCGCTCCGACGGAACCTCATCGCCAGGCCGCAAATCACCCCGCAGGATCTGATCACGGATGTGGTGCGCGATCTGCAAGTACTTGGGCTGAGCTTCCTCGATCTTCGGCATACGACCCCCTCCCCGCTGTCCAGGTGGCTATTACCAGTAGCCACTATAGAGTGAGTGGCTAGCCCCGTTCCCCGTACGCTGGCACGCGTGACCCGCTTGATCGTTGCAGCAGGAGGAGGGGGCGACGCCGTCGCCGCCTCAATGCTCGACGCCGCTCTCTACGGCGACTCAGACCCGGCGGTGATCCTCACGTACGCATGGGACCGCCTCCTGATCGATCCGCTACCGGGCCCACGAGGGCCGGCCGATTTCACCGGACTGCGCCCGCTCACCAAAAGCGTCCAGGCTGTGCTCGCAGGCGCCCGGCCAGTAGCCCCCGCAGGCTCGACGCTCCCCCGGCTGGCGGCCGAACTGCCCCAGACACTCGCCCTGATCGACCCACACCAAGGCGTCGAGGGCATCACGCGCCAGCTCGAAGAACTCATCGAGCACCTTGCCCCTGAGTCGATCGATCTCTTGGACGTCGGCGGCGACATCCTGGCCCACGGCGACGAACCCACGCTCCGCAGCCCCTTGGCCGACGCACTGCCCCTCGCTGCCTGCTGCGAAGTCAACGCACCCGTACGGCTTCTGGTCGCCGGCCCCGGCCTGGACGGTGAATTGCCCGCCGACCTTCTTCACGACCGCATGGGCCCTACCATGCTCACCCTCACTGCCGAACACGTCGAGCCCATCAGCTCTGTCCTGGAGTGGCACCCATCCGAAGCAACGGGGATGCTCGCAGCCACAGCACGAGGGCTCCGCGGCCTGTGCGAGGTCAGAGATGCCGGCCTGCCGATTCCTCTGACCGACGAGGGCCCCACCGTCCACGAAGCCGACCTAGACGACGCTCTCGACCGCAACCAGCTCGCCCGAGCCATCCTCACAACGCAGACTCTTGAAGAGGCGGAGCAGCACAGCCGAGAAATCTGCGGCTACTCAGAGATCGACTACGAACGCAACAAGGCCAGTTGGCTCGGCACTCGACAGGAGCAGAAGCTCGTCCCAGAGACGACGCTCCACCAACTCGACCAGTTCGAGGCCAAGGCGCGCAGCCGCGGAATCACCCACACAACGTTCCGCCACCTCACAGAAGCCCTCGACCTGCACGGCAACCAGCGCCAGGACCTCAGGAACCTCCTGCTCAACTCCCGCCGAGAGCAGTACCAACCGCCGCTCTGGCGCATCCGCCCCGAAGCCTGAGTAACAACTTTCTCTACGGTTTCAAGGCGCCTCGCTCCGCTCGCCGCGCGCTCCCCGGCTTCCCGCCGGGTCCCGCCGCTCCTGTCTCCGCCCCGCTCCGGGCCCCGGCTACGCCGGTCGCGCGACTGAAGAGCGAACGCCAGCAGTGGGGAGAAGCCCGCTGTGGCTGGGGCGGTCGGCTCCACGGCTTTAGCCACCTCCCCGGTTCGGGTCCCGCGTCGAGCACGACCAGGAGGCCACTCGTTCAAATTCCGGGCAGGGGCACAGCCTGCCCGAGTTGCCGGCCAGCGTACGGCCCCCTGATCATGCCCGACCCCAAACCGGGCAGGACACCGGCCAAAGCCGCTCCACCGACCTACGTGCGAAGCCGTACCGGAACGGGAACCGGCAACTCTGAAAGCACAGGAAAGTCAACCTTTGCCAGTTCATACACCGGAAGCCCGGAAAGCGACTCGACGGTGACAACCAACGAAAAATCCACAGGCGGAGAATTCCTCGTCAATAATCCCCCTTCACGCGTAAGGAATTCGATGTCGAGCCGTGGCAGATGAAGGCCTTTCGCCATTAGGCAATCCTGCCCCTGCATGATTGTCTCCCACTTCCCTCCTCGACGACGGCTAGATTCCGAAGCTTTTGGACCGACCTTCTGCGAACGAGTACTTGGCTGCTGGCTCATTTTCCAACCCTCTTCACGAAGGTCTGCTACGCGATCCGCATCCTCTTGAATATTTACCTTGACCGTACGCCTCGGGTTTTCAGGATCCCGAAAACTGTACACTTCCGAGTGGGGGCGCAGCGTGAACTCCAAACCCGATTCGGTGTACTCCACAGCCTCTGTTGGATCGGTGGGCGAGGCGTAGGATATTGTCCATTTCACCTTCACTTTCCCCCTGTCAATCCCTCCAGGGACCGGCAACGTAAATCCAAGTATCTGATCCCGTTCAATTGAGGCCTGGTAAAGCACTGTCACCTGCCGGTCAGAACAAACGAGCGCGTTCGAATAATCCACCGGAATTCTTCCGTGCCCCGATTCCAACATAAGACTCGGATCTGCGTGCGGCTCCGCAAAATGAATTGCGAAAGCTCGTAGGGCAGAGGCGCTACAGCGGTCACCTAACTGAGTGCTGAGCTTAGCTAGACCATGCGCAGCAAGAGGTGCGGCATAGCTGGTACCCCAATCGTAGGAAAGCCGCCCATTGCCCATCAGTCGCGCAAATGGGCGTTCAGCGTCTCCTCCGTAAGCCAGTACAGTCGGCTGGACCGTCGCCCCCGGCCGACCTGGGCCAACGGCGCTATATGGCGGCCTTGACCACATCATTTCCGGGTGGGGGCGATCGCAAGCACCTACACTAAGCCCATTAGCCATATCGGCGGGCACTTGAACTCGGTTACCTCCTTCATCAGTCTCCTCCCCATTATTTCCGGCAGCGACAACGAAGAGAATATCCCTTTCATACGCCAGTGCATCCAACACAGCCGTCCAACGATGCGACTCACCGTCGTCCACTGGAACCTCTGGTCCCAGGCTGAGGTTAACGATCATTGCATCACTGTCCGCCACCCGCTTCTGAATTTGTTCCAGAAGCCAATAAAGCTCGACACCGTCATTATCATGCCCGGGAATGCAGCGGAAGTGAGTCACACGCACCTGCGGAGACTGCAAACGGCTTCCCGCATCAACATTGCCGTAGAGGATAGCGCCCGTCACGGCGCTTCCATGTTCTATGCATCCTGGAAAAGCTGGCTTCTCAGTCAGGTCTACCTGATTCACAGAACCTGCGAAGAAGTCGCCGGCAACGTCAACTCCGGCGTCGAAGATGAGCACCTCAGGAGCATCAGGCTCAGCGGGCGGCGGTGCTGGTTGCGAAACACCAGGGGCCGATCGTAACGGCAGGGCAGGCACAGGACGGATGCGCGGCATCTTCCTTATGGAACGCAGCGGATTGAAAGCTGCCGCTTCTTTCGCTTTCCCTGAAGGAAGGAAGACCGGGACGAAGGTCAGTCCGCCTACAACGTCACGCCTATCACTGACGACTTCACCTCCGAGGCTTCGAATGTACCGCTCAAACTTCTCGAAAACCGCGCCCGATAGGGGTCGTCGTGAAATCCCAGGAAGATCAGGGTCGGGGTGAAGAACTGCTTCGAATGCCTCACGCTCCTTGGCGTGTTCCGCACCGGCATTTGTCGCCCCTTTGACGACTTCAGCCACTCGTGGGAGATGTATATTAGAGAATCTCCTAAGCTCTTCTGCGACTCCCTTTTCTCGGCGATCCAGAGCACTCCCTGAGAGAATATGAGTCAGCCACTCAAGGCTGTGATTATCGCCAGCAACGATTAGCGATTTGGTCGGGACATCGACTTCCGTTCGACTGCGCAGCACCAAATCGCCTGTGGCAGAACGGGACCCTAGGGCAGTGAGCCCAAGCAACCTTATTAGCTTTTCTGGGAAATAGCTATTTGCTAAGTAATTCGGCAGGAGTTTTACCTCAAAGACCACATGGTCCGCGCGCAATTTTTCATCTAAAGCGCGCGCAGTGTTACGTAGCGCTTGGGCCTGCGGGCCAAGGATTCTTTGCGAATCCGCTAATGTGTATGGGTGATACTTGCTGCCCCCTCCACCCGCCCTATCAATCATCTCCGACATGTGCTCTCCTCCTACGAGGATGCGTCCGCCAGGTCCCTTACTCATTTTCCCCCCAAGCTAAGTCACTACTGCTTGCGCTCCTGGGATGCCGAAATTGCCCTACTGATAGTCGGGTGACTCACACCGAGGATGCTTGCGATCTTCCGATTTGAAAGCCCTAGGTACACACTGGCCGCCACCGCCACCTGTTCTCGGATGTTTGCATCCTCGCTAGCCGCCTCGCGCAGTTTTGATAGAGCGAGACGCACAAGGCCTTCCTCAAGGGAAGCTAGATCCCCTTCGCGCACGATCGATTCCCGGGCGATGCCGTTACACAAGCGTACGATGTCCGAATGTGATAGGCCGTCCGTCGCCAGGGCCATTAGGCCGCAAGTGTCGGCGGACACTGCGGAGGAAACAATTGCAGGCAGAGATGAAATCAGAAGCTTTCTCTCACCAATGGCCGGAAGAGGCAGCTCTATCAGGACATCAAACCGCCGGGAGATTGCAGAATCCAATAGTTCTTTATGGTTCGTAGCGGCAATCAGGAAACTTCCAGCCGGCCAACGATCAAGTTCCAGCAGAAGAACATTGACCAGCCTCTTAAGTTCACCAACATCCGAATCATCTTCGCGACGCTTTGCCAAAGCATCAAATTCATCAATGAATAGTACGCATTCATTCTGCGCAGCGAAATCCAGGACTGCTCGAAGATTACGCCCAGTGCGTCCTAGATAGCTGGACATTACCGAAGCCAAGTCAACGACCAAGAGCGTCTGTTTCATTTGGCTGGCGATATGCGATGCGGTGAGAGTCTTACCGACGCCAGGCGGCCCACTAAGAAGGACGCTACGTGAAGGCTGCAGCCCAACGTCCACCAGTGCTTCACGCACCGGGCGTTCAGCAACGAGAACATCCACACGCTGTCGCGTGCTCTCGTCCAAAACGGGGCCATAGCTCGGGGCGGTTTCAGCCACACGTAGCAACACTTGGTTGGTCTCAGGATCTCGCGGAAGGCGTACCGCCTCCGAAGTCTCCGTTCCGGTACCTTGCGCCACGTCGACGCCTCGGAGAGGGCTCTGACCCTGCGAAGCTGTAAGCAAAGCCCTCAGTTCCGCACGCAGAGTCACAGCGTGCTGCGCATCTTCGGGTGGACGCCGCATGAGCCGCCGACACAGCTCACGAACAGCCTGAGTGTCAGCCCTGAGGCCAGCATCCATCAACTCAAGGAGTGCCCTCTCAGTCGGACTGAGGCCTGCTCTATCCTGCCACGCTGACGCACCCATGCCGGGAGGTTACCAAGAGGGAATAGCAACAACCAGGGGGGATGCCCCCCCTGGTTCACAGACATCACTCAATGAGGCTAGATTTACCACGCAGGGGTCCGGACGTGTTGACGCACCGGTCTACGTTGATGGCGTCCACTTAGCACGGACCTCGAAGGTGGAGTCAGCCCTGACCTTTCCCACCAGCGGCACTCCCGCCTCGCCGGACAGAGATACGCCGAAGGTGACCTCCAACTCGTTTGGCTGCGAGTCGCCGAACCGGCCGCGAATGGCTGCCGATACGTCTTCGCAGGTCTGCACGATCGCCTCGCCCACGTCCCGAAGCCCGCTAAGTGCCTGTTGGGCTGGACGACCAGCACCTCGGAGCAGCTTCGACTGATCGAAGTTCTCAACTGTCAGGGGCGTGACTTCGACCAGGAAGAAGGAGTTGCCTCCGGCAGACTCGACCTCTTTATACACAGATCCCCCACTCAAGACTGATGACTGCTGACCTACATGATCCCGTAAGTCGCCTCGACATGGGCCCATTTGGTGCGATGAGCCATCCCAGAGCGCCAGGTGGTGATCCGTACGTCCATCCGCGTAGGCACGGTGAGGCTGGGGTAGGTGCGAAGCCCACCCGTCGTGCAGCGGACAAGGCGGAGGTGATTACCACGGGCACGCGTCAAGGGGAATGGTTGAACTCGTCATCTGGCATGTCGTCTTGGGGCTCTCGCTCTGTCAAGCAGGTCGAGGAGGCGATCGCGCGCATCCTTGCCAAGGTGCCGGCCGAACAGCGGCGTCTCGCCGACGGACGCGATACGAGGACCACGCTGGTCGGCATGGTTCGTGAGTGGGCCGAGATCAACGGCGGTGCCGTCGAGATTCGGGCTTCAGGAAGCAAGTGGGTCCATCTCTCTGATGACTCCATGGCGAAGGGCGACTTTCGTCCGATGGGCCTCAGCACTGACCTGTGCGCGATCAGCAACCACGCAGCGGCGCGGACGTTTGCCTCCGGCTACCGAGACGCAGTCTTCGGCAATGCGCCACCCGTGAGCTACTGGTGCAGCACGGCCGTGCGCGAGGACGTCATACCGATCATGCTCGCCGTTCTGGACCGGGAACTCACCGGAGCCTTGGCAGGCCAGGACTGGTACCTACAGACCCCGTGCACACCCCGACTGTGCCTGTACCACCCAGACGACAGCGGGACAGCATTCTGCGGATCAGCCAGCTGCGCACTGGCGTCACCGCATACGCCGTGCGACTGCGTGTGTGGAGGCTTCCACCACGGAATGGGCGAGAAGACTCTGAAGGCTCCGTACCCTGGTGCACCCGACTGGTCGACTGCGCCATCCCCTGTGTGGCGGCCAGGAACGGGCACAGTGGAGATCGATCCCACGCATCGGCGCATCATCGGCCGTGATCCCTCCAGCCAACACGGTGCACGCGTACGGCCACCAACTGCCGCAGGGACGGCTGCGGGCGAGGCCGCAACCGGGCTGGGGCGAGCTGAGCAGCAAGCCAAGCAGGGGCGGACATGAAGTGCGCAGGAGGCGCGGGGTGAGTGTCTAACTGCGTGACAACGCCGACGAACAGCGGCGGACGAGCGTGGATGTCTGCGGACCATTAGCGCAGGTGAAGGCTGCACCAGCCCAAGGCAGCGCCCCTACCCAAGTTGCTTCGGGACGAAGAGGTCGTGGGTTCAAATCCCGCCACCCCGACAGCCAAATAGCAGGTCAGAGGGCCCTTATCGAATCGGTAAGGGCCCTCTGACGTTGGTGCGTGTATATCTGCGTGACTAACGATTGCTGAGTGCCTACGGCTTCCGTCGATCCGCCCCGAAGATGCCATCCATGACGACGGCGCCAGTCTGGATGACAGGCCGGATCTGCTTCCGGTATACCTCCTCGGTGACGGCCGTCCCGGAGTGCCCGACGAGCCGGGAGATCTCCTCCAGGGGGACACCCCGGTCGGAGAGCAGCGACACGAAGCTGTGCCGTAGTTCCCGAGGCGTCCACTCAGCGGCGTCGATCCCGTCGACGTCTTTGAGCGCCTGCCGGAAGGCGCGGCGGACGTTGGCCGCGTCGAGCGACTTGCCGATGGCTGAGGAGAAGACGAGTCCGTTCTCCTCCCACTGGTCATCGGCGGCGAGCCGGTCCCACCCCTGATCCTCGAACTGTTGCCAGAGCGCTTCGACGCAGCGCGCCGGCAGGGCAAGCGTGCGCCGGGACTTCCGGGTCTTGGTGTCCCCGCTCCGCCGGACCGACCGCCAGACAGCGATATGTGGAGGCTGGGACGGCTCGTAGTCCGGCCGCCCACTCAGGAAGACGTGATCCCAGGTGAGAGCTCGCAGTTCTTCCGTACGCGCCCCGGTCAGCAGCGCGACAACGATGTACGCGTGCATGGAGGTCCCTGCGGCCCCTATCAGCACTGCCTCAGCCTGAGCGAAGGTGAGCGCCTTGGACGGCCGCCCCGCCTGCCCTTGAGGCACCGAGCACAGCCCGACAACGTTCCGCTTCACCTTGTCCCGCGCCATGGCCCGCTTCACCGAGCGGTTCAGGCAGGAATGAAGACCCTGGAGCGTGCGTGTACTGAGCGTCTTCGCCTTGACTGCCAGCCAGCGATCGACGTCCTCCGCGCTGAGGTCACGGAGCTTGCGAGCGCCCAGCGACGGGATGACGTGCTTCTCGCTCAGGAGCGTGGTGGTCTCGACGGTGCGAGGGTCGAGGCCGGCCAGCCCGTAGGCGAGCCAGTCAGTGACCGCGTCCTTGACCGTGTAGTTGGTGGGCGCGATAGCGAGACCGTCCTCATGGTCCCGCAGCACCTCTTTGAGCTTGTTCTTCGCCTCCGTCTTGGTCCTGCCACTCCCCCGCTTCACGATCCGCTTCCCGCTCGGATCAAAACCGAGGTTCGCCGTGGCAATCCACCGCTGTCGCTTCTCGTCCCAATGCAGTCCGCCGTCACCACGGCTTCGGCGCTTGGTCATCAGGCGGCCCCCGCCAACTGGCCCTGGATGAAGTCGCGTACGGCCTCGGCCGGTATGCGGCGAGCGCCATCGATCTTGATGGAGGCAAGCCGCTGCGTGCGGATCAGGTCGTAGACCTTTGAGCGTCCGACTTGGAGCTGTGCCATGACGTCAGGCACGGTCAGAAGCTCAGTGGTGGCTCTGCTCATGCTGCGGCTCCTTCCGGGGCGGGCTCGTTCGGTCTGCGTGGAGTTGGTCGGTGAGCCAGGCTTCGTCGCTGGTGAGTCCGGTTCCGGTGTAGTCCCAGCGGGAGAGGACGAGGGTGGTGGGCGTGGGGGCGTGGGCGTCTTCGCCGCGTGTGAGTGCGGCTTGGAGGCGTTGCCATTCGGCGCGGGCCTGGCGGAGGGTGCTCAGGGTGGTGGAGTAGCGGCGGGTCTTGGTGGAGAAGTGGCCCCGGAAGCCGAGCATGTGTGCCCAGGCGCGGAGGCGGAGGTGGGCGAGGTCGGGGCGGGCGCCGAGGTCCCAGCAGGTGCGGACGAGGCGGCGGGCGTGGTCGGTGAGGTCGGTGTGGGCGAGTTCGGCCAGGAGCCGGATGCGGTGGTCGAGGGTGCCGGTCGCGGTCTCGGCGCCCTTGGTGGCGTACTTGGCGATGTAGCCGGCCACGGCGCGGTCGGTGAGTTCGGTGCCGCCCGCGAAGTCGGCGGAGCGGATGACGCGTACGTCGAGCTGGCGGCCGAAGGTGAACCGGTGCGGGTGGCCGTCGAGGGTCGGGCCCGTGACGGTGGCGGCTCGGGTGGCGGATTCGATGGCGTCGGTGAGGAGTTGCGGGGTGGCCCATGCCGGGGGTGGGGTGTTGGCGCCGTCGTGGCCGTCGAGTCGGATGACGGCGTGGAAGTGGACGGCGCCGCGTCGTTGGTACTCGGCGACCTTGGCGAAGGAGACGCGGGCGTTCTGGCGGAAGGCGCGTTGGGTGAGTCCGGCGCGCTTGGCGATCTCGCGGCGGAGGTAGATGGTGAAGCGCCGCCACAGAGCCCCGGCGTGGGCGTTCCAGAGCACCGCGGCTTCGTAGTCGTAGGAGTCGGGGTGGAGCGGTGTTCCGAGGGCGGGATCGTCGGTGGGGTGGGCGGTGCCGCATCGGCAGGCGGGTCGGCCGGTGGGGCGGTTGTGGACGGGGCCGAAGCTGGGTGCGGTGAAGGTCGCGAAGACGCGGGGGTGTGTGGCGACCTGTTCGTTCGTGCCTTTGCCGCCGCGTAGTCCGGCGGTGATCAGGTGGTAGGTGTCGCGGCGGTAGGTCTCGGCGCAGGTGGCGCAGCGGGTGACGCGGCGGTTGTTGCACCGGACGAGGAGCTGTCCGGCCGGGAGCGCGTTCGAGTCGAGGTGGTGAAGGACGGCGCCGATCTCGCCCGTCCGGGTGTCGACGTGGTGTTCCGTGCGGTGCCCGGTCAGACGGATGGGACGGGAGCAGCCGCCGAGGGTGGAGAGCTGGCGCAGGAGTCCGGGCAGTTGCCCGTACGTGGCCAGGCGACGCAGTTCGGTGCGTACGGGTGCGGTGTCGCGCGTGATGATGGTGCTTCTCCTTTGTCTGACATCTGTGTCCGGTCGAAGGGGAAGGGCCTGCCGGGGGCGGCGGATGCTTGGCGGTATCGAGGCTGCCCCGGCAGGCCGGTCAGCGCGTGCGAGCGCCGTTGAGCAGGGAGCGCAGCACCAGGGCCGCGATGGAGACGGAGACGGCCGTGACCGCGACGGTGGCCAGAAGCGCCGTCAGCACCACACCGACGACGAGCACGGCGGCGACGGCCCCGACTCCGAGCCCGACGTACGGGGCGACGGAGCGGCCGGCGGAGGTCGCCGGAGCGTGCGGGCACGAGCAGTTCGCAGGAACGTGATGAGGCCGGGAGGAAACGGCCGATGTGATCACGTGTGTTGTGGGAGTGGGCGCGACGTTGGGCAGTTTCGGGCGAAGCAGCATGGCGGTTGTCCTCTCAGTCGTTGGTGTCGTTGACGACATCGACGTCGGTGCGTGTGCCGGACTCGATCGCCGGGGCGAGGAAGGTTTCCGAGAGCCAGAAGCCGAATAGGGCGATGACGACGGCCACCCAGAGGCGAATGCCGAGGAACTTGATCGCGGCCCAGGCGACGACGCCCAGGACGAATACGAGGGGCAGGGAGACGTTCACGGATCGGCTCCTGTCAGCGGACGGAACAGCGGTGCGTGCGGGCGGCCAGCTCGGCGGCACTGCGCGCGTCGTACTCCGTGGAGAAGCCGCAGCGCGGAGCGGTACAGGCGGCGGTGTGCTTCTCGCGGCCCCGGTCGTCGTAGTACGTGGCGACCTGGACGAGCCCGATACGGGTCACACGGCGGAAGCGCGGTTGCGCGGGCATCAGTTGGTTCCCTTCTCTCCGGTGAAGTCGGCGGTGTGCTCGATGAGCCAGCGACGGATCTCGGCGCCCTCCTGGTCGTCGGCGGTGAGAATCACCGGCTCAGCGACGAACAGGGCCTCGGTGAAGTGGTTCTGGCGGGTCAGTTCGGCAGCGCGCTGGAGGGCGCGGAGGGTGGACGGTCGCAAGAGGCTTCCTTGTCGGTCAGTTGAGGCGGGCGGCGATGGCGGCGGCGAGCGGTGCCGGGACGCCGAGGCGGGCGCGGAGGGTGTCGGTGTCGATGGGCGTTCCGGTGCGGGTGTGGTGTTCCGCGGCGACCTTTCGGGCGTGGTCGACCAGGGCGGCCGGGACCCGGTCGGCAGGCCGGGCAGCGGGTTCAGGGGCCTGATCGAGGGCGAGTTGCAGCTCCGGGGCCCTGTCCGCCGGGGTTTCGTCCGGAGCGGCTTCCGCAGGTGTCGTAGCCGGGCCGTGGGCGAGCAGCGTGCCGCCGAGGAAGGCGACCGCCGGCCAACCCGCCACGGTGATACGTAGCCAGGCCGGGACGTTGTCGAGGTCGAGCAGTCCGGCGGTGGCGACGTTCGCGCCGAGACTGGCGGCGAGCGCGATGAGGAACCAGGACCACCCGGCGGCTTTGGACTGTCCCGAGCGCAGCCGTTTCCAGGCCGCCACCAAAAGGAGGTCGACGCTGATCGGGTAGGCCCAGGCTTTCCAGCCGTCCTGTCCGGCGGCCACCGCCAAGTCATGAAGGTGCGCGAAGGACAGGGCGGCGGCGATGACCGCTTGGATCAGTACGGCGTCTACACGGATCGGCAGTGCGGGCACGGCTCGGCTCCTCCCGTTTTGGGCATGGGCGGGGTAGGGACGGGGCACGATGCGGTCGCACCGACCCGTGTGCGGGAGCTGTCAGCCGGTGGCCGGACGAGGCTTGGTCAGCGGAACCAGCGTCGCGAGACGCGAGGACGATACGTATGGCTGGAAGGGCTTCAACGCCGGTACGTCGGGGATCAGTTCGGCCATGCCACGGCAGAGGGCCGCAGCGTCGGAGAGCGACAGGTACGGGGTTCGGATGCGGGTCCAGCCGCCGGAGGAGTCGCCGACGACGGCGAGGCCAGGCAGATCGGGAGCGATGGCAGCGGCGACGTAGACCGCTTCGGGGGCGATGTCGCCGAGGGCCATTTTGGCGGACGCCTCGTCGTTGACCCGGTGGCAGACGCGGCCAGTCAACTGGGCCCGGAGCATGGTCGCGCCCTTCCCCAGTTCAGCGCCGAAGCGCTGCCCGCAGACCTCCAGATAGATGCCGGCCGCCCGGCCGAGCTGAGCAAGCCGGATCAACTGGGTCACCATCTCGTCGCGACGGTCTTCGTCCTTGCGGGTGGCAACGAGGAACAACTCGGCAACCTCGTCCACGAAGAGCACGATCGGAGCCGGGCGTACGTGGTCCGGCAAACCCCAGATGTCCGAGGTGATCTCTACGTCCAGGGCACCAGGACCGCCCCCTTGATGGGCCTTGATCAGGTCGTATCGGCACTCCATCTCTTTGACGAGTACCGGCAGCAGAGCCGCCGCCTCACTCGGCTCGGTGGCCAGTGCCGAGAGCCGCGGAGCGAACGGAGCCAGCTCCACACCGCGCTTGCAGTCGATGCCTACGATGGCGACAGGTTGGGCCGCCAGTCCCGTCAGCAGGTTGCGCAGGAACATGGACTTGCCGGACAGCGTGGCGCCGAGCACCAGTTGGTGAGGCACGGTCCGGTAGTCCCGAACGAACGCGGTCGCATCCTCGCGCACTGCCACCGGGACAGCCAGGAGGTCACGCTCGACCCGGCGGGGCATTCTCACGCTTCTCAGCACATCGAAGCCGACCAGCCTCAGCTCGACCACACCCGGCTTGACGCTCACGACGTGCACCGCGTGAACACCCCAGGCGTGCCGGAGCCGTTCGGTTGCGGCGGCCACGTCTGCCGGTTCCTGACCGGGAGCGAGTCGAAGTCGGACCCGCAGCCCCGTCGAGGTCGGCCGCAGCAGACCACGACGGGGAGGCACCGGGCGTACCTCTCGCCGCGTCACGGCCCTGACTGCCGCGGCGCGGAGCCGAGACGGCTGGACGGTCAGCCCACAGGCATCCATGGTCGAGCCGTACGAGGCCATCAGCCGGACCACCGACAGCGGCAGCCCGATGAGGACCCAGTACACGGCCGGGTACGCCTTCCTGGCGTAGAGCAGCCCGGCTATGACAGCGAGCGCCCCGCCCAGCTCGACCACGTTCAGGACGTCGGACACGGAGATCAGCTCTCCCGTCCGGCCGGGAAGGCGCCCGGAGTCACAGCAGCCGCGCGGTAGGCGATGCCGTGACGCGCCTGGCCGTTGAAGACGCTCTCCCACGGCCGTGCGACCAGCCCAGGCAGAGCGACCGGCGCACCAACCGCCAGGCCGTCAATCACGCCGCTCTCAGGAACGGTCACGGCGATGAGCGAGGACTCCCCCTCATCGATGTAGACGACGCCAACCTTCATCAGCACCTCGCCACTGACCGCGTCCTTGGCGATCTCCCCCGTCTGCCGGTCCTTGACCTTCGGCTCAGGAGCTTCAGTCATCAAGATCGTCGCGGACGAGGTCTCGACACGAATTGCACGCACAGAACTTCTCCTTCGTTGAGGACCCGTCAGATGGCTTGACAGGTTGACTTAGCAAGTATGAAGTTAGAGATGCCAGGTTGACTTGTCAAGCGCCTAGGCGGCACTGAGTCGGTGGTGCCGATAACTTGGGCTGGGGGCTGGCTAGCGATCCGTCATGGGTGCGATACGGCTGGCCAGAACGGTCGGGACGCCTTGCGCTTCGGACGGAATAGTCCGGCTCAGTCAGTCGCCAGCGCATCTGTGCCCATGTCTAGACGCATGGCAGTTCTCACGTTCGCCAAAGCATTCATGACCTCCCGGAAGATGTGGGCACACTCCTCAGTACCGTCCTCCAGCCCCTCGCCGGTCGCGTCTCTCAGACGGCGAACGCTGCGGAAGTACACAAGGGCCGGCTCGACAACTTGGCTGGGCGCAAAAACCTCAAGCTGATAGCGCAGTTCGTAGCATCTGGCGAACGACTGCCGAGCCACGACGATGCGCTCGGAGTCGGGGAGAGAACGGTTGAGGACAAGGAGCTGCAGTTCGCTTCGAACCTGCGCAAGGGTGGCCAGGTAGGCCCCGTATAGCTCTCGTTTGTTGCGCCTCCACTCACCAGATGCCTCGCGTCGATCTTTGCGGACCTCCACGAGGACTGTCGAACCCATGGCGATGGTCGCACCAAGAATCGTGGCCACCAACGTCGTCCACTGCATTTGAGCAAGCTATGAGAGATGTGCTGTTTGCGGTAGGGCGCCTGCTATCGGCTCCGCTTTTCGACCGCATCTGCGGCGTCGAAGTGTAAAGAAACTGGCCCCGCGAACACGAGTACATGCCGAACGTCAGCACAGAGGGCTGGGCGAAGGCGTCTCAGCCAAGGCGGTAGGTATCTTCGAGTTCCTGCCGATCGGCAGGAAGGAGCACATCCGTCACTTGCAGGGCCTCTCCGGACACGTCACAGGCAACGACAAGCACGCTGAGCACGGGCGCCCCCTCGGTCAAGCCCAGGAACTCCGCCTCTTCCACGCTCGGCAGTCGCGCGGACACCCGCTCAGTCACGTGGTCGAAGCGGATCTTCTTCCGGGCTTCGAGATGCGCGCGAAGACTCCCGTCGAGCGGCGCCGAGCCACTGAGTTCCGTGCCGTCGACCAGGCTGGCCGGGAAGTACGACGAGGAGAGTTCGACGGCCTCTCCCTC
>NZ_MDCR01000248.1 GCF_001723055.1 Streptomyces niveus
GAGCACGGGCAGGCCCGCGCGGGCGGCGAGCGAGGACTTGCCGGAGCCGGAGGGGCCCGCGAGCAGGACGACGCGCGCGGAGGCGGTTCGGTGGGGACTCACGGGACACCAGTCTGAGGCATACACCCGCGCAGGGGACCCCCGCCTGCGGTGTTGGTATCGGGAGTCACATCTCAACTACTGTGCGTGTCAATCCGATTACTCAACCCCCCACGCGCAGGCAGGAATCCCATGGCACGTCACTCAGCTCCCACCCCCCGGCGCCGCGCGCTGCTGCGCGCCGGGCTGACGCTCACCGCGGCGGGCGCGGCGATCGGGCTCGGCGGCGGCGCGGCGCAGGCGGCGCCCGCCGAGCCGGTGTCCGCGTCGGGTACCGACAGCGCGCTCGCCGACGCCTCGGCGGCGGCCGGCGCGGGTCTGGCGGGCGGGCTCGGCCACACCGTGGCCGGTGGCCTCGGCCCGGTCAAGAATCTGCAGCTCAACCCGCTGGCCAAGACGGGCGTCGACCCGCTGGACAACGCGGTCGGCACCCAGATCGCCGACTTCAAGCCGCTGTCCACGGCGTCCCTGACGGACTCGGTGACCCAGGGCGGCGGCCTGAAGGACCTGCCGGTGGTCGGGCCCGTGGTGGGACTGCTGCCCGGCTGAGCCGCGTATCGAGCGCCCTGTGAACGAAGGAGGCCCGGCCGTCGTCGTGACGGCCGGGCCTCCTTACCGAAGCGGACTGCTGGGCGGACGGCTCAGTAGCCGGAGCCCGACGCGCCCAGGCTGCCCGTGGGGTGCCAGACGGTCTTCGTCTCCAGGAAGGCCGTGAGCCGGTCCGTGCCGGGGGCGGCGGAGAAGTCCATCGGGGACGGGCGCAGCACCCGCTTGAGGTTGTCCGCCGCCGCGATCTCCAGCTCCTTGGCCAGCGACTCGTCGGCGCCGTACAGGTCGATGCCGTTGACGTCCTGGTGCGACGCGAGCGGCGCGGCCAGCTCCGCCGTACGGCCCGAGAGGATGTTGACGACACCGCCCGGCACGTCGGAGGTGGCCAGCACCTCGCCCAGCGACAGGGCGGGCAGCGGGGCCGACTCACTGGCGATCACCACGGCCGTGTTGCCGGTGGCGATCACCGGGGCGACGACCGAGACCAGGCCGAGGAACGACGAGTCCTGCGGAGCGAGGACCGCGACGACGCCGCTGGGCTCCGGGGTGGACAGGTTGAAGAACGGGCCCGCCACCGGGTTCGCGCCGCCGGTCACCTGGCCGATCTTGTCCGTCCAGCCCGCGTACCAGACCCAGCGGTCGACGGTCGCGGACACGACCGCCGCCGCCTTCGACTTGGAGATGCCCTCCGAGGCGGCCACCTCGGCGGTGAACTGCTCGCGCCGGCCCTCCAGCATCTCGGCCACGCGGTAGAGCACCTGGCCCCTGTTGTAGGCCGTGGCGCCCGACCAGCCGCCGAACGCCTTGCGGGCGGCGGAGACCGCGTCACGGGCGTCCTTGCGGGAGGACTGCGGCGCGTTGGCCAGCCACCTGCCCTTGGAGTCGCTCACCTCGTACACCCGGCCGCTCTCGGAGCGGGGGAACTTGCCCCCGACGTACAGCTTGTAGGTCTTGAAGACGGACAGCCGTTCGAACTGTCGCTCGGACTCAGACATCGAGATACGCCTCCAGGCCGTGGCGACCGCCCTCGCGGCCGTAGCCCGACTCCTTGTAGCCGCCGAACGGCGAGGTCGGGTCGAACTTGTTGAACGTGTTGGCCCACACCACGCCCGCGCGCAGCTTGTTGGCCACGGCGAGGATGCGGGAGCCCTTCTCCGTCCAGATGCCGGCGGAGAGGCCGTACTGCGTGTTGTTGGCCTTGGCGACCGCCTCGTCCGGCGTGCGGAACGTCAGTACGGAGAGGACCGGGCCGAAGATCTCGTCGCGCGCGACGGTGTGCGCCTGCGTGACATTCGTGAAGAGGGTCGGCGCGAACCAGTAGCCGGACGAGGGCAGTTCGCACTGCGGCGACCAGCGCTCGGCGCCCTCCGCCTCGCCCGCGTCGGCCAGCGTCTTGATCCGGGCGAGCTGCTCGGCGGAGTTGATCGCGCCGAGGTCGGTGTTCTTGTCCAGCGGGTCGCCGATACGCAGGGTGGAGAGCCGGCGCTTCAGCGAGTCCAGCAGCTCGTCCTGGACCGACTCCTGGACGAGCAGGCGCGATCCGGCGCAGCAGACCTGGCCCTGGTTGAAGAAGATGCCCGTGACGATGCCCTCGACGGCCTGGTCGATGGGGGCGTCGTCGAAGACGATGTTGGCGCCCTTGCCGCCGAGTTCGAGCGTGGCCTTCTTGCGCGTGCCCGCGATCTGCCGGGCGATGGCCTTGCCGACGGCCGTGGAGCCGGTGAAGGCGACCTTGTCGACGTCCTCGTGCCGGACGAGGGCGGCCCCCGTGTCGCCGTATCCGGGAAGGATGTTGACGACGCCGCGCGGGAGACCGGCCTGGCGGCAGATGTCCGCGAAGAACAGGGCGCTCAGCGGGGTGGTCTCGGCGGGCTTCAGGACCACCGTGTTGCCCGTGGCGAGCGCCGGGGCGATCTTCCACGCGAGCATCAGCAGCGGGAAGTTCCACGGGATGACCTGCCCGGCGACGCCGAGGGGGCGCGGGTTCGCCCCGTAACCGGCGTGGTCGAGCTTGTCGGCCCAGCCCGCGTAGTAGAAGAAGTGCGCGGCGACCAGCGGGAGGTCCGCGTCGCGCGTCTCGCGGATCGGCTTGCCGTTGTCGAGGGTCTCCAGGACGGCCAGTTCGCGCGAGCGCTCCTGGATGATCCGGGCGATCCGGAAGAGGTACTTGGCGCGCTCCGCGCCCGGCAGCGCCGACCACTTCACGAACGCCTTACGGGCCGCCTTCACGGCACGGTCGACATCCTCGGGCCCCGCGAGGGCGACCTCGGACAGCACCTCCTCCGTAGAAGGGCTGACCGTCTTGAAGACCTTCCCGTCGGCGGCGTCGGTGAACTCGCCGTCGATGAACAGGCCGTAGCTCGGCGCGATGTCGACGACCGAGCGCGACTCGGGGGCCGGTGCGTATTCGAAAGCCATCGTGTATCAGTCCACCGTGACGTAGTCGGGGCCGGAGTAGCGGCCGGTCGCCAGCTTCTGGCGCTGCATCAGCAGGTCGTTGAGGAGGCTGGAGGCGCCGAAGCGGAACCAGTGGTTGTCCAGCCAGTCCTCGCCGGCGGTCTCGTTGACCAGCACCAGGAACTTGATCGCGTCCTTGCTGGTCCGGATGCCACCAGCCGGCTTCACACCGACCTGGACACCGGTCTGGGCGCGGAAGTCCCGTACGGCCTCCAGCATCAGCAGCGTGTTGGCCGGGGTGGCGTTGACGGCGACCTTGCCGGTCGACGTCTTGATGAAGTCCGCGCCGGCGACCATGCCGAGCCAGGAGGCGCGGCGGATGTTGTCGTACGTGGACAGCTCACCGGTCTCGAAGATGACCTTGAGGCGGGCGGCGCCGCACTCGGCCTTCACGGCCACGATCTCCTCGTACACCTTCAGATAGTGCCCCGCGAGGAACGCGCCGCGGTCGATCACCATGTCGATCTCGTCGGCACCGGCGGCGACGGCGTCCCGTACGTCGGCGAGCTTCACGGCCAGGGCCGCACGGCCGGCCGGGAAGGCGGTCGCGACGGAGGCGACCTTCACGTCGCTCCCGGCGAGGGAGGCGACGGCCGTGGGCACCATGTCCGGATAGACGCAGAGCGCGGCCGTCGTCGGGACGGTGCGGTCGGTCGGGTCCGGGTGCAGGGCCTTGGCGGCGAGCGACCGGACCTTGCCGGCCGTGTCGGCGCCTTCCAGGGTCGTCAGGTCGATCATCGAGATGGCCAGGTCGATGGCGTACGCCTTGGCCGTCGTCTTGATCGAGCGCGTACCGAGCGAGGCGGCGCGCGCCTCCAGGCCGACGGCGTCGACGCCCGGCAGTCCGTGGAGGAACCGGCGCAGCGAACTGTCGGACGAGGTCACGTCGGCGAGGGGGGCACCGCCCACGGCGGAGCCTGTGGGCGAGGGTGCAGTCGTGGGCATGGTCACCACATGAGCATATCTACGCGCGTAGCAGCATGTACAGGGGGTGGGGGCCTGGGCTGCATCCCAAGGAGGCCGATCCGGCGGCGTCGGCCGTCAGGCGGCGGCGGGCGGCGCAGTGGGCAGCGGCTGCTCGGTCCAGATGGACTTGCCCGACGCGGTGTAACGGGCGCCCCAGCGCTGTGACAGGGCCGACACGAGCTGGAGCCCACGGCCGCTCTCGTCGGTGGCGGAGGCCCGGCGGACGTGCGGTGTGGTGAGACTGCCGTCCGAGACCTCGCACACCAGCGTCCGCCCGCGCAGCAGCCGCAGCCGGACCGGGCCCTGTGCGTGCCGGATCACATTGCTGACCAGCTCGCTGGCGAGCAGTTCGGTGGTCATGGCCAGGTCGTCGAGGTCCCAGGCGTCGAGCTGGGTACGGATGTGCTCCCGCGCCTGCCCGGCGGCGACCGGGTCCTGCGGCAGCGACCAGGAGGCGATGTCGTCGGCGGCCAGCCGGCGCAGCCTGGCGATGAACAGGACGGCGTCGTCACCGGTCTGCTCCCCGGTCGGCAGCAGGGCGGAGACGACGGTGTCGCACAGATCCTCCAGGCTCGGGCCGCGGCCGGTCTCGTCGGTGTCGTGCCTGCCCTCGGGGCCGTCCGCGCTCACGGCGGCGGTGAGCACCCGGGTGAGCTGGTCCATGCCCTGATCGACGTCCCGGTCGGACGCCTCCACCAGTCCGTCGGTGAACAGGACCAGCAGACTGCCGTCGGGCACCGCGAACTCGACGGTGTCGAAGGGCGGGGTGGCGGCGCCGAGCGGCGAGTTGGTGGGAATCTCCGAGACACGCACCGTGTGGTCGGGATGGACCACGACCGGCGGAAGATGGCCCGCGCTCGCGAAGACGCAGGTGCGGCTGGTGGGGTCGTAGACCGCGTAGAGGCAGGTCGCGTAGAAGTCGTCGCCGAGATCGCTGACGAGATCGTTGAGGTGGCCGAGGATCTCGTCCGGCGGCAGTTCGAGATCCGCGAGTGTGCGTACGGCGGTCCGCAGCCGCCCCATGGTCGCCGCCTCGGACAGACCGTGCCCCATCACGTCCCCGATGACCAGGGCCACCCGCTCGGCCGACAGCGGTATCAGGTCGTACCAGTCACCGCCGACCTCGAGGCGCCGGTCGGCGGGCAGATAGCGGGCGGCGGCCGTGGCGGCGGGCGGCGACGGCAGGTGCCGGGGGAGCAGACCGCGCTGGAGCTCCTTGGCCCGCAGATGCTCGGAGTCGTACAGCCGGGCCCGCTCCAGGGCCTGCGCGACGAGCCCGCTGAGCGCGACGAGCAGGGTGCGCTCCTCGCCGGTGAGCAGCCGCGGCTTGTCGAAGGAGAGGACGAAGCAGCCCGTGGACCGCCCCGAGGCGATCAGCGGCAGGAACGCCCACGCCTGACGTCCCGGGGTGGGGACATCGGCCAGCGCGGGGTAGCGCGCCCGTATCTCCGCCACGGAGGAGACGAACAGCGGAGCGCGGTTGTTGAGCACGTCCGACGTGGGGGTTTTCGCGGTGAGCGGGTACGAGACGATCCGTTTGAGGTCCGCGTCCGGATAGCCGACGGAGCCGACCAGCCGGGTGCGATCGCCCTCGACGGCGACGATGACCAGACCGGTGGCGCGGAACGGCTGGATGACGTGCTCGGCGACGGCCTTCACCACCTCGTCCGTGGTGATCGCCTCCGCGAGCGCCGTGGTCAACTCGGCGATGCTCGCGGACCGTTCGGCGGCGGCCCGTTCGGCCGCCGTGCGCTCGGCCTCGCGCGCCCGCTTCTCGGTGACGTCGGTGAGGTAGACGGTCAGGCCGCTCGGTACGGGGACCAGACGCAGGTGGTACCAGCGCTGGTCGGCCGGTGACTTCAGGTCGAGACCGACCGGTCGCTTCTCCGTGACGGCCTGCCTGCACTTCTCCTTGAGACCGGACGCGCGGGCGAAGGGGATGTCCCAGAGCACCCGGCCGAGCAGTTCGGGCGAGGAGCCGAGCGCGCGTTTGGCCTCGATGTTGATGAAAGTGACCCGCCAGCCGGCGTCGACCGCGAGGAATCCGTCGCTCATGTGCCGCAGCGCGTGGTCCACGGATTCGCGGGCGGCATGGGTCTGCGTCGTGTCCCACACGGTGCCGACCATGTGGAAGGGCTCCCCGTCCTCACCGAGGATCACCCGGGCACGCGCCTGGGCCCAGCCGGACGTCCCGTCCGGACGGCATACGCGGTACTCCACGCTGTACACACTCAGGGTGCGGATCGCCTCGTCGGTCTCGGCCATCACCCAGGGCAGATCCTCGGGATGGACCAGATTGACCCAGGTCTCGATGCGGTGATCGAAAGTGGCCGGATCGACGCCGAGCACCGTCATCGCGGCCTCGTCCCAGTTCAGCACGCCGGTCCGGATGTTCCAGTCCCAGGCGCCCACCCTGACGGCCCTGAGGGCCTGCCGCAGGCGGGAGCCGCCGGGCCGCTCCGGCCACAGATCGGGGTGCGTGCCGCGCGGGGTCGCCAGGGAGCGCGCCAGATGCCCGCCCGCCCAGCGGGCCACCTCCTCAAGGAAGCCGCGCTGCTCGGCGGTCGGCTCCCCGGCAGGGGGCGTCAGTACGGAGAGCACGCCGATCAGGCCGAGCGGGCCGGTCGGCGCGACCAGCGGTACGGAGGCCAGGCCGCAGCCGGCGAGCACGGGCGGGTGCTCGGGGGAGTCCTCAGGGGCGTTCTCGGGGGAGTTCTCGCGGGAGAACGCCTCGGCGAAGGCGGGCGCGGGCCGCCAGACGCACTCCCCGCTCCGCGCGGCACGGGCCGGGACCGTCCCGTCCTTCCCCGACAGGTCCCGCCACCGCCGCGTACCGGCCGGTGGCAGCCCGTCGGTGAGCATCAGACGAAGCCCGGCGCCCTGCCAGGGGCTGCGCAGATGCACCATCCCACCCGGTCCGCCGAGGCCCGCGACCGCGTGGTGCAGCGCGCACCGCAGCGCCTCCGTCTCGGACACGTCGTCGCCGACCCCGGCGAGGAGGCGCAAACGCTCCGACGCCGACAGCCCTTCCGTCGGCGGCCGGCCCTGACCTTGTCCGTTCCGTTCGTTCACGGTCATGCACTCGCCTGCCAATCGACCCGCGTCGTCCCACGAGCCCGTACGGCAATTGTCTCTCGGCATCGGGTCCGCGGCGAGAAGAGGGCGGGGAGGCCGCCCGGCGGCCGGTCCCGATCGCCCGGCCGGCGGGAGTCGTGCCGGGGCTGTCCGCGGCGTACGGCAGAATCGAAACCATGACGAGTCCCGAGCAGCCCTCCGAGCCGACCTACGCGGAGCGCGTCTTCCGGTCGCCCGCCGCCATCGCGGGCGGCGCGCTGCTGCTCGCGCTCGGCGCGTGGATCGGGATCGACGCGGTGGTCCGGGGCCACGGCAGGACACCCTGGCTCGCCCTCGCGGGCCTGCTGCTCGCCGTGCCGATCGTGGTGGCCTTCACCATCCGCCCGGCGGTGTTCGCCAACGACGACCGGCTGCGGATCAGGAACCCGTTCCGCACGGTCGTGCTGCCGTGGGCGTCCGTGGCGGATGTGCGGGCCGGGTATTCGAGCGAGGTGTTCACCCAGGGCGGCGCGAAGTTCCAGCTGTGGGCGGTGCCGGTGTCGCTGCGGAAGCGCAAGCGCGCGGCGCGACGCCAGTCGCAGAGCGCGCACGACGACCCGCACAGCCGTACGTCGGTGAGCGCGGACGTGAACGACTCCCGCGCCCGCACGGCGGACGCGGACCACACGGTCGCGGGCCTGCGTGACCAGGCGGAACGCTGTGCGTCCCGCCCCGAGGCCCAGGGCGACCCCCAGGTCCGCTGGGCCTACGAGGTCCTGGCCCCGGCGCTGGCGGGTTTGGTGGTCCTGGTGATCCTGCTCGCGACGGGCTGAGGCCCCGGCCCGCCGGGCCGTACGTCAGGCGGTCGCGGTGCTCAGATGCCCGCCGCCTGCGCCAGGTCGCGTTTCAGGGACGTGAGGAGCTCCGCTCCCCGGGCCCGCGCCGACGGCAGGTCCGCCGAGGTGGGGACCGGGAGCACGATCTCCAGGTAGCACTTGATCTTCGGCTCCGTGCCGCTCGGGCGGACGATCACCCGGGCCTGGTACGCACCTGACAGGTGGTAGCGCAGGCCGTCCGTCGGGGGGAGGGACGACGTGGGGGCCGTCAGATCCTCCGTCGAGGTGACCGTCAGGCCCGCCAGGGTTGTCGGGGGGTGGTCGCGCAGCCGGTCCATCGCCGCCGGGATCAGGGACAGGTCCTTCACCCGTGCCGAGAGCTGGTCCGTCGCGTGCAGGCCGTGGGCGAGCGCCAGGTCGTCCAGGAGGTCCGTCAGGCCCCGGCCCTCCTCCTTCAGCTCCGACACCAGCTCCGCGACCAGCAGCGCCGCCGTGATGCCGTCCTTGTCTCGTACGCCGTCGGGGTCGACGCAGTAGCCGAGCGCCTCCTCGTAGCCGTACCGCAGGCCCTCCACACGGGCGATCCACTTGAAGCCCGTCAGCGTCTCCTCGTAACCGACCCCCGCCGCCGCCTCCGCGATCCGGCCGAGCAGCGACGACGACACGATCGACTCGGCGAACACGCCCGTCGCGCCCTTGCGCACCAGGTGCGCCGCCAGCAGCGCGCCCACCTCGTCGCCGCGCAGCATCCGCCAGCCGCTTTCGGCACCGTCGTCCGGGACGGCCACCGCGCAGCGGTCCGCGTCCGGGTCGTTCGCGATGATGACGTCGGGCGCCGCGCGGCGGGCTGTCGCGAAGGCCAGGTCCATCGCGCCCGGCTCCTCCGGGTTCGGGAACGCGACCGTGGGGAAGTCCGGGTCGGGCTCGGCCTGTTCGGGCACCGGCACCGGCGCGGGGAAGCCGGCCCGCGCGAACGCGGCGTTCAGCGTCTGCGTACCGACCCCGTGCAGCGCCGTGTGGACCACGCGTGCCGTACGGGGCGAACCGGCGCTCAGCACGGCGTCCGTGCGCGCCAGATACGCCGCCAGCACCTCGTCGCCCAGGACCTCCCAGCCGTCCTCGGGGCGCGCCACCGAGTCCAGCGGACCGACCGCCGCGATCTCGGCCGCGATCTCGCCGTCCATGGGCGGCACGATCTGGGAGCCGTCGCCCAGGTAGACCTTGTAACCGTTGTCGCGCGGCGGGTTGTGGCTGGCGGTGACCTCCACGCCGGCCACGGCGCCGAGATGCCGGATGGCGAAGGCCAGCACCGGCGTCGGCAGCGGACGCGGCAGCACGGCGGCGCGCAGCCCCGCGCCGGTCATCACGGCGGCGGTGTCGCGCGCGAAGTCGGCCGACTTGTGACGGGCGTCGTAGCCGACGACGACGAGGCCGCCGCCCTGCCCGGTGGCCTTGAGGTACGCCGCGAGCCCGGCGGCGGCGCGGATGACCACCGAGCGGTTCATCCGCATCGGCCCGGCGCCCAGTTCGCCGCGCAGCCCGGCCGTGCCGAACTGGAGCGTGCCGCTGAACCGTTCGGCGAGCGCGTCCGGATCACCGGCGCCGGCGGCGGCGTCGATGAGTGCCCGCATCTCGTCCCGCGTATCGCCGTCCGGGTCCTCGGCCAGCCATGCCTCGGCCCGCGCGATGAGGTCCTGCTGCACTGTGCGTTCCCCTTCCTGGACCCGGGGCGGCGCCTTCGGCGCGCGCGTTCATCCGGGGTCGGACCGTGTCGGCCGGGGCCGGTGCCCGGCCGGATCTGGTGTACCGCTCAGATCCGCTCAAGCACCCGCGCCAGCAGGGCGCCCATCTGCGTGGCCGAGTCACGGCCCGCCTGGAGGACTTCCTCGTGGTTCAGCGGCTCGCCCGAAAGCCCCGCCGCCAGGTTCGTCACCAGCGAGATGCCCAGCACCTCCGCGCCCGCCTCACGCGCGGCGATGGCCTCCAGCACGGTGGACATGCCGACGAGGTCGCCGCCCAGCACGCGGACCATGTTGATCTCGGCGGGCGTCTCGTAGTGCGGGCCGGGGAACTGGACGTACACACCCTCTTCGAGGTCCGGGTCCACCTCCTTGCACAGCGCGCGCAGCCGCGGCGAGTACAGGTCGGTGAGGTCCACGAAGTTCGGGCCCACGATCGGCGACGCGGCCGTCAGATTGATGTGGTCGCTGATCAGCACGGGCTGCCCGGGGCGCATGCCCTCGCGCAGCCCGCCGCAGCCGTTCGTCAGCACGATCGTCTTGCAGCCGGCGGCGACCGCCGTACGGACACCGTGCGCGACGGCCGCGACGCCGCGGCCCTCGTAGTAGTGCGTACGGCCCAGGAAGACCAGCGCGCGCTTCTCGGCGATCTCGTAACTGCGGATCGTCCCGCCGTGTCCTTCGACGACCGGCGGAGGGAAGCCCGGCAGCTCGGTCACCGGGAACTCGGCCTCGGGTGCTCCCAGCGCGGCGACGGCGGGTGCCCAGCCGGAGCCCATCACCAGGGCGACGTCATGGGTCTCGGCGCCGGTGAGCTCGCGCAGGCGCACCGCGGCTGCGGAGGCGGCGGCGTGGGGGTCGGCGGATCCGTCGGCCGAGGCCGGGATTACAGATGCGTTCACGCGGACGAGGGTAACCGTTCCTGCCCTACGCGCGTAGATGATCGAGCGCACGGTCTTCGGATCGTTGTGTTGTCGTTTCCGACGAACCCGCCGGTCAGCGGCCGTTCGCGGCCACCGCGACCGTGACGGCCGTCACCTCGCGGGCGCGGCCGTCCCCGTGCGGGTGGGGTGACGGTTCAGCACGCGCGCTTTCGCAGTTCCATCACATAGTCATGCGGCGCACCCGCCGACTCCGCCGCCTCGGCCAGCTCGCCGAGATAGCGCGCGGAGGGCAGCCCGCCCTCGTACCCGTTCAGGACGTACAGCCAGGCCGGCTCCTTGCCGTCCAGCGTGTCCACGCGCACCCGCATCCGCCGGTATATGTCGAGGCCGACACCCTCCCAGCGGTCCATCGAGTCCTCGTCCATGGGCGCGATGTCGTACAGCGCCACGAAGACCTGCGAGCGAGGTGCCTCCACGAGGGTGACCAGCGCACCCTCCCAGCCCATCTGCTCCCCACCGAAGGTGAGCCGCCAGCCGTTGAGCCAGCCGGTGCCGCGCAGCGGGGAGTGCGGGGCGCGGCGGGACATCAGCCGCGCGTCGAGGTTGCCGGCGTACGCGGCGTAGAGCGACATGGGGACGAGGGTACGGGAGGTACGCGCGTGCCCGGTGAATCCCATGGACGCGGCCCGTCCGCCGCCGGTCCGCCGCCCGTTCGGGCCGCGGTGGGGGGACCGGCCGGGGGACCCGGGGCGAAGCAGCTTGAAGAGTGCGGGACAATGGCGTACGTACTGCATCCTCCGGGGGCTCCCCGGACTCCCGGCCGGGACGGCAGACGGGTCGGGTTCGACATACGCGAGGCGGACTTTTTCGTGACCCGGATCGTGATCATCGGCGGCGGACCCGGCGGATACGAGGCGGCCCTGGTGGCCGCACAGCTCGGCGCCGAGGTGAGCGTCGTGGACTGCGACGGCCTCGGCGGGGCCTCGGTGCTCACCGACTGCGTACCGTCCAAGACCCTCATCGCGACGGCCGAGGTGATGACCACGTTCGACTCCTCTTACGAGGAGCTGGGCATCATCGTCGCCGACGACACCCCGCCGCTCGAACAGGCCGCCCGCGTCGTCGGCGTGGACCTCGGCAAGGTCAACCGACGGGTCAAGCGCCTCGCGCTCGCCCAGTCGCACGACATCACCGCGTCCGTGACCCGGGCCGGCGCCCGCGTGCTGCGCGGCCGGGGCCGGCTCGACGGCCGGCAGGCCACCGACGGCTCCCGCCAGGTGATCGTGACCTCGGCCGACGGCACGGAGGAGTCACTGACCGCCGACGCCGTGCTGATCGCGACCGGCGCGCACCCGCGCGAGATCCCGGACGCGCTGCCCGACGGCGAGCGCATCCTCAACTGGACGCAGGTGTACGACCTCGACGAGCTGCCCGAAGAGCTGATAGTGGTCGGATCCGGTGTCACCGGCGCCGAGTTCGCCGGCGCCTACCAGGCGCTCGGCTCGCGCGTCACGCTGGTCTCCTCCCGCGACCGGGTGCTGCCCGGCGAGGACCCGGACGCCGCCGCCGTGCTGGAGGACGTCTTCCGGCGGCGCGGCATGAACGTGATGTCGCGCTCCCGCGCCGCGTCCGCCAAGCGCGTCGGCGACCGCGTCGAGGTGACCCTCGCCGACGGCCGGGTCATCTCCGGCACGCACTGCCTCATGGCGGTCGGCGCCATCCCGAACGCCGAGGGCATGGGCCTGGAGGAGGCCGGGGTCCGGGTCAAGGACTCGGGGCACATCTGGACCGACCGGGTCTCGCGCACGTCCGCGCCCGGCGTGTACGCGGCGGGCGACGTGACCGGCATCTTCGCGCTCGCCTCGGTCGCCGCGATGCAGGGCCGGATCGCGATGTACCACTTCCTCGGCGACGCGGTCGCCCCGCTCAACCTCAAGACCGTCTCGTCGAACGTCTTCACCGACCCCGAGATCGCGACCGTCGGCTACAGCCAGTCGGACGTGGACAGCGGGAAGATCGACGCGCGCGTCGTCAAGCTGCCGCTGCTGCGTAACCCCCGCGCCAAGATGCAGGGCATCAGGGACGGTTTCGTCAAGATCCTCTGTCGTCCCGGCACCGGGATCGTCGTCGGCGGTGTGGTCGTCGCGCCGCGCGCCAGCGAACTGATTCATCCCATCTCGATCGCGGTCGACAACAATATGACCGTCGAACAGATCGCAAACGCTTTCACTGTGTACCCCTCTCTGTCGGGCTCGATCGCCGAGGTGGCACGGCAGTTGCACAGCCGTAAGAGCGACGACGAGGGTTGACCCAGGTCATGGGGCGTACGCGGGTCACCTGACCGCGCTCCTATACCACTTGGCGCCGCCCCGCACGTTCACCTTCCGTTTTTCGGCGTGAAGCGCTGAAAGCGGGCGGCGGACCGGGTTACTGTCAGTTTCGTGTTCGCTGCAGAACGTCGCCAGTTAATCCTCGAAATGGTGCGCGCCAACGGAGCCGTGTCGCTCCGTGAGCTCGCCCGCGTCGTCCAGACCTCAGAAGTGACCGTACGCCGGGACGTGCGGGCGTTGGAGGCCGAAGGACTCCTCGACCGCCGGCACGGCGGTGCGGTACTGCCGGGCGGATTCACGCGAGAATCCGGCTTTCCGCAAAAATCCCATCTCGCCACGGCGGAGAAGACGGCCATCGCCGATCTCGCCGCGAGTCTCGTCGAAGAAGGCGAGGCCGTGGTGGTCGGCGCCGGTACGACCACGCAGGAGCTGGCCCGCCGGCTCGCGCGGATCCCCGGACTGACCGTCGTCACCAACTCCCTGCTGGTCGCACAGGCGTTGGCCCACGCCAACCGGGTCGAGGTCGTCATGACCGGCGGCACGCTGCGCGGCTCCAACTACGCGCTGGTCGGCAGCGGTGCCGAGCAGTCGCTCCAGGGGCTACGGGTCTCCCGCGCGTTCCTGTCCGGGAGCGGGCTCACCGCGGAGCGGGGCCTGTCCACCTCCAACATGCTCTCCGCCAGCGTCGATCGGGCGCTGGTGCAGGCGGCGGCCGAGGTCGTGGTGCTCGCCGACCACACCAAGCTCGGCACCGACACGATGTTCCAGACGGTGCCGACGGACGTCATCACCCGGCTGGTCACCGACGACCCGCCGGCCCACGACGACCGTGCGGCGACCGAACTCCAGGCCCTCGCCGACCAGGGCGTACAGATCACGGTGGCGGGCGCCGCCGGATCGGGGTCCGGCGGTGACGCGGCCCCGCCGGGGCACCGGCCCCGACGGGACACCGCGCTGCCCGGACAGCGCCGTACGCACGGCGGCGGCGGGCCGGGACCGCAGGCGCTGCGAAGCGCCGGGGCGCTGGCCGAACAGCCCGGAGAACGCGCACGGGTCGCGGATCTGCGCCGCCGCTGACAGGGCTACGGGCCACTCAACCCGGACAGGGCCTGAGCCCGGTCAGGGTCAGTGTCAGTAGCCGGTCGGCCAACTCCGGGTCGTCCGGCGCCTGTTCGGCGGCGAGCGCGATGGCGTTCGTCAGCTGCATCAGGTCGTCGATGGACGTGTCCGCCCGTACGTCCCCGCTCATCTGCGCCCGTACGAGCAGCAGTTCACCCGCCGTACGAAGCTTCGTGCTGCACTGTGTCAGGCCCGAACTCGCGTCGTACGAGGCCGACATGAGCGCGCGGGAGAGGCCACGGTACTCACCCGCGTGGGTGATGAGCGCGCGCAGCCAGGCCACCAGGGCGTGGCAGGGCCGGTCGGAGCCCGCGAGTTCACGCGAGCGGTCGAGCAGGTCGGCGAGCGCTTCCTGGAACACGGCGCTCATCAGGGCCTGACGGGTGGGGAAGTGCCGGTACAGCGTGCCGATGCCGACTCCGGCGCGGCGCGCCACATCCTCCAGCGAGGCGTCCGTGCCGTGTTCGGCGAACGCGGCACGGGCCTCGCCGAGCACCCGCTCGTAGTTCCGCCGCGCGTCGGCACGCATGGGCCGGGGCGGCGCGCCGCTGCTGCTGCTCGCCATCGCGGTCCTTCCTGTGGCTGGTGTGTCGGTGTGCTCCCCAGGATGCCACCGGACACGGGCCTCGGGCGTGCCCGCGAAGGCCCGCCCGGCGGGCGGGGGCCGGGCGCCGGCCCCGTGTCCCCGGCGGCGGCGGAGCGTACACACCGCCGCGTACGCCGACGGCCCCGCCGGTCGTGCCGGGCGGGGCCGTCGGGGTGTGGCTGGGTCAGTCCTTGATCTCGCAGATCGTCGCGCCCGAGGTGAGCGACGCGCCGATCTCGGCGGTGAGGCCCTTGATCGTGCCCGCGCGGTGGGCGTTGAGGGGCTGCTCCATCTTCATGGCCTCCAGCACGACCACCAGGTCACCCTCCTCGACCTGCTGTCCCTCCTCGACCGCCACCTTCACGATCGTGCCCTGCATCGGCGAGGCGAGCGTGTCGCCCGATGCCGCCGAGCCGGCCTTCTTCGTGGCGCGGCGCTTGGGGCGGGCGCCGGCGGCGAGGCCCGTGCGGGCCAGGCTCATACCGAGGCTGGAGGGCAGCGAGACCTCCAGGCGCTTGCCGCCGACCTCGACCACGACCGTCTCGCGGCCGGGCTCGTCGTCGGTGTCCCCGTCGCCGGGGGCGGTGAAGGCGGGGATGGTGTTGACGAACTCGGTCTCGATCCACCGGGTGTGGATCGTGAACGGGTCCGCGGTGAAGGCCGGGTCGGTGACGACCGCGCGGTGGAAGGGGATGGCCGTGGCCATGCCCTCGACCTGGAACTCGCCCAGCGCACGCGCCGCGCGCTGGAGCGCCTGCTCGCGGGTGGCGCCGGTGACGATCAGCTTGGCCAGGAGGGAGTCCCAGGCCGGGCCGATGACCGAGCCGGTCTCCACACCCGCGTCCAGGCGCACACCGGGACCGGTCGGCGGGCTGAAGAGGGTCACGGTGCCCGGGGCCGGGAGGAACCCGCGCCCGGGGTCCTCGCCGTTGATACGGAACTCGAACGAGTGGCCGCGGACCGCCGGGTCGTCGTAGCCCAGCTCCTCGCCGTCGGCGATGCGGAACATCTCGCGTACGAGGTCGATGCCGGTGACCTCCTCGGTGACCGGGTGCTCCACCTGGAGGCGGGTGTTGACCTCAAGGAAGGAGATCGTGCCGTCGGTGCCGACGAGGAACTCGACCGTGCCGGCGCCGACGTAGCCGGCTTCCTTCAGGATCGCCTTGGACGCCGCGTACAGCTTCTCGTTCTGCGCCGGGGAGAGGAAAGGCGCCGGGGCCTCCTCCACGAGCTTCTGGTGGCGGCGCTGGAGCGAGCAGTCACGGGTGGAGACGACGACCACGTTGCCGTGGGTGTCGGCCAGGCACTGGGTCTCCACGTGCCGGGGCTTGTCGAGGTAGCGCTCCACGAAGCACTCACCGCGCCCGAACGCCGCCACGGCCTCGCGGACCGCGGAGTCGTACAGCTCGGGGACCTCCTCCAGCGTGCGGGCGACCTTCAGACCGCGTCCGCCACCGCCGAAGGCGGCCTTGATCGCGATCGGCAGGCCGTGCTCCTTGGCGAACGCCACGACCTCGTCGGCGCCGGAGACCGGGTCGGGGGTGCCCGCGACCAGCGGGGCACCGGCGCGCTGGGCGATGTGCCGGGCGGCGACCTTGTCACCGAGGTCGCGGATGGCCTGCGGCGGCGGACCGATCCAGGTCAGCCCCGCGTCGAGGACCGCCTGCGCGAACTCCGCGTTCTCCGACAGGAATCCGTAGCCGGGGTGGATGGCGTCGGCGTCGGAGTCCTTGGCCGCCTGGAGCACCTTGGCCATGTCCAGATAGCTGGCGGCGGGGGTGTCACCACCCAGGGCGAACGCCTCGTCGGCCGCGCGCACATGCGACGCGTCCCGGTCCGGGTCCGCGTACACAGCCACCGAGCCGATCCCGGCGTCCCGGCACGCACGAGCAACACGGACAGCGATTTCGCCACGATTGGCGATGAGCACCTTGCGCACGATGGCTCCCTCCTGGAAACAAGCAGAGTTTAGGGACTGCCGACACGACCGCTCGACCCGTCCCCAGTGGTGAGCTTGCCCACACGCAGTGTGATCCGAGGCCCGCTCAAGTCGCGAAATCCCTTGTGACGCCAGGGTACGCCGGGACTCTCAACGGCACAGTAATCGCCGGATGTGGTCAAGGTCTCTGTCAGTGCGCCCCGGCGCGTCTCGCGATTCTTTGTTGAGATCCCACTAACGCCTGCCGGATTCTTTGCCTCTGCCCGGGCCCTTGTCCGGGGGTTTACCGGTGAGTAGCCTTCCCGATGCCGTCCGTACTTGGGGTAACAGGGGAAGAGGTGGGTGCCGTGGTGCGCAGACCCGTGGCGTGGGTGGCGGCGATCGTGCTGCTCGCGGAGGCCGTCGGCTTCGTTTTCGTCAACGGGGTGATGGCCACCGTCGTCGACAACCAGCAGATGTCCCTCGCCGGACTCGACCCGGACGCCATGTCCACCGGGACCTGGGGTGCGGGCTTCGGCCTCGGCCTCTATCTGGTCTGCTGCGCCGCCCTGTTGGTGCGCGCGGCGATCACCGACCGGGGGTTCGGCCGGGTCGCCCGGCCCGTCCTGATCAGCTGCGCGATCCTGCACGCGGTGCTCGGCGCGCTGGCGGTCGGGCTGGTGGGCTGGGCGGCGTTCCTGTTCATGATGGTCGTGCTGGGGCTCATCGTGCTGACGCTGATCGCCTACGCCGAGCGGGCGGAGCCCGGTGGGCCGGCCGCCGCGGCGCCGGCCGGGACGGGGCCCTCCGCGGCCTGAGCGCCCGCGGTGTGCGACGGCTTCTCAGGCCCAGAGATCGGTGACGGCCACGTCGTGCTCGGCCAGCAGCGCGCGCAGCAGGGGCATCGACAGCCCGAGTACGTTCCCGTGGTTGCCGTCGATCGTCTCCACGAACGGCGCCCCGAAGCCGTCCAGCGTGAACGCCCCCGCCACGTGCAGGGGTTCACCCGTCGCCACGTACGCCGCGATCTCCGCGTCCGTCGGCTCACCGAACCTGACCACGGTCGAGCCGGTCCGGGACACGCTGCGCCCGGTCACCGTGTCGATCACGCAGTGCCCGGTCTGGAGCACCCCCGACCGGCCGCGCATCACCTTCCAGCGGGCCGTGGCCGTCTCGGCGTCGCCGGGCTTGCCGTGGGCCTCGCCGTCCAGCTCCAGCACCGAGTCGCAGCCGACGATCAGCGCGCCCGCGGCCTCCGGGCGGGCGGCCACGGCGACGGCCTTGGCCTCGGCCAGCACCCGCGCCAGGGCGGCGGGCGTGGCGGCCGACAGCGCGTCCTCGTCCACGCCGCTGACGATCACCTCGGGCGCGAGGCCGGCCTGCCTGAGCAGTCCGAGACGGGCGGGCGATGCGGAGGCGAGGACGAGGCGGCGGCGCTGATCGGTCATGACGAGCAGGGTAGTCACCGGGCCGGGGCGCCCGCTTCCAGGGCCCGCCCTCAGTCGCCGGACGGGCTCGGTGTGGCCCGCGCGGTCGCGGACGTCGCCGTGTGCGTGCCCGTGTGCGTGGTCAGCAGGTCGCCGTGGCGCCGGTCGAGCAGCCGCTCATGGGCGGGGGTGAAGAGACCCCGCCACTGGCCGACCGTCAAGTCGTCGTCCTCGCGGGCGAGTTGGGCGGAGACGGCGGGCCCCGCCGAGGCCGGGGTCAGCCCGGCGACCTCCAGGAGCTGCGCCACGGCCCGCTCGCGGCCCGCCGCCGTACCCCCGTGGCCGGGACCGGCCAGATTCTCGTGGGTGATCACCGTGACCGCCGGGTGGTGCAGCAGCCACTGGCAGCGCCTGGCCTCCTCGATCCCCGGGAAGCCAGGGTCCGTCAGCGCGAAGGTGATCTTCGCTTCCATCGTGGGCAGCGCGCCGACGATGTCGCGGTAGATGAGGTGCTCCGGCGGGAACCCCGCAGGGTCGCCCGGCCGGGACAGCGACCGGAGCTGGCTGATGATCCGGTCCCGGACGTCCCGGTGGTGGAAGACGATGGGCGGCTGACCGCCGTTGTGCCAGGCGCGCAGCAGGCCCGCGTCCGCCCGCCGCAGGTCGAGGCTGTCGACGTACCAGCAGCCGCGGCCCGGCAGCAGGCCGGGCAGCTCGGCGTCCGGCAGCCGGGCCAGCCGGCCCTCCAGCCCCGGATCGGCGGGTGAGGCCACGGCGACCGGCTGGCCCAGCCGCATCCACCACACCCGCCACAGCGCGCCGGCCGCGTCCCGGAAGGCCGAGTCGAGCACCTCCCGGTCCTCGGCGCCGCGCTTGAGCAGCAGCTCGGCCTCGTCCTCGCCGTGGGCGGCCGTCAGCAGCGGGCGCATCGCGACGAGTTCGGGGGTGCCGGCGGTCCGGCCGCCGACGGCCGGGGCGGCGCTCATCGTGCCGTACGAGAGATAGCCGAGCGCGGACGTGAGGTCGGCCAGCAGCGGAGTACCGCTGCCCGGCAGTGAGACGACGATCACCTGGGACACAGTCATGGACTCTCCGGGGAGGGCAGCTCACGCCCGGAGGCGGTACCGGGCCCGTACGCCCCGCTCAACGACGCGACACCCGTCCGGAAACGCGGCCCGAGGCGTGGTCACGGCCTCAGCGGATGCCGGAGACGATCATCCAGAGAACCATCGCGAAGGAGAGGATCATGCCGGCGCGACGCATCATCGCCTGCATGTCCCGCATCTCCTTGGGAGGTTCGTTCTCAGGATCGGACCAGAGCATGCAACCGATCCTGCGCGCGCGGCGGGCCGGGCGCCTGAGTACCCGTACTCAGGCGCCCGGCCCGC
>NZ_MDCR01000249.1 GCF_001723055.1 Streptomyces niveus
CCCGGCGCAGGATCTTGAGGATGTACTCCTCGCCGTACACGACGGAGGAGTTCGACTGCTCGGCGCCGAGCAGGCGCGGCACGAGCCCCGACCGGATCTCGACGGCCCGGTCGAAGCGCAGCGGCCCCAGCGCGCCGGGGGAGCGCAGCCGCTCCAGCAGCAGGTCGGCCAGGCGCGGGTCGTGCAGCGCCTCGTAGACGACCCGGCCGGTCAGCGGCCCCGTGTCGACGATGCCGATGCGCGCGGCGGTCAGGTGCGGCGGCAGCGTGGAGCGTACGCCGAGCAGCAGCTGGTAGCAGTCGTCGGTGGGCGGGACGGGGACGGGCGGCGCGTCCAGGTCGGGGGTGGCGCGCTGCTCGACGCGCACCAGCAGATGGAGCAGTCCGGGCCCGGGGCCCGCGGCGGCGGGCGGCATCAGCTCGGTGGCGGTGACGGCGGCGAAGCCCGTGATGGGGCGGCCCTTGCCCGCGAACCAGCGCTGGCGCGGCAGCCACTCGTGGAGCAGTGGCGCGAGTGAGGCGACCAGCGTGGCGGCCGTGGCGGGCGGGAGCGCCGCACCGGGGCTTGGTGAGCTCCGGGTGGATGCAGCCTTCGACATGGCATCGCGTCCTTTCCCCGGGGCACACCACAGGATGCGCAGAGTGTCCCGGATTGCGGCAACGGAGTCCGGCTGTGCGGGACGTGTCGGGTGAGGATGGCCCGTACGGACCGTCTGGGCGTGTCCAGCCCGTTCCTACGGACCACCGGACCACTCGATGTCGGGGATGGTGCCCCGTGCGGGGCGGCGGTAACCGACCGCCCCGCAGTTGTTCGCCTTCGGTCCTGATGTTCGGCGTCAGGCCGGCGCGGGGTCCTGCCGGAGCCGGAACCAGTAGAAACCGTGGCCCGCCAGCGTCAGCAGATAGGGCCAGTCGCCGATCGCCGGGAAGCGCACCCCGCCGATCAGCTCCACCGGATGACGCCCGCTGAACGCCCGCAGATCCAGCTCGGTGGGCTGTGCGAAGCGTGAGAAGTTGTGCACGCAGAGCACCAGGTCGTCACCGTTGCCGTCCTGCGACGGCGCCTCGCGCAGGAACGCGAGCACCGCCGGATTGGTCGACGGCAGTTCCGTGTACGAGCCGAGCCCGAAGGCCGGGTTCTGCTTGCGGATCTCGATCATGCGGCGGGTCCAGTGCAGCAGCGACGACGGCGACGCCATCGCGGCCTCGACGTTGGTGACCTGGTAGCCGTAGACCGGGTCCATGATCGTCGGCAGGTAGAGCCGGCCGGGATCGCAGGACGAGAAGCCCGCGTTCCGGTCCGGGGTCCACTGCATCGGGGTGCGCACCGCGTCGCGGTCGCCGAGCCAGATGTTGTCGCCCATCCCGATCTCGTCCCCGTAGTAGAGGATCGGGGAGCCGGGCAGCGACAGCAACAGAGCGGTGAACAGCTCGATCTGGTTGCGGTCGTTGTCCAGCAGGGAGGCCAGCCGGCGCCGGATGCCGATGTTGGCGCGCATCCGCGGGTCCTTGGCGTACTCCGCGTACATGTAGTCGCGCTCTTCGTCCGTGACCATTTCGAGGGTCAACTCGTCGTGGTTGCGCAGGAAGATGCCCCACTGGCAGCCGGTCGGGATCGCCGGGGTCTTGGACAGGATCTCCGAGACCGGGTAGCGCGACTCGCGCCGTACGGCCATGAAGATCCGCGGCATCACGGGGAAGTGGAACGCCATGTGGCACTCGTCGCCGCCCTTGGCGTAGTCGCCGAAGTAGTCGACGACGTCCTCCGGCCACTGGTTGGCCTCGGCGAGCAGCACGGTGTCCGGGTAGTGCGTGTCGACGATCTCGCGGACCTCGCGCAGCAGGGCGTGGGTCGCGGGAAGGTTCTCGCAGTCGGTGCCCTCCTCCTGGTAGAGGTACGGCACGGCGTCGAGGCGGAAGCCGTCGATGCCCAGGTCCAGCCAGAAGCGCAGCGCCGAGATGATCTCGTCGCGGACGGCCGGGTTCTCGTAGTTGAGGTCCGGCTGGTGCGAGAAGAAACGGTGCCAGTAGTACTGCTTGCGGACCGGGTCGAAGGTCCAGTTGGACGACTCGGTGTCGACGAAGATGATCCGCGCTTCCGGGAACTGCTTGTCGTCGTCGGCCCAGACGTAGTAGTCGCCGTACGGGCCTTCGGGGTCCTTGCGCGACTCCTGGAACCAGTTGTGCTGGTCGCTGGTGTGATTCATGACGAAGTCGATGATCACGCGCATGCCGCGCTGGTGGGCGGCGTCGACGAACTCCACGAAGTCGGCGAGGTCGCCGAACTCGGGCAGGACGGCGGTGTAGTCGGAGACGTCGTAACCGCCGTCACGCAGCGGGGACTTGAAGAACGGCGGCAGCCAGAGACAGTCGACACCGAGCCACTGGAGATAGTCCAGTTTGGCGGTGATGCCTTTGAGGTCTCCGACGCCGTCGCCGTTGCTGTCCTGGAACGAGCGCACCAGGACCTCGTAGAAGACGGCTCGTTTGAACCAGTCGGGGTCACGGTCCTTCGCGGGAGTGTCCTCGAACATGTCGTGGACGGGCTCATTGATGATCATTGTGTGGGTGACCCTCCGATCGGCGGGGACGGTCGCAGAACGACGATGTGCGCGGGTGTCACACCCGGCTCCAGGCGCACGTAGTTGGCCCTGCCCCAGTGGTAGATCTCTCCGGTGAGCTCGTCGCGCACCGGGGCGGTCTCGTGCCAGTCGAGGCCGAGCCGCGGCATGTCCAACGAGACCGTCGCCTCCTGGGTGTGGTGCGGATCGAGGTTCACGACGATCAGCACGACGTCCGGGCCCGAGCGCTTGCTGTAGGCGATGACGGCGTCGTTGTCGGCGTGGTGGAAGTGGATGTCGCGCAGCTGCTGCAACGCCGGGTGCCGGCGTCTGATCCGGTTGAGCGCGGTGATGAGCGGGGCGATGGTGCGACCCTCTCGCTCCGCCGATTCCCAGTTCCGGGGGCGCAGCTCGTACTTCTCCGAATGCAGATACTCCTCGCTCCCGGGCTTGACCGGGGCGTTCTCCATGAGTTCATACCCCGCGTAGACGCCCCAGGACGGCACCATCGTCGCGGCGAGCACCGCGCGTACCTCGAATGCCGGACGCCCGCCGTCCTGAAGATAGGCGTGCAGGATGTCGGGCGTGTTGACGAAGAAGTTCGGGCGCATGTACGACGCGGCCTCGCCCGACAGCTCGGTGAGGTAGTCCGTCAGCTCCTGCTTGGTGGTACGCCAGGTGAAGTACGTGTACGACTGCTGGAAGCCGATCGCGCCCAGGGTGTGCATCATGGCCGGCCGGGTGAACGCCTCGGCCAGGAAGATGACATCGGGGTCCGAGGCGTTGACGTCCGCGATCACCCGTTCCCAGAAGACCACCGGCTTGGTGTGCGGATTGTCGACGCGGAAGATCCGCACGCCGTGGTCCATCCAGTACCGCAGCACCCGCAGGGTCTCCGCCACCAGGCCGTCCATGTCACGGTCGAAGGCGATCGGATAGATGTCCTGGTACTTCTTGGGCGGATTCTCCGCGTACGCGATCGTGCCGTCCGCGCGGTGGTGGAACCACTCGGGGTGCTCCTTCACCCACGGGTGGTCGGGCGAGCACTGGAGCGCGAAGTCCAGCGCGATCTCCATGCGCAGTGACGCGGCCTTGGCCACGAAGGCGTCGAAGTCCTCGATCGTGCCGAGGTCGGGGTGGATCGCGTCGTGGCCGCCGTCCGCCGAACCGATCGCCCACGGGACGCCGACGTCGTCGGGACCGGGGGTGAGCGTGTTGTTGGGGCCCTTGCGGTGCGCGGTGCCGATGGGGTGGATCGGCGGCAGATAGACGACGTCGAAACCCATCGCGGCGACGGCCGGCAGCCGCTCGGCCGCGGTCTTGAACGTGCCGCTGACCGGCGGCTTCCCCGGAGTGAGGACCGCGCCCTCGGAGCGTGGGAACAGCTCGTACCAGGAGCCGTACAGCGCCCGCTCACGCTCCACCAGCAGCTTGACGGGCTTCGACGCCGAGACCAGTTCGCGCAGCGGGTGGCGGGACAGGGCGTCGTCGGCCTCCGGGGTGAAGGCGGCGGCGAGCCGGGCGGCGGCGGGGCGGCGCCGGTCGCGCAGCGCGTCCACGGCGGCCAGGACCGCCTCGCGGCCATCGCGCTTGGGGACGCCGGCCGCGGCCCGCTCGTACAGGGCGGCGCCCTCGGTCAGGACCAGCTCCGTGTCGATCCCGGCCGGGATCTTGATCTCGGCGGCGTGGCGCCAGGTGGCGAGCGGATCGCTCCACGCCTCCACCTTGTACGTCCACCGGCCTTCGGAGGTGGGCGTGACGTCGGCGCCCCAGCGGTCGGTGCCGGGGGCCAGTTCGCGCATGGGGGTCCAGGGGCCCGGGCGGCCCTCCGGGCCCCGCAGGACGACGTTGGCGCCGACGGCGTCGTGGCCCTCACGGAAGACGGTCGCGGTGACCTGGAACGTCTCTCCGCTCACCGCCTTGGCGGGGCGTTTGCCGCAGTTGACGAGAGGGCGGACGTCCAGGACGGGAATGCGACCGATCATGAAATCACCTGGGGGCTGAGCGGGCGTGGCAGGCAGGGCAGGCAGGGCGGGTCGAATGGATGAGGAGGTTTTGCCTGACTTTGATGTTATTTGTAGCTGCTCTGATGGTGACTGGCGGGCTGCGGGCATGGCCGCTCCTGTCCGCGTTCACTCCAATAGCGGTGGGAAAGCGATGGAGTCCGATGAAACGAGCGTGCTTGCCGTACGTACCGGATGAGCCTTCCCACGATTTTCGGGTACACAATCCGCCGCCGCGTTAAGTCCTGGGCAACTCTGGTGCCCTGGCCGGAACCGGCCGTATCGCGCGGGAAACGCGGGCGCCCCGTCCTCGCGGGCCGCACGGGCGGCTTCCGCGAGAACGGGGCGGGCTGGGGGTGTGGACGGGTCAGCCGGCGTCCGTCGACCAGACCTGCCACGGCTGGCGCGTCACCCACTCGTCCACCGGCGCCGGCTTGACGGCGAGCGCGTCCGCCGCCCGGCCGCCGTCGCCGGCCATCAGCAGCGGGTCCTCGCCCGTCGCCATGTAGTGGTAGATCCCCGCGACGCCGGCCGCCGCCTCCGCCCCGGCGACCTGGGACAGCGCCTGCTCGAAGACCGTCGGGGGCAGCGACAGGTAGCGCACCTCACGGCCGAGCCCCGTGCCGAACGCCGAAGCCAGCTCGTCACCGGTCAGCGACTCCGCGCCGCCGATGTCGAACGTCTCGCCCTCCACACCGTCGACGGTGAGCGCCGCGAAGACCGCCTCCGCGAGGTCGCGGTGCGAGATCCAGGCGGCGGAACAGCCGCCGGGCAGCGGGTAGGCCAGTACGCCCTCGCTGACAAGAGCCGGTCCGTTCCACGGGCTGAACAGATTGTCCAGGTAGACCGGCGGGCGCAGCACCACCAACGGCACACCGCTGGCCCGCAGTTCCTCCTCGGCGATCCGGCGCGTCTCGAAGGCGGCCACATTCGTGGACTGCTGGGGGATCCGGGTGTTGGCGTTGTAGACCAGCCGCTTGATGCCGGCCTCGCGCGCGGCCTCGGCGACATTACGGGCGTACCGCCGGACCTGCTCCGTCCCGTACACCAGCGGCATCACCACCGCGGCGTGCGTCGCGCCCTCCATCAGCCGCCGTACGGCGGGAGGATCGTCCAGGTCACCGCCCACGAACGAGGCGCCGGGCAGCGGCGGCCGGTCCGCCTCGGCGGCCCGGGTGAGCGTACGGACCCGCTGTCCGCGCTCGGCCAGCAGACGGGCCACGGCACCGCCCTGGAACCCGGTCGCCCCCACGACGGCGACGCGCATCGGAATCTGATCGGACATGTGTCTGAAGGCCCTTCGATAAGGTGTGTCTGCTGTCGATGACGGCTCTTTCACAAGGCTGGCGGCGGCGGCTTCGGCCGATCAATTAACAAACCGGGGCGGGGGTTGAAGGATCGTCCATGGAACCGATGAAGCCCATCCAGGGCGAAGGTGACGATCTCCTGAGCGAGCTGCTGAAGCCGCTCCGGCTCACAGGGGTCTTCGACAGCCGGTGGCACGTCAGCGCGCCGTGGGCCATCGAGGGCGACGCCGAGCAGAGTTGTGCGATCCTCCACTACATCGTCGAGGGCAGCTGCTGGATCACCGGCGAGGGCCAGACGCCGGTGGAACTTCGCGAAGGCGATCTCGCGGTCTTCCCCACCGGCACCGCGCACCGCATCTCCGACCGCCCCGACCGCACCGGCGGACTGCGGCTGGGGGCCGTCCTGCCGGAGCGACTGCCGGGCACGTCGGGCGAGTTGAAGATCGAGGGCGGCGGGCCGGAGAGCCGGCTGCTCTGCGCCGGACTGCACTACGACGCGAGCGCCGCGACCGGTCTCTACACGGCGCTGCCGTGGGCGCTGGTCCTCGACCGCACCCAGGTGGACAACGAACCGCTGCTGCGCGACACGCTGCGGCTGCTGGCGTCGACACAGCGTCCCGTCGGCCCCGGCGACCGCCTCATCACGCTGCGCGCGTTCGAGATGGCGCTGGTCCTGGCGCTGCGGCCACTGCTGCGCGAGATCGCGGACAACCCGGCGTCGCTGCCGGTGCTGAGCCATCCGGGGATCAGCAGGGCGATGGTGATCATCGCGACGCGGTTCGCCGAGCCGTGGACGATCGAGTCCCTGGCGCGGGAGGTCGGCATGTCCCGGTCGGCGTTCACGGCGGCGTTCCGCGAGCTGGTGGGGGAGGCGCCGGCCCGGCATCTGACGGGCCGTCGGATGCAGGAGGCGGCACGGCTGCTGGGCGAGACGTCGCTGCCGCAGTCGGCGGTGCCGCAGCGGGTGGGGTACCGCAGCGCGGTCGGTTTCCATCTTGCGTTTCGCAAGTGGTTCGAGAAGACGCCGGGCGAGTACCGCAGCGGTGCGGTGCCCGCGGCGTAGGGGCCGCCGATGTCGCGGTCTGGCCGGTTATTAAGGACCGCTGGACGGTCGTTCATTGCTGACGGCGCTTGCGCCAGGGAAGGCTCTCAGGGAAGTGGGAGCAGCGTTCCGCATGTGCTTGGTGTGCCGCATGAATCGTTTTGATCCGTGTCCCCGTGCCTGTCCGTATCCGTGTCCGTATGAGGAGAAGTGTTGACCAGATCGGGTCAGGAGTATCTGGAGTCGCTCCGCGACGGCCGCACGGTGTGGCTCGACGGCGAGCGGGTCGAGGACATCACACGGCATCCGGCGTTCCGTAACACCGCGGGATCCATCGCCCGGCTCTACGACCTGGCGCACGACTCCGCGCACACGCCTGTGCTGACGCGTGACGGCGCGCACCGCGCGTTCGCGGTGCCGCGCGGATACGAGGACCTGGTCGCGCGGCGGCGGGCGTACAAGGTGTGGGCCGAGGCGAGTTACGGCTTCCTGGGGCGTACGCCGGACTACATGGCGGGCGGCGCGGCCGGATTCGCGGCGGCGCCGGGCGTGTTCACCACCGACGGCTTCGACGGCGCGGCGAACGCGCTCGCGTACCACCGGCGGCTCGCCGACGGCGACCTGTACCCGACCTTCACGATCACCAACCCGCAGGGCGCGCGCACCCCGTTCGACGCGAAGGGCGGGACGGCCGAGGACGACCCGGTGGTGCGGGTCGTCGCCGAGAAGGACGGCGGGATCGTCGTACGCGGCGCGAAGATGATCGGCACGGCGGCGGTCTTCGGCAACGAGGTCATCGTCGGCACGATCGAGCCGCTCGCGCCGGGGGACGTGGAGCGCGCGGTCTGCTTCTCGATCCCCGTCGACACCCCCGGTCTCAGCTTCATCTCCCGTGTCTCCTACGAGGGCAGGGCGCGGAGCGTCTTCGACAACCCGCTGTCGTCACGCTTCGACGAGAACGACGCGCTGCTCGTCTGCGACGACGTGTTCGTCCCGTGGGAGTCCGTGCTCACCTACCGGAACGTCGACGCGAGCTTCGGCATGTGGTGGCGGACACCGGCGTACGTGAACTTCGTGCACCAGGCGGCGACGCGCTTCTGGACCAAGCTCGAATTCCTCGCGGGGATCGCGATCCTGCTGACGAAGTCCAACGGCACGTACGAACTCCCGCCCGTCACCCAGGCGATCGGCCGGCTGCTGGGGAAGGTCGCCCAGGCGAAGGCGTTCGTGCTGGCGGCGGAGGCGAGTTACGAGGAGGTCGACGGCGGTCGCGGCGGGGTGATGCCCGGCAAGGACATCTCGTTCGCGCAGCGCATCATGGCGGGCGAGCTGTATCCGCAGGCGGTCCAGGAGATCAAACTCCTCGCGGGGGGTGGGGTGATCCAACTCCCCGCGTCGGGCGAGGACTTGCTCCACCCGGAGCTGGGCCCGCTGGTGAGCCGCCACCTGCGCGCGCCGGGCCAGTCGGCCGAGGGCCGGATCAAACTGCTCAAACTGGCCTGGGACGCGCTGGGTTCGGAATTCGCCTCCCGCCACGACCAGTACGAACGCTTCTACCACGGCGCGCCGCACGTCTACCTGATGCAGCAGGCCTGGGAGGGCGACACGGCGTCCTGCGAGGCCCTGGCCCAGGCCTGCCTCGACGGCTACGCGCTCGGCGGTGAACCCGAGGGCACGGGTCCCAGGTGAACGCCGAACGCGGAAACGGGCGGGACGAGCGGGACGTGGCGGCGGAGAACGGCCGTGGGCGTTCCGCCCACCGAGCCGCCGCGCCGGACGGCCCCGTGGGTCCCGACGGCTCGTCGGTCACCGGCCCCGTCGAGGCCGGGGGGCTCGGCGTGCCCCGTTCAGGGGGGCCATCAGCTCCCGGCGCCCCGGGGTTTCGCGCCCCCTGCCCCGAGGCGCCGGGATCACGGACGCGCAGTGCCAAGGCCGGGCTCGCGCTGCTCGCGTCCACGCAGTTGTTGCTCATCATGGACACCGCGATCATCAACGTCGCCCTGCCGTCCGTCGGGCGGGATCTCGGGTCCGGGTCCGCCGGGCTGTCCTGGGTCGCCAACGCGTTTCTCATCACCTTCGGCGGGCTGCTGCTCCTCGGTGGACGTGCCGCCGATCTGCTCGGGCACCGGCGGGTGTTCCTCGGGGGGCTCGGGGTGCTCGGTGCCGCCTCCGCCGCTGGTGGCGCCGCCGGGTCCGTGGGGGTGCTCGTCGGAGCCCGCGCCGTCCAGGGTGTCGGCGCCGCGCTCGCCGCCGCAGCCGCGTTCGCCCTGCTCCTGAACCTCTTCCCGGACGGCCCCGACCGCCACAAGGCCCTCGGCGCGTTCGCCGCGATGGGCGGGCTCGGCGGCGTCCTGGGCACCGTACTCGGCGGCGTACTCACCGACCTCCTCGGCTGGCGCTCCACCTTCTGGCTCAACGTGGTCGGCGCGCTCCTCCTCGCCGTCCTCGCGCTACGGCTCCTCGACGGCAACACCCGCAGCGCCGAACGCGGCTTCGACATCGGCGGCGCGCTCACCGCGACCGCCGGACTCGGGCTCATCGCGTACGGCCTCGTCGGCGCGGCCGACGCGGGCTGGACCAGCGCGCGCACCCTGGGCGTCTTCGCCGCCGGGCTCGCGCTCCTCGCGGCGTTCGCCGTCCTGGAGAAACGAATCGCCCACCCCCTCGTACCCCCCGCCGTCCTCCGGCGCCCCACTCTGCGGCTCGCCAACTGCCTCAGCGCACTCGCCCAGATGACGCTCTTCCCGATGTTCTTCCTCGTCAGCCTCTACCTCCAGCGCGTCCTCGACCAGACCCCCCTCTACGGCGGGCTCGGCCTGCTCCCGCTCTCCCTCGTCGTCGTCGCCGTCGCCCCGCAGACCGGCCGCCTCATCCACCGCCTCGGTCTGCGCGCCACCATGACCCTCGGCTTCACGCTGCTCCTCGCGGGCATGCTCTGGCTCGGCCTCGCGCTCGCCGCCGAGGGCACGTTCCTCTCCGCCGTCCTCGCGCCGAGCCTCGTGCTGGGCGCCGCCCTGCCGCTCGTCATGGTCACCACCAACGTCGCCGCCACCGCCGACGCGACGCCGGGCGAGACCGGACTCGCCTCCGGACTGATCAACACCAGCCAGCAGTTCGGCTCCGTACTCGGCCTCGCCGTACTCGTCGCCGTCGCCGCCGCCCGTACCGACGCGCTCGGCGCGACCGGCGCCGTCGACGAGACCGCCGGCTTCAAGGCCGCCCTCCTCGTCGGCGCCTTCTTCGCCGCCTGCGCCGCGCTGCTCACCTTCCGGCTGCGGCTCCCCGCGCCAGCGTCCGCGCCTCCGCACCAGGACCGGGTCGGCGGCGCCCTGGACTAGACGCAGGAGGAGGAGCGAGTGCGCAGGCGGGGCAGGGCCCGGTCGACGGTCCAGGTCCGACAGCGGGCCAGGGGGGATCGCCGCGAGCGGGCAAGGGGCCGCCGGCCGGTCGGGGCGCGTGATCGAGCGCGACAGTGGCCGCGACGGCGGGACGCCGCCCGTCCCGTGTCCCACCACCCACCCGACCCACGCCCGAGGGGGGCACTTCCATGACGTTGTACGACCTTGTCGCGCCCGCGATCGAGGGGCGCTACGAGCCGCGCTACCGCATCGCCGGCATACGCGCGGCCGATCCGCTGGGCGCCGACGCGACAGTCGCCGCCGTACCCGCGATGAACCGGGACGCGGACATCCCCGCGCTCACCGTCGCCCTGCGCAGGCTCGTCCCCGACCACGACCGCACCGCCTCGCTGAGCGTCGTCGACGCGCTCGCCGCCGTACGCGACCTCGGTCTGCTGCTCGGCTCGCTGAAGCGGCACGGAGCCGAACCGCTCGCCGCCGTCCCCGAGGCCCTGCCCGTCCTTCAGGAACTGGCCCGCCGCACCGACATGGTGCCGCGCGACACCGTGCACCACTACACGACGTGGAATCCGCTCGGCGACCGCCAGCGGATGTACACCGGCGAGCAGATGGAGGGGCATCTCCAGAACGCGGTACGGATGGTCTTCCCCGCGCTCGTCGCCGCGCTCGACACCTGCGACGAGCTGGCGGGACTCGAACCGTACGACCCCCGCTTCGCCGACGCGCTCGACCGTACGGGGCAGCACGTCCAGGCCATGGTCGACTCCATCGACTTCACCGTCGCGCAGGTGTCGCCCGAGTTCTTCGCGCGCGGACTCCGCCCCTACTTCGAGGAGATAGACGTCGCGGGCCGCGACTACCTGGGCCCGGCGGCGGCGCAGGTGCCGCTGTGGCTGGTCGATCTGACGCTGTGGCAGAGCGACCGGAGCAGTCCGGAGTACGACGCGTTCCTCGACGAGTCGGTGCTCTACAGCCTGCCGTCGTGGCGGGCCTTCCACGCGGCGCACCGCGGCTCGACGTCCGCCGTGAGCAAGCTGTCCGCCGCGATCAGCTGGGAGTCGACGCCGCGGCTGCCGCCGGTGCTGGCGGCGTCCGCGGTGTCGGCGGCGCGGGTGCTGCGGATACTCAAGACGTTCCGGGCCAGACACATCGGCATCGCGCGCAAGGCGTACAGCGACGAACTGCGGCTGTACGACGCGGGCAGCGGCGGCGCGCCGATCGCGCTGCTGCGGTCGGTGCTGGATCTGACGCGGGACAACGAGACGCTGGTGCGGCACGCGAATGTACGGATGCACGCGCCGGTGCCGGTGTCCGCACCCCCGCGGTCAGCGTCCCGGCCGGCGCCCGCACCGCTTCGCGAGAAGAGACTCACCCCATGACCCACATCATGATCGCGGGCGGCGGCATCGCCGGCCTCACCGCGGCCCTGTCCCTGCACGCCGCCGGCTTCGACCGGATCACCGTCGTGGAGGCCGCCCGGGAGATCCAGCCGCTGGGCGCCGGGCTGAACATCATGCCCAACGCCGTACGCGAACTCGACGCGCTCGGACTGCTCAGCCGGCTCGACGCGTGCGCCGTACGCACCGGTGAACTGCGCTACTACCACCGGGGCGGCGGACTGATCTCCCGCGAGCCGCGCGGCCTGGCGGCCGGGTACCGGTGGCCGCAGCTGTCCATCCACCGCGGTGACCTGCAACGGGTGCTCGCCGACGCCGTACGCGAACGGCTCGGCAGCGACGCGGTCGTCGCCGGTGTCCGGGTCGGCGGCCTTGAGACCGCCCCGGACGGCCGCGCGCGCGTCCTGCTCGCGCCCCGGCCCCGCCCGTCGCGGGGCGCGAGCAGGAC
>NZ_MDCR01000025.1 GCF_001723055.1 Streptomyces niveus
CCAGCCACAACGCCCGCTCCGGGCCCGCCATTTGCCGGCGGGCCCGGAGCGGGCGTGAGAGGCGGAGGGTCGTGAACATAACGTGATCGTAGCGTCACTTTGTGTGTGGTGTGCGACCAACACCGCCCCCGCAACCCGAGCCGGGGTGCGCCGTCAGCCGACCACCGCCAGCTCCCGCTCCGTGGTGTTGAGCCGCCGCCCACCGGTCTCCGTGACCGTCACGATGTCCTCGATCCGTACCCCGAACCGGCCCGGCAGATAGATGCCGGGCTCCACGGAGAAGCACATGCCGGGCACCAGCGGCAGTTCCTCGCCCTCGACCATGTAGGGCGGCTCGTGGGTGGTGACGCCGATGCCGTGGCCGGTGCGGTGGATGAAGTACTTCCCGTACCCGGCGTCGGTGATCACCGCGCGGGCCACCCGGTCCACGTCCTGGCACGCGATGCCGGGGCGCACCGCCTCACAGGCGGCCCGCTGCGCCGCGTGCACCAGTTCGTGGACGCGCCGCTCCTCCTCGGTGGGCTCACCGACATGCACGGTGCGCGAGGTGTCGGACCCGTAGCCCTCGTACAGACCGCCGAAGTCGAGCACGACCATGTCGCCGTTCTCGATGACCCGTGTCCCCGCCTCGTGGTGGGGGTTGGCGCCGTTGGGCCCGGAGCCGACGACGGTGAAGTCGACCTGGGAGTGCCCGAAACCGCGCAGCAGCCCGGCGAGGTCGGCGGCGACCTCGGTCTCCCGGCGGCCCGCGAAGGGCACCTTCTTGATCTCCTCGTACGTGGCGTCGGCCGCCGCGCCCGCCGCCGCGAGCCGCTCCACCTCGCGCGCGTCCTTCACCGCGCGCAGCATCGGGAGCGCGTTCGTCAACGGCGCGTAGGAGGTGCCGGGCAGGGCCTCCTGGAGGCCGATGAGGTGCAGGGCCCAGGTGTTGTCGCTGACGCCGTAGCGGCCGTCGGGGGCGAGCGCGGGCGCGGTCACGCCGTACGGATCGACGCCGTCCGTCCAGTCGCGCAACGTCAGCGCGGGCGCGCCGACGGCCTTCTCCGCGTCGGGCGCCTCCAGCGTGGGCACGACGAGCACGGGTTCCGCGTCCGGGGTGAGCACCAGGAGGGTCAGCCGCTCGGTGTCGGCCGGCGGCCGGTACCCGGTCAGCCACACCATGTCGGGGCCGGGCGCCACGAGTACCCCGGCCAGCCCGGCGCCGACGGCGTCCCGCACCGCGCGGTCCATCCGGGCCCGGTAGTCGTCGGCGGTGAAGGGGGCGGGGTGCGCCGGAGTCCCGGCGCCCGGGTGTGCGGTGGATGCGTCGCTGCCAGTCATACGGCCCATCCTGCCGTCGCCGCCGGGCGCCCCGCGACCCCGTTCTTCGTTCCCCGTCCGACTCTGCCTGTCGGGACCGGCTACACCTTCGGCTGCGTGAAGCGGATGCTGTTGCCGAACGGGTCGCGCAGGCCGCAGTCGATGCCGTACGGGCGCTCCGTCGGCTCCTCGGTGAACTCGACGCCGCGGGCCCGCAGCGTCTCGTACGTCTTGCGGCAGTCGTCCGTGCTGAAGATGAGCGAGCCGCCCGTGGCTCCCTTGGTCACCAGTTCGCGGACCTGCTCCGCCGTCTCCTCGGACATCGCCGGGGGACCCGGCTTCTCCAGCAGGATCTGGCGGTCGGGGTGGCCGGGGACGTTGACGGTCAGCCAGCGCATGAAGCCCATGTCGACGTCGGCGCCGACTTCGAGGCCGAGCGTGCCGACGTAGAAGTCGAGTGCCGTGTCCTGGTCGAGTACGTAGATCTGCGAGTGCGTGATTGCGTTGAACATGTTCCTCACGCTACGGCGCGGCCGGCGTGAAAACTTGTCCAGAACTGCTCGGTCGCGTCCACGCCTTCGTGAAGCACGTCGGCACGCTCATCGCGGCGAGCGCCGCTTCCCTGTGCTCCCTGTGCTCCCGGCGTTCCTTGCGGTAGGCCCTGGGCGGCCGGCCGACGATGTCGTGGAAGGTGCGGCTGAAGGTCGCCGGACTGCCGAAGCCGACTTCGTAGCAGATGTCCGTCACACTGCGGTCGGTCTCCCGCAGGAGGAACATCGCGCGCTCGACGCGCCGGCGCTGGAGATAGCGGTGCGGCGTCTCGCCGAAGGTGGTGCGGAAGGTGCGGGAGAAGTGCGCCGGTGAGACATGCGCGATCCGGGCCAGCGCCGGTACGTCAAGGGGCTGCGCGTAGTCGCGGTCCATCGCGTCCCGTACGCGCAGCATGCGGCGGTTGGTCTCTTCCTCGGCGCGGCCCACGGCACCATCACACCACGGGCCTGCTAGGCGTGGTCGGTCGGATGCGTGTGCAGCCGGGCCCAGAAGGTGGTCGAGTCTCCCCCCTCGTATCCATGGGCCTGGGACAGGGCGGCGACGATGGACAGACCACGGCCGCATTCGCCGAAGTGGTCGGGATCCGCGCCCAGCTCAACTCCCAGGTCCATATCGAGATCCAGGTCCAGATCCAGTTCGGGCCCCTTCGTCGGGAAGGGGACGTGGCCCTGGTCGCTGACGCTGATCGTCAGGGCCCCCTGCCCCCGGTGGAGTGCGATGTGGACCGGACTTCGGCCGTGGCGGATCGCGTTGGTCACCAGTTCGCACACGACCAGCACGGCGTCGTCGACGGTGGCACGCGGCAGCCGCCACCGCTCAAGTACCCCGGCAGCCTTCCTGCGGGTATGAGCGGCCTGCGCGAGATCGGTGTCCGGCAGGGACCAGACATGCCGGTCCGCGGTGGGAAGCAGGCTCAGGGCGGTGGCCTGAGCGGCCAGAATCTCCATGATCCTCTCCTGGGGACGAAACTTTCCAGGTCCCACAGAACCCCCTGCCGTCACTCCACGGAAGGGCCGGTTGGTGACCGGACATCTGAGTGTCCGGTCCCTCGGCGCGCCGCCACGGCCGCGCGGAGGCACGATGGAAAGCGCGAATCGGCGGCGACGCCGCCGTACGCGCGGGGCCCGGAGGTGGCGAGATGGCGAGAGCGGAGCTGCCCCCGCAGTCGGACATGCCAAAGATCATGCGTACGTGGCGGGCCCGCCGGAATCTCGACGACGTCCCCGGTATGAGCGCCCTGCCCCGCCACCGGCACCGGCGCGGCGGGCTCACCCAGTCGATCATGGCCGACCTGCTCGGCGTCGACGAGCGGCACTACCGCCGCCTCGAACACGGTGAGGGGCGCATCAGCAAGGACCTGGTCAGGGAGTGCGCCCGCATTCTGGGCCTGAACCCCGCCGAGGCGTCCGCCCTGTACGTCTGGTCCGGTCACCAGCCCCCGCAGGCGGTCGTCCCGCAGCACCCCGACGTCCCGGACGACCTCCTCGGGATGCTGCACCGGATCGGCCACGGCGCCTACTGGAGCGACGACACGTACACCGTGCTCGCCTACAACCGCCGCGCCGCCTGGCACTGGCCGTGGATGCAGCGGCCCGGCGCCAACATCATGGAGGAACTGCTCGCCCCCTCGTCCCAGGGGCGCGAGCAGTGCCGGCGGTGGGAGACCCACTGGGCGCCGTACATGGTCGCCGAGCTGCGCCGCAGCGCCGTCGTGGACCGGGACAACGACGGGATCCAGCGGGTGGTGCGCCGCGTACGGAGATCGGCCGAGGTACGCCGCCTGTGGGACGGGGACGAGCGCGCGGAGATGAGCCTCCACCCCTACGCCACGGTGCGCCCCATGGAGCTGTTGCTGACCGGCCCCGTCCAGGTGTCGGTCCAGGCGCTGGCCCCGCTCGCCTACCCGGGCCTGCGGATGATCGTCGGGATCCCCGTCGACTTCACGGAGCCTGAGCTGCCGCTGGGGCCGCCGCCCCCGCCACGGCCCGCAGCCGCAGCGCCGTAGTGGTGAAGCCAGGACCGAAGGCGACCGCGACCCCGTCACCGCCCGGGATCCCCGCGTCCACCGTCCGCGCCAGGACGTCCAGCAGCGCGACGCCGCCGAGGTTCCCCCTGGCCAGGGACGCGAGCGAGTGCGTGCCACCGGTCTCCGGGTCGAGCCCGAGCCCGTCCAGGGTGCCCCGGATGATCCCCGGCCCGCCGGGATGCACGGCCGCCCAGTCGACCGGGCGCCCGTCCAGCCACGTGGCCAGATGCGGCAGGACGCGCCCCGCCGCCTTCTTCGCGTCGGGCCCCGAGTCGAAGAAGAGTCCGGCCTCTTCGATCACGCCCCAGTAGGCGTCCTGGCTGTCCGGCAGCACGAACTCCCAGGTCCCGGCCACCTCCAGCGGACCCGCCTCCGCGCCCGCGCCCGCCTCGCTCACCACGGCGGCGCCGCCCGCGTCGCCGAAGAGCCCGCCGTACAGCACCGTCTGGAGGGTGAGCGTACGAGGGTGGTAGAGCGTGCTCAGCGCCTCCGCCGCCACGACCAGCACCCGCGACCCCGGGTGCGCGCGTACGAAACGGGCCGCCTGGACCAGAGCGTGCGCGCCCCCGGCGCACGCCACCGTCGCGAACCCCACCCGCGACACGTCCGGCCGCAGCCCCAACAGCCGTATGAGATCGACGTCCATTCCGGGCACCGTCCACGACGTCGTGTGCGTCGTCACCAGACAGTCCACGTCCCCGGGGGCCAGACCCGCCCCGCGCAGGGACTCCCGCGCCGCGTCCACCGCCAGCGGTCGCGCACCCTCGTACGCCGCGCGCGACCGGTCACCGACGCCCGTGCGCTCCCCGGTCTCGGCCAGGGGCGCGACCCAGGGCCGGGTCCGCACACCGGTATGCCCCAGCATCCGCAGCCACAGGGCCAGCTTGGGGTGGGCGGGATGGCGTCCGCGAAGATCGCCGGCTATCTCTTCCGTGCTCACCCAGTACGGCGCGGTCCGCACCACCGGGCGGCTGACGACGACGGCCACGGGGACCTCCTCGGAGACTGCTCGTGCTCCACAGTAAGCCGACACGCCCTAGCGTGGTCGGGTGGGGGACGGATGCCGGGTGGGGGACGAATGCTGTGCCGACCCCGAGAAGGAGTAGCGAGATGGCTGACAAGCCCGCGATCGTCCTGGTCCACGGTTTCTGGGGCGGAGCCGCCCACTGGGGCCACGTCATCACCGAGCTGAACCGCCGCGGCCACGGCTCGCTGCACGCGGTGGAACTGCCGCTGACCTCGCTCGCCGACGACGCCGAGCGCACCGCCAGGATGGTCCGCCAGATCCCGGGGCCCGTGCTGCTGGTCGGCCACTCCTACGGCGGCGCGGTCATCACCGAGGCGGGCGGCCTGCCGAACGTCACCGGCCTCGTCTACGTCGCCGCGTTCGCCCCGGACGCCGGGGAGAGCCCCGGCCAGATCACCCAGGAACTGGCGCCCGCCGCCGCCGACAACCTCGTCCCGGACTCCGACGGGTACCTGTGGATCAAGCAGGACAAGTACGCCGAGAGCTTCTGCCAGGATCTGCCCGCCGACGAGGCCCTGATCATGGCCGTCACCCAGAAGGCCCCGCTCGCCTCCACCTTCGGCGACAACGTCACCACTCCCGCGTGGCGTTCGAAGCCGTCCTGGTACCAGGTCTCCACCGAGGACCGAATGATCCACCCCGACAACGAACGCCGCATGGCCCAGCGGATGAACCCCCGCAAGACGGTCGAACTTCCCGCCGGTCACGCCTCGTTGGCCTCCCGCCCGGGGGAAGTGATGGATCTGATCGAGCTGGCCGTGGCCGGCTGAGCCGGTGGATGATGTCGCTCATGGAAGAACGGCCATGAGCGACATCACCCCCGCCGACCGGTGGGCACTGCTGCCCGCCGGCATTCGTGAGCAAGCCGACGGATACGTCCTCCAGGACGCCCGCATGCGGGCGATCCGCGTCGTCTTCGAGGCCGGGCGGGCGCGGGGGATGGGCCTGCACGAGGCCCAACTCGTCGTGCACGAGCGGTATCTGCGGTACGGCGACAGCATCGCCCGCACTCCCCGGAGCCCGATCGACCTGGAGTCCCTGGCCGCCCGCGCCGCCGGGCTGCCCGGCCGGGTCGTGGCCGTCGAGGCCGTCTGGGACGGCGACACCGTCCACGACTGGTTCGTGGATCTGCTCGCCGTCACCGCCGAACCCGCCGGTGAGCACCGGCTGGCCACCATCCACACGGACCCGGCTGCCGCCGCCGGCCGGGCCGGCCGCGCCCTCGCCGCCCGTCTCGCCGTGCCCTTCCACTTCGCGAGTCCGGACACCCCGGACGACGAGGCACCCCGCCGGCGCCCCTGAGCGACGTCGAGCGCCCTCCGAGCCCACCGGTACACGGCCCGTACAGCACGAACCTGTACGGGCTTTCGCCGCTCAACCCGCGCCCGGATCGGGCAGCCTTGGCCCATGAGTGCGCGCCGTTCGCGCCCCCCGCGCCGTCCGAGCAGCCGTAGGAGGCATCAAATGGGTTGGTACGCCGAGGAGTTCGGGTCGTCCCACGAAGGCCGGGCAGGGGTCCTGCTGGCGGACGGGAGTGAGCCGGGGCCGGTGTATCTGGACACCGGGAGCGGCGCCGACATTCACCGGAGCACCGACTGGCAGCTGTACGACGGGCGGTTCGGCCCGGTCGCGGCGTATCTGCGGGGTGCCTGCGCCTGCGGCTGGCGTGGTGAGCGGCGCTACCCGGTCGACTGGGACGAGGTGGACTTCGACAGCGAGGACGACCCGGCAGGACCGCACGACGACTGGGCCGCGCACATGGACGAGGTGGAGTCGCGGACGGTCCCGCTGCCCGTGGAGCTGGAGGAGCTGATCGAACGGCTGTCGAAGGGGATGGCCGCCCTGACGCGGGACTCGCCGCTGGCCGCGCTGCGGGCGGTGGCGGAGCTGGAGCGCACCGTCGAACGCCTGGGCCGCCGCGCAGCGTTCACGGCCCAGGCCGACGATCTGTCCTGGGCCACGATCGGCACGGCTCTCGGCGTCAGCGAGAAAGAGGCCCGCGCGCGGCTGGCCCGCTACAGCCGTGACTACTGATCCACCTTAGCCGGGTCCCGGTCCCGGTCCGCGCGGCCTCCGGCTGCCAGCAGGATCCCCCCGAGCACGGCGGCCCCGGCCGCCGACGCCGCGGCCGTCAGCCGAAGCCCCTGGGGCACGTCGTCCACCGTCCGGCGCGCACCGTCCTCCATGACGCACTCCGTGCGCAGCGTGAGGAAGTCGACCCCGTAGTCCACCGCCCCCGTCAACTGCTCACGGCACGGGTGGTTGTAGGGGAACGGCGCCGAGTCCGTCCCGCCGTCCTCCGCCACGGTCATCGTCAGCAGGAGAATGACGACCCCCATCGAGTACGCGGCCGTCGCCGTGGCCGCGCAGACGAAGGCGGGCACGACGGCAACGCGGCGCCATCCCGACCACTGCCCGCCCCCCGGCAGGACGGCGGCGAGGCCGCGGAGCAGGAAGAACACGATCAGCGCGAGAGCACCGAGCAACACCGCCGGTACGAACAGGATCACGTGGGCTCTTTCCGATCGACACCGCTGGGCTCCGCTGGTGACGGTCATCCTGGCCGCAGCCGTTGCGCCGCGACCCCAACTGTGTTCCAGATCACCTGACTTCGGCGTAAGGCGAGACGCGTGACGCGTGACTGGTGACGCGTGAAGGTCACCCCCGCGAACGCGCACCGTAAATAGGTGGCGGGCCCGGCCGCGTACGCGTTAGGTTCCCCGTGTTCCGAAGGGCGATCCGTCCCTCGGCCGTGCCGTGTGTGTTCCAGGAGGTGTGTACCGATGGCTGTCCCCGCGACGGGCGTTGCCCGCAATCAGCTGATCGTTCGTGTCACTTCCGTGGTCTCCGGCTGACCTTCCACATCTCCCGCGCCTCACCGGCACGGGTCTCACGTGCGCCGGGGCCGCCCTTGTGAAGGGTTTCCCCTTGTCTTTCCCCACTGCCTCTTCCGAGGCTTCTTCCGTTTCACATCCGCTCGCCCCCTACGGCTGGGACGACGCCTGGGAGGCGGAGTTCACCCCGTACGCCGCCCAGGGCCTGCTGCCCGGACGCGTCGTACGGGTCGACCGCGGGCAGTGCGATGTCGCCGTTCCCGGCGGCACGGTGCGGGCCGACACCGAGTTCGTGGTGCCGCGCGACCCCATGAAGGTCGTGTGCACCGGGGACTGGGCCGCGGTCGACCCCGGCGGCGATCCGCGGTACGTGCGGACGCTGCTGCCGCGTCGTACCGCGTTCGTACGGTCCACCTCGTCCAAGCGTTCCGAGGGCCAGATCCTCGCGGCCAACGTCGACCACGCGATCATCGCAGTCCCGCTCGCCGTCGAGCTGGACCTGGGGCGGGTCGAGCGCTTCCTGGCGCTGGCCTGGGAGAGCGGCGCCCAGCCGCTCGTCGTGCTCACCAAGGCCGACCTCGTCCCGGACCCGACCGGCCTGTCGTATCTCGTCGAGGACGTGGAGACCTCGGCACCCGGCGTGCAGGTGCTCGCCGTCAGCTCGGCGACCGGGGAGGGCATCGACGTGCTGACGGCCCTCGTCGCGGGGCGTACGAGCGTGCTGCTCGGCGTCTCGGGCGCCGGGAAGTCGACCCTCGCCAACGCCCTTCTCGGTGAGGACGTCATGGAGGTCCAGGCCACCCGTGACGCCGACGGCAAGGGCCGGCACACCACGACCACCCGCAATCTCCTCGTGCTGCCCGGCGGCGGCGTGCTCATCGACACCCCCGGACTGCGGGGCGTCGGGCTGTGGGACGCAGGGCAGGGCGTGGGGCAGGTCTTCGCCGAGATCGAGGAGCTGGCCGAGGGGTGCAGGTTCCACGACTGCGCCCATGGCAGCGAGCCGGGTTGCGCGGTGCTCGCCGCGCTGGAGGACGGTTCGCTGTCCGAGCGGCGGCTGGAGAGCTACCGCAAGCTGCTGCGGGAGAACCAGCGCATCGTCGCCAAGACCGACGCCCGGCTGCGGGCCGAGATCGCGCGCGACTGGCGGCTCAAGGCCGCGGAGGGCCGCGCGGCCATGGAGGCCAAGCGGGGCCGTATCCGCTAGGCGGTAACGCTCGCACCCGCGTCACCCAGGCCGGGCTCCCGATCCGGGGGCCCGGCCGCCCACGGTCGTGTCCGAATCCCGCCAGTGCCGACGCCGGACCCGGGGCACACTGGACGGTGTGATGGACGAGGAGACCAGGTACGAGGCGGTGGCCAGCCGCGACGCACGGTTCGACGGGGCGTTCTTCTTCGCCGTGGAGACCACCGGCATCTACTGCCGGCCCAGCTGTCCGGCGGTCACCCCCAAGCGCAAGAACGTCCGCTTCTACCCCACCGCCGCCGCGGCCCAGGGCAACGGCTTCCGCGCCTGCCGCCGGTGCCGGCCCGACGCCGTACCCGGATCGGCGGAGTGGAACGTACGGGCCGATGTCGTCGGCCGCGCCATGCGCATGATCGGCGACGGCGTCGTGGACCGCGAGGGCGTGCCCGGACTGGCCGGGCGCCTTGGCTACAGCACCCGGCAGGTCCAGCGCCAGCTCACCGCCGAACTCGGCGCCGGGCCTGTCGCGCTCGCCCGCGCCCAACGCGCCCACACCGCACGGACGTTGCTCCAGACCACCGTTCTGCCGGTCACCGAGATCGCCTTCGCCGCCGGGTTCGCGAGCGTGCGCCAGTTCAACGACACGATCCGCCAGATCTACGCCCGTACGCCGAGCGGCCTGCGCGCCGAGTCCCACCGCGGGGCCGGTCGCGCCGCGCCCGCGCCGTCCGACGCGGGCATCCCGCTCCGGCTCGCCTACCGCGGCGCCTACGCGGCGCGCGACATGTTCGACCTGCTCGCCCACGAGGCCGTCCCCTTCGTCGAAGAGGTCATCGGTGAGCCCGGCGCCCGCACCTACCGGCGTACGCTGCGCCTGCCCCACGGCCCCGGGATCGTCTCCGTGGACGAAAGACTCCCGGCCGGCGCAGCGGCCCGCTCGGGGTGGCTGGAGGCCCGGATCCACCTCACCGACCTGCGCGATCTCACCACCGCCGTCGGGCGGCTGCGCCGACTGCTCGACCTCGACGCCGATCCGTACGCCGTGGACGAACGCCTCGGCGCCGACCCGCTCCTCGGCCCGCTCGTCGCGGCCCGCCCCGGACTCCGGGCGCCCGGCACCGCCGACCCCGAGGAGTACGCGCTGCGCGTCCACACGGGTCCCGCCGAGGCGCGGCGGCTCGTCGCGGCGTACGGGGAGCCGGTCGACCGCCCGTGCGGCGCCCTCACCCGGCTCTTTCCCGCACCGGCCGCCCTGGTGGACGACCCGGTCGCCGGCCCGCTCGCCACCGCGCTCGCGGAGGGCACCGTACGGCTCGACTCCGGAGCCGGCCGTGAGGAGGCCGAGCGGGCACTGCTCACCGTGCCCGGCGTGACGGCGCGGACGGCCGCGCTGATCCGGATGCGGGGGCTGGGTGATCCCGACGTGGCACCGCACGGCGAACCCGACGACGCGGCGTGGCGGCCATGGCGCTCGTACGCGGTACGGCACCTGCGCACGGTGTCGATGGCGGTCTGACAGCCGCGACCGGCCGGTTACGTGCGCGACCGGCCGCGTACGGTCGCGATCAGCCGGTCTCCTCAAGCCCCCAGCTGTGGATCTTGCGCGGATGGATCCGGATCAGCTCCTCGCTGAAGTGCGGCCCCAACTCGTGCGGCCCGGTGAGCAGTTCGGCCTCACCCCGGATGTCCACACCCCGCACCTTCCAGGGCTTCAGGCTCACGATGTCGTCGACCACCAGCGCCACCCGGGGGTTCGACTGGAGATTGCGCCATTTCTTGGTGGTGCCCAGCGCGTATCCGCCGACCAGGATCGTGCCGTCCGCCTGCGGGAAGAAGCCCACCGGGTTGGCCTGCGGCTGGCCCTTCGGATCGACGGTGGCCAGCCGGCCCAGCCGCTGGGAGGAGAGATACGCGCGCTCGGCCGCGTTGAATTCGGTCATGACTCCAGCCTCACACGCCCGCCCCGGCCCCGCTCGGCGCCATCACCCCGCAACCCGGCCCCGCTACAATCCGGGCCTGAACGCACAGGCTTTCCGGGGGAGTCCAACGTGCTGCGAGTCGATCTCCGTGGACGGGAGCTGAACCGGCTGCGCGTGGCGGACGGAGCCGACGCTCTGTGGGAGGCCGCGCTCAGCCTGCATCTGCTCCAGAACCAGCATGTCCCAGCCGCCTTCGCGCCCTGGCGGCGCGAGGTCCGCTCGGCCCTGGAGCGTGCCGGACTCGCCTCGGCCGTAAGGGAGTTGACGCTCCTGTGCCCCTCGGCCGAGTACTTCCCCGACTTCCTCACCCCGGGCCGGGGCGAGCTGGACCTCGACATCGGGGTGGACCAGCTGCTGTCAACTCCCCGCCGCCGCCTGGTCGCTGATCTCGCCCGACTCTACGCGCGAAGACGCGGGCCGGTCCCGGCCACCGTACGGCGGCTGGCCGAGGGGGACCCGGAGACGCTGCGTTGGCTCGGGTCGACCCTGCGGCGCTACTACGCGGTCGCCGTGACGCCCTATCTGCCCGCCATCCGGGCCCAGGCCGCCGCCGACCGGTCCCGGCGCGCCGAGGCCGTGCTGAGCGGGGGAGCGGAGGGGCTGCTGGCCAGTTACGAGGAGATGCCCGGCTGGCGCTGCGAGGAGGGGATCCTGCGTACGCCGTACCCGGTCAGCCGCGAACTCCAGCTGTCGGGGCAGACGTTGACCCTCGTACCGGGATTCTTCTGCGTCGGTACGCCGCTGGCCCTCGTGGACGACGAGCTTCCCCCGGTGCTGGTCCACCCGCTCTCCCCGGCGCCCGGCTGGCTGACGCGCCACCGGCTGGGTGAGGCGGCGCCGCCGGTGGCCCAGCTGATCGGCACCTCGCGCGCCCGGCTGCTGGAACTGCTGGACCGGCCGATGACGACGACGGGTCTGGCGGGGGCGCTGCGGATGGCTCCGTCGACGGCGAGCCGGCACGCCTCCGTCCTGCGTGAGGCGGGCCTGCTCACCTCGCACCGGCACGGCAACCGGATGATGCACCACCGCACCCAGCTGGGCAAGGCCCTGCTGGACGGCCCCGCCCGCTGAGGCGGTGGTGCGTCAACCACGCGTCAACTACCGCTGAAACGTCAGCAGTTGGGCACGCCCGGCAGCCAGGCGTCAGAGACGTCGATGAAGATGTTCGAGATGTAGCCGCCGTAGTCCGGCAGATAGGACCAGGCGTCGTTGCTGTATCCCTGGTAGTTGACCAGCTGACCGCGCTTCTGGCACTGGACCTTGACCGATGTCGGCCCCGCCAGGCTGGCGACCTGCGCCGAGGTGGTCGTCGCGTCCTTACGGATGCTCACGCCGGTGCCCCAGGTGGGGAACGAGGTGCCGGGGCCGGGGCCCGGGTCACCGCTGCCGCCGTTGACCAGCGACATGTAGTAGGTCCAGTTCCAGTTCGCACCGGGGTCGGAGTGGTCGTTGCCCGGTACCTCGCTGTGCCCCACGACACCCGTACGGGTGCGCGGGATGCCGTACTTCGCGGTGAGGTGGCGCGTCAGCGCGGCCGACGAGCGGTACATCGAATCGGTGAACCAGGACGGGTCGGCGACGAAGCCCTCGTGCTCGATGCCGATGGAGCTGGGGTTGGCCGAGCGCGCGTGCCAGGCGGTGTTGGCGTCGCGGACCATCTGGGTGACCTGGCCGTCCGAAGAACGGATCACATAGTGCGCGCTGACCTGTGAGGACGGGTTCTGGAACCAGCTGATGGAGCCGGCGTACGACCCCTGGGTCACATGCACGACAACCTTGTTGATCGCCGCCGTACGACCGGTCTGGTAGTTCGACGTGCTCGCCGGGACCCAGAGCGCCGGCCCGTAGTCGTCGCTCAGCACACCGAGGTCGGAGGCGATGCTCGCGTACCTGCCACGGTCCGGTGTCACCTTGCGGCCCTTGACGAGGACCTGCTCGTTGCCGTCGACCTGCGCGCGTAGACCCTTGTTGAGCAGGTCGTACGCGGTGTCCGCGTACAGCCGCGCCGTACGGTCGTTCGCCGCGGCGCCGTACTCGGCCGCGACCGGGTACCACCGGGGGAGCGAGTCGCGCTCGGTGGCGTCCAGACCCTGCTCGTCGGCGACGGCGCGCAGGACGGCCGCGGCGCCCCGGATGTTGGCCGCCGTGTCCTTCTTCAGCTCGGCGACGGACGCGCCGGTCAGCTTCGCGGCCTTCTCGAGCGTCTGCTGCTTCGGCTGGCTGACCAGGTGCATCACGCCGTAGCCGTTCGCCTGGCTCGGCTCGCCGCCGTGGCCGTCGAGATGCGTCTCGCCGTATCCGACGGCGACGAGCAGATCACGGGGGACGTCGAACTCGGCGGCGGCCTTGGAGAACGCGGTGTTCATGGCGCCGGAGCCGGCGGCCGGTGCGGCGGCGCCGCCGGGGTACGGCGCGGCGCCCGCGCTCTGGCCGGTGAGGGCCAGCGACGCGGCGACCACCGTGCCGAGGAGCGCGGCCTGACCGCGTTTCCAACGTGTCGTCAAGGTCATCGAACTACTCTCCGCTCTCGGACGCGCGGGTCTTCTGCCGGCGCGCACCGGTGGGGGGCTAGGGCCTGTCCGGCGGATCTGCGGGGGCCCGGGACGTCTGGCACGGCACCTCGCCGCGTTGCCGAAGTGCCCACAGGAAACCACCCTGTGGGCACTTCGGCGCCTTGCGATGCACCGCACCAGACGCCCCGGGCTGATCCCCGAATATCCGCCGGACAGGCCCTAGGCGGGGTGAGGAACTGTCAACTCCGCCATGGTGGGGTGCTGACTTGTCAGGGGCAAGACATTTCTTCTCCGACGAAAGGCGCTGCCCGGTCGTTGTGACCTTCGGCGCCCGCGCCTACTTTTGCCGGGTCTCGCAGCGGTCGCGGCTCGCCGCCCCGACACGTGCTGCTTCCCCCACACCCGGAGGCATTCGTGACTCGTCTCAGACGCCTATCGACCACATTCGCCGGCGCGCTCCTCGTACTCGTCGGGATCCTGACGGTACCCGCCGGAGCCGCCGAAACCGCCGAAGCGGGCGCCGCCGACACGGCCGTCGCGGCCGCGGGGCCCAACTTCAAGGCCCCCTACCCGTGCGGCCAGCGGTGGACCTACAGCCACCACTCCGCCGAGGTCCGCCGCGCGCTGGACTTCGTACGCGCCGACGGCGGCACCACCAACGGCACCCCGGCCCTCGCGTCGGCCGCCGGCACCGCGACCCGGCACAGCCAGCCCAGTGGCGCCGGCAACTACATCTCGATCGACCACGGCGGCGGCTGGCAGACGTACTACTTCCACCTCGGCTCCTTCTCGGTGGCCAGCGGACAGTTCGTCAACCAGGGCCAGCAGATCGGCACCACCGGCTCCAGCGGCAACTCCTCCGGCCCCCATCTGCACTACGAGCAGCTGCTCAACGGTGTCGGGCAGAACATCGTCATCAACGGCGGCGGCCTCCCCTACCCCGGCAGCTACAACCAGCACTACCTCACCAGTGACAACGGCTGCGGCGGCGGAGGCGGCGGCACCCCGTTCACCACCTGGGGCACCGGCGTCAGCGTGCGCGCCGACGCACGGCTGAACGCCGCCGTCGTGACCCGGCTGGCCGGCCCCACCAACGTCCACGTGCTCTGCCAGAAGCAGGGCGACACCGTGAACGCCGAGGGGTACAGCAACAACTGGTGGAGCAAGCTGCGCGACCAGGGCGGCTTCATGTCCAACATCTACATCGACCATCCCGCGGCCCAGCTCCCGGGCGTACCCATCTGCTGACGGACCATCAGCACGCGCGTGGCCCCGGCGGCTAGGGCGTGTCCGCGAAGTAGCGTCGTCCGCCCGCAGGGCGGGGCTCGCGGCGTCTGGTGCGTGCGCTCGCAAGGCGGAGGATCATCCTCGTACTGGGCGTACTTGGATGACTCCGACAACGCGGCGAGCGCGCGTGCCAGGCGTCGTGAGCCAGACGGGACTTTGCGGACACGCCCTAGGTGGGCAGACCCCACCGGGCCGCCGGGGCGTTCGGCCCGACCGGCCGGATACGCAGCGCCGGCCGGTCACCGGCCGCGGTGATCAGCGCCGCCTCCCCCTTGCCCAGCGCGATCCGCAGGGACCCGTCGGCCGACTCCTCGTACGCCAGCGGCCGGCCCCGCCGGTCACGCACATCCACCGGGCCCTCGATGCCGTGCCGTACGACGCACGGCGCGCCCGCCTCGCTGGTGATCCTGACCCAGCGCGTACGGCCCTCCTCGCGGACCGCGCTGAGCAGGAACGCGCCCTCGGTACGGAAGTCGTGCACCACCAGCTCGCGCCACGCGGCCGGCACCGCCGGGAAGACCCGCACCACCCCGCCCCACGACTGGCAGACCATGTCGTGCACCGACTGGGCCGCCGACAGCGGGGTCTCGATGACCGGCCCCGACTCCTTGTACATCGTGTTCGGCTGGATGAAGCGGGCCATCAGCTCACCGAGATGGCCCAGCGCGTCGTCGCCCTTGCCCAGCAGCGCCGACATCGAGGCGGCGCCGGTGAAGGTGTAGCCCTGGAGCGCGCCCTCGAAGCTGATCCAGTGGGCGAGCGACGTCTCGATCAGGGCGCGCTCCTCGGCGGTGCGGCCGGTGATCTCGTACAGCGGGTAGACCGCCAGCAGATGCGAGTAGTGCCGGTGCGACTTCGCGAACGGCACCGTCGCGCCGATCATGAAACCGCTCTCGTCCGTCGGATACGGCACGAGCCGGGCCTCGACCTCCTGCCAGCGCGGCGCCAACGGGTCCTTGACGCCCAGCAGTTCGGCGGCCGACAGCAGCGTCCGGCAGCCCCAGCGCAGCAGCATCAGGTCGTAGTTGCAGTCCGCCGAGTTGACCCCGTACTCGGGCGACGAGGTCGCGGGCAGATGCAGCTTGCCGTCCGGACCGGTGTCGAGGAAGTGCAGGTAGTAGTTGACGGCCTTGCGCAGGAGCGGGAACAGGACGTCGCGCAGGATCGACTCGTCCATCGTGTGGCGGTAGCTGAGCCACACGTTGTGCAGCGCCCAGACGAGGTTGCCGACCTCCGGTGTCGGCGGGTCCTGGCCGGGGACGCCGACACCGAAACCCTGGTCGGGCGGGGTCGGGCCGCCGTTGACCAGACGGGCGTCGGTGGTACGGGGGACACCGGCCGAGTCGGTTCGGTAGGGCGCCGGGACCTCCGCCGTGAGCTGGTCCCGGTACTCGCTCAACGCGCGGGTGACGGCGTCGAGTTCGAGATGGTTGGAGCCGTGGATCAGCCAGTACTCCAACTGCACGTTGAGATTCCACCAGGTGGCCGGCCAGGGCGTGGACTCCAGCCACGGACCGCACGTCGCCATCACCGGCGCGTCCTTGCGGGCGGCCGAGGCGATCTTGTAGAGCTGGATCCAGTAGAAGCTCTGGAGCCGCGCGTCGGGCAGGGAGAGGAAGCTCTTTCGGTAGTAGCGCTGCCAGCTCACCCGGTGCGGCAGGACGAAGAGGTCGTACGGCGCGAGCGCGGCGGCCCGTACCGTACGCAGCGCCCGGTCCCGGGCCGTGGTGCGCGGGTGGGAGTGGGTCACCGACACGTACAGCGTGCGGCTGCCGTGCCGTTCACGCTCGCGCCAGGCGGTTACGTACTGGCCGCCCGCGCGCAACGGCTGGACGGCGGCGGTCAGTTGGCCGAGCGCGTCGTCGTGGTCCTCGATCAGGGCGGGCGGATTGGCCTCGTACCCCTGGGGGATGGGCTTGTGCGCGGCCCGCGGGCTGATCGAGACGGCCGGGTGGAAGACCCAGCGGAAGCCGCGCTCGCCCCGGCTCGGGGTGATCTCGACGGCGAGGACGGACGCCGACGTGTGGAGAGACGCGCGCAGCCGCAGCGTGCCCTTGTCGGTGGTGAGCGTGCCGGTCAACTCGGCGTCACGCAGGCGCAGTCGCCAGTCGACACCGGTGATGGTGCCGACGGGCTCCAGGGTGAAGTGCCCGACGGGCAGCCGGGCGAGACCGAAGAGGGACCCGAACTCCGGCCGGTGGTCCTGCACTTCGGAGTGCTGCACGGTGAAACGGACCGCGTTCCCGCCCGGCTCGGCGTAGATCCCGGAGCCCAGGAAGCCGTTGCCGAGGAACGGTCCCTCGAACCAGGTGGCGGGCATGGTCCGCCAGAGGGGATCGGCGTCGTCGAGGACGGCACGCCAGCTGTCCTCCGCGGCCTGCGGCTCGACGGCCGGCGCCGCTGCCGACCCCGGTGGTGCTGCCGAGGCCTGCGCGGGCACGGCGGCCATGCCTCCGACGGCGAGCGCGCCACCGATCGCGGTGCCGCCGGCGAGAACGTCTCGTCGGGACGGGGTCGTGCTCATGGCGCCTCCCGTTGGATGAATTCATCCGAGCTATCTCTGGACGGAAGGTAGAGGTGAGGCGCAGGCGCGTCAATACGGCGGGAGAGATCGGATGTGTAGCGGGACATGAGAGGTGAGGCGGCGTCAGTAGCCCCGCCACACGTTGTCGAAGGCCGCCTCCTCGATGGACCGGCGCTGCCGTTCGGCCTCCAGGTCCCGCAGCGCGTTGTCGACGGCGGCCAGTACGGTCGCCACCGCCTCCCCGGCCGCCTCGGGGGGATCCTCGCCCCGCTGCTCGCGGAGGCCGACCGCCGCACCGAGCCAGCCGAGGACCGGCTCGTCCGCCGTCCAGCGTTCCAGCGCCGCGCTGCGGGCGGGGGTGTCGGCCAGCACGGACCGGCCGCCGCCGAGGGGGAGCCGGCGTGAGCGGTGCTGCCGGGTGATCTGTTCCTCGGCCGTCAGCGCCGCGAGGTAGCCGGCGGCCAGGCCGCGGCCTCTGCGCCACAGCCAGTCCTCGACCCTCTCGTACGGCGCCTCCCGGACGAGACCGGACGCCGCCTCACCTCTCATGTCCCGCTACACATCCGATCTCTCCCGCCGTATTGACGCGCCTGCGCCTCACCTCTACCTTCCGTCCAGAGATAGCTCGGATGAATTCATCCAACGGGAGGCGCCATGAGCACGACCCCGTCCCGACGAGCCGTTCTCGCCGGCGGCACCGC
>NZ_MDCR01000250.1 GCF_001723055.1 Streptomyces niveus
GGGCCCGCACCTGCGGCGGGTTGCCTCCCCCGCCGCAGGTGCGGGCCCCGGCGTGCAGGGCGACCGCCGTGTTGGCGCCGAGGGTGGCCGTGAACTGGCCGGAGCCGTTGACGGTGACGCCGTTGCCGCTCTGGACGTCGCAGTAGTCACCGGCGGGCAGCGACGTCTGGAAGGTGCGGCTGAGCGCGGAGCCGGTGTAGTTGATGGCGACGTACGCCTTGGAGCCGCGCCCGAAGGCGATCTGGTCGCCGCCGTTGTCCCACCAGTCGGTGACCCCCTGGCCGCGCGCCGCGTTGCGGAAGCCGACCATGGAGGAGATCTCGCGCCAGGCGTGCTGGCACTTCCAGCCGCCCTGGTAACAGGCGTTCACGGTGCCGCCGTTGGGCGGTCCGGCGTCGTGGTCGCTGAACTCGTAGCCGGAGTGCACGTCGGGCGAGCCGTAGGGGTAGGCCAGCATGAAGACGTTGGCCAGCGTGTAGGCGGCGCCGTTCTTGTAGTTGAGGGTGTCGCCGCCGCGCTCGGTGTCGTGGTTGTCCACGAAGACGGCCGACCTGCCGCTCTCCATGAAGCCCCAGCCCTCGCCGAAGTTCTTCAGATAGGCCAGGTTCTCGTTGAGGAAGACCTGCTTGAGACTTCGGCCGTACCGGAATTCCTGTACGTCTCCGGTGCCCAGGTACTCGGCGGGCGAGACCGCCTCGCCGGCGCCGTATATCGCCTCCTGTTTCCAGTACACGCCCGGATTGCTCAGCCTGGACTTGATGTTGGCGAGGTCGGCGGCCGGCATGTGCTTGGCGGCGTCGATCCGGAAGCCGTCGACGCCGAGCGAGAGCAGGTCGTTCAGGTACGTGGCGATCCGGCCGCGTACGTAGTCCTCACCTGTGTCCAGGTCGGCGAGGCCGACGAGTTCGCAGTTCTGGACGTTGCCGCGGTCGCCGTAGTTGCTGATCTGCGCGCGGCAGTCGTCCATGTCGGCGCCCGAATAGATGCCGGGGTAGTCGTACTTGGTGTACGAGGTGCCGCCGGTGCCGGTGCCGTTGCCCGCCGACATGTGGTTGATGACGGAGTCGGCGACGACCTTCACCCCGGCGGCGTGGCAGGTGTTGACCATGTTCTGGAAGGCGGCGCGGTCGCCGAGCCGGCCGGCGATCTTGTAGCTGACGGGCTGGTACGAGGTCCACCACTGGCCGCCCTGGATGTGTTCCTGGGGCGGGGACACCTGGACGTAGCCGTACCCGGCGGGGCCGAGGCTGTCGGTGCAGGCCTTGGCGACCGAGTCGAAGCGCCACTCGAACAGGACGGCGGTGACGTCCTTCGAGCCGGGTGGCGCCGCCTGGGCGGGACTGCCGGGTGCGACGAGGGCCGCCGCGCCTGCCACGAGGGCGAGCGCGAGGGCGGTTGCTCTGCGGGCCATGTTTTCCTCCTGCGTGGGGGGAGGTGCGAAATGACGGGAGAGGCCTCGCATGGCAACGCGCCCTGCCTTCAAGGCTCCTGAAGGTTCTGAATGTTCTTGCTGCAAGAAAGCAAAAGCCTGTCGCGACCAGACCGTACGAGGCCGGTCCGCCCCGGTCAACCCTCTGGACACCACTGGGTAACACCGGGGAAATATCGCAATCGTTGCGGTGCAAGAGCTTCCGCAAGAGATTGCGGGGCGGTACGTTCATGGCTCCGGTCCGGCCGGACGGGAGGTCCCGGCGAGACCGGGCCCCACGCGCCCGGCCGGCCGGACCGGTCGGCCGGCACCGCCGTACCCGCGCCGGCGGTCAGGCCACCCGTGCGCCCGCCGTCGACCCGCGTACCACCAGCTCCGGCTGGAACACATACTCCGTACGCTGCACGGGACTTCCGCCGATCTCCTCCAGCAGCGCGCTCACCGCCGCCCCCGCCATCGCCTGTACGGGCTGACGCACCGTCGTGAGCGGCGGGTCGGTGAAGGCGATCAGCTGCGAGTCGTCGAAGCCCACCACCGACACGTCCTGCGGGACCCGCAGCCCGCGCTCACGCGCCGCCCGCACCACACCCAGCGCCATCATGTCGCTGCCGCAGACGATCCCCGTACAGCCCTGGTCGAGCAGCGCGCCGGCCGCCACCTGGCCGCCCTCCACGCTGAACAGCGTGCAGCACACCCACTCCTGGGCGTCCTCGCGCGAGAGCCCCAGCGAGCTGCCCAGCGCGTCGACGAAGCCCTCGCGCTTGCGCGCGGACGGCACGTACCGCAGCGGGCCCGTCGCCAGCCCGATCCGCCGGTGGCCCAGGTCGGCCAGATGCCCGACGGCGATGCGCATGGCCGCCCGGTCGTCCAGGGACACGAACGGCGCGCTGACGCGGTCGTTGCAGCCGTTGATCATGACGAACGGCACCCCGCGGTCGATGAGCGCGCTGTACCGCGAGGGGTCGGCCGAGGTGTCCGCGTGCAGCCCGGACAGGAAGACGATGCCGCCGACACCGCGCTCCACGAGCTGCTCGACCAGCTCGTCCTCCGTCGCCCCGCCCGGCAGCTGGGTGCAGAGCACCGGGGTGTAGCCGTGCCCGGCCAGGACCTGCTCGACGGCCTGGGCGAACGCCGGGAAGATCGGATTGATCAGCTCCGGGGTCACCAGACCGATCAGCCCGGCGCTGCGCTGCCGCAGCCGTACGGGACGCTCGTACCCGAGGATGTCGAGCGCGGCGAGGACCCGCTGGCGTGTGCTGTCAGCGACGCCGGGCTTGCCGTTGAGCACCCTGCTGACCGTCGCCTCGCTGACCGATGCCTGTCCCGCGATGTCCGAGAGCCGTGGCGCGCCCGCCCCGGACTTGGGCAGGGGCAGTGTCACACCGTCCACCACACCGTGGTGTCGGCGGGCAGTTCGGCCTCGGGGCCGTCCACGGTGAAGGGCCCGGAGGCCAGCAGCAGGCTGCCGCGCACCGGGATCCGGACGGGCGAGCCGGTGGTGTTGACGGTGCACAGGAAGCCGGGGCGGGCGAAGACGAGCACACCCTCCGGGGCGTCCTGCCAGTCGACCGACGTCCCGGCGCCGAGCCCCGGGTGCGCGCGCCGGGCGGCGATGGCGGCCCGGTACAGCTCCAGGCTGGAGCCCGCCACCCCGGTCTGCGCCTCGACGCTCAGCGCGCCCCAGCCCCTGGGCTGCGGCAGCCAGCTGCCGCCGTCGCCGAAGCCGTACGAGGAACCGTCGCGGGTCCACGGGATCGGCACCCGGCAGCCGTCACGGAAGCCGTCCTGCCCGGCGGCGCGGAAGTACGAGGGGTCCTGCCGGGCCTCGTCGGGGAGGTCGGTGACGTCGGGCAGTCCCAGCTCCTCGCCCTGGTAGAGGTAGGCGGAGCCGGGCAGGGCGAGCATCAGGAGCGTCGCCGCGCGGGCCCGGCGCAGGCCGAGTTCGCGGTCGCCGGCCTCGCGGAGCTGGGTGCCGAGGGCGACGGGGTGGGCGAAGCGGGTGCTGTGCCGGGTGACGTCGTGGTTGGAGAGCACCCAGGTGGTGGGCGCGCCGACGGGGCGCATCGCGGCGAGCGAGGTGTCGATGACGTCGCGGAGCGCGGCGGCGTCCCAGAAGGTGCTCAGATACTGGAAGTTGAACGCCTGGTGCATCTCGTCGGGGCGTACGTAGTTCGCGGTGCGCTCGACGGTGGGCGTCCAGGCCTCGGCGACGGCGATCCGGTCGCCGGGGTACTCGTCGAGGATGGTGCGCCAGCTTCGGTAGATCTCGTGCACACCGTCCTGGTCGAAGAACGGCATCACGTCATTGCCCAGCAGCTTGACCTGACCGTCGCTGCCGATGTCGGGCAGCCCGGCGGCCTTGACGAGCCCGTGGGCGACATCCACGCGGAAGCCGTCGACGCCCATGTCGAGCCAGAACCGCAGGATGGAGCGGAACTCGTCGGCGACGGCCGGGTGGTCCCAGTTGAAGTCGGGCTGCTCGGGCGCGAAGAGGTGCAGGTACCACTCGCCGGGGGTGCCGTCCGGGTTGCTGGTCCTGGTCCAGGCGGGGCCGCCGAAGATGGACTCCCAGTCGTTGGGCGGGAGTTCACCGCTCGCGCCCTTGCCGGGGCGGAAGTGGTAGCGCTCGCGCAGCGCGGAGCCGGGGCCCTCCTTCAGGGCGCGGCGGAACCAGTCGTACTGGTCGGACGAGTGGTTGGGCACCACGTCGACGATGACGCGAAGGTCCAGCTCGTGCGCGTCGCGGATCAGCGCGTCCGCGTCGAGGAGGGAGCCGAACATGGGGTCGATGGCGCGGTAGTCGGCGACGTCGTAGCCCGCGTCGGCCTGCGGCGAGGCGTAGAAGGGGCTGAGCCAGACGGCGTCGACACCCAGCGCGCGCAGGTACGGCAGCCTGCTCCGTACGCCTTCGAGATCGCCCATGCCGTCACCGTTGGAGTCGGCGAAGCTGCGCGGATAGACCTGGTAGATCACCGCGTCCTGCCACCAGCCGGAGCGGTGGCCCGGGGCGTCGTCGGACGTGCCGGTGGAAGGGGCAGCGAGGTGCTGGGTCATGTCGTCCCTGGGGGGTCTGGGGTGGAGCGGCGCCGGGGGCCGGATGGGCCGCGCGGCGCCGCTGTCACTGTCGCTGTCGTCACGGGTGGTGCGGGGGTGGTACGGGCGTACGGGGTGGGCTGACGCGCCGTCAGCCCTTCACGGCGCCGGCGGAGACACCGGTCACCAGATGGCGCTGCGCGAACAGGAAGACGATCGCCGCGGGTATCGCGATGAGCACGGACGCCGCCGTCATCGGGCCCCATTGCGCGCCGTACTGGTTGACGAACTTCTGGAGTCCGCCCGCGAGCGTGAGGTTCTCGTCGCCGACCATGAAGGCGGAGGCGTACGCGACCTCGCCCCAGGCGGTGACGAAGGAGTAGAACGCGGTCACCGCGAGCCCCGGCTTGGCGAGGGGGAGGATCAGCCGCCAGAAGGTGCCGAACGGGGTCAGCCCGTCGACCATGCCCGACTCGTCGATCTCGCGCGGGATGGTGTCGAAGAAGCCCTTCATCATCCAGGCGCAGAACGGCACGGCGATCGTGAGGTACGTGATCACCAGTCCGGCGGCCTGGTTGAGCAGACCCAGGTCCGACATGATGTTGTACAGCGGCACGATGAGCACCGCCATCGGGAACATCTGCGTGATCAGCAGGGTCCACATCAGTCCGCGCTTGCCCGGGAACCGGAAGCGGCTGACGGCGTAGCCGGTGGTGGCGGCGATGAACACGCCGAGCACGGTGGTGAGTCCGGCGATCAGCAGCGAGTTGCCGAACCAGGTGAGGAACGGCGTGTCCTGGAGCAGCTTGGTGTAGTTGGCGAGCGTCGGGTCCTTGAAGAAGTCCGTCGTCGTCGCGTACGCGGCGGGCTTCAGCGACGTCAGCAGCACCCACAGCACGGGGAACACCGCGATGACGGACGCCACGATCAGGGTCGCGTGCAGTCCCACGGACGCGGCCCTGGAGCGGTCGCCCCTGCGCCGTACCCTCGCTGTACTCGTTCGCGTCTCGGTCACGGCGGTCACCAGGTATCTCCCTGCTTGCGGAGGACTCGTTGGTAGACCACGGCGAAGATCATCAGGAGGAGGAGGATCAGTACGCCCCAGGTGGACGACAGGGCGAAGTCGCGTGGGCTGATCTCGAAGGAGAACTTGTACGCCTGCGTCACCAGGATCTGGGTGGCCTCGCCGGGACCGCCTCTGGTCAGCAGGAAGATCACCGGGAACATGTTGAACGTCCAGATGGTGCTGAGCAGGATCACGGTCGTGCTGACGGACCGCAGGCCCGGCATGGTGATGTGCCGGAAGCGCTGCCAGGGTCCGGCGCCGTCCATCTCGGCGGCCTCGTACATCTCCCCCGGGATGGACTGGAGTCCGCCGAGGAGGGCCACGAGCATGAAGGGCACACCGAGCCAGATGTTCACGGCGATGACCGAGAACTTGGCCCAGGTCGGGTCGTTCAGCCACGGCACGGCGTCGAATCCGCCGCCGGCGAGCAGTTTGTTGAGGAAGCCGCGGTCCTCGTTGTAGAGGAAGCGCCAGGCGAAGACGGACACGAAGCCCGGCACGGCCCACGGCAGGATGAGCATCATGCGGTAGGCGGAGCGGCCCGCGATCCGGCGGTTGAGGATGTTCGCGAGGCCGAGGCCCAGGGCGAAGGTCAGGCCGACGCAGGAGACCGTCCACACCAGTGTCCAGCCGAGCGTGGACATGAACTGACCGCCCGTCAGGGCGTCGGCGTAGTTGTCCAGTCCGACGAACTCGTAGGTGGCGGGCAGGTGGTTGACGCCGATGTTCCGCTCGACGTTGCGTTCGTTGGCGTCGGTCAGCGACAGATAGATGCCGCGGACCAGCGGGTATCCGACGATGACGCCGATCACGGCCACCACGGGGGCGACCATGGCCCAGGCGTACCAGTGCGTCGAGAGCGAACGCCGCAGCCCGCCGGGGGGTTTGCCAGTGCCGCGGCTCCGGCCGCGGGTGACTTCGGGGTCACCCGCGGCCTTCGCCACCGACTGGCCGGTGTGGACAGCCATCAGCCGGCCTGCCTTCCTTCCTGTCGGTGAGGTCTTACTTCCAGCCCTTGAGCAGCTTGCGGTAGGAGTCGCCGGTCGTCTTGACGCCCTTCTCGGGGGTCGTCTGGCCGGTGAGGACCTTGGTGTACTCGGTCACCAGCGGGGCGAACAGGCTGCCGGTCTCCGGGATCCAGGGGCGCTCGATGGCCTTGTCGACGACGGGCTTGAAGAAGCCGACGATCTCGTTCTTCGCGACGTCCGGCTGCGAGTAGACCGAGGTGCGTGTCGGCAGCAGGTTCAGCTCGGTGGTGATCTTCGCCTGGGACTCGGCGGAGGACATGTACTCCACGAAGGCGTAGGAGGCGTCCAGGTTCTTGGAGCCCGCGTACACGGCGAGGTTGTGACCGCCCTGCGGTGCGCCCTGGCCGGCCGATCCCGCGGGCACCGGGGCGACGCCCAGGTTGGCCTTGTCCTTGAACTGCGGTCCGGCGTAGGTGTCGGCGATCGCCCACGGGCCGTTGATCATCATGGCGACGTCGCCGCCCTTGAAGGCGGCCTGCATGTTCTCCCAGCCGTCGGTGGCGTCGGTCTTGGCGGCGCCCGAGTCGACCAGGTCCTTGACGACCTCCATGGCCTTGACGCCGGCCGGGCTGTCGACGGTGACGGTCTTGCCCTTGGCGTCGACCAGGTCGCCGCCCTCGCCGTAGAGGAACGACAGGAACCAGTACGCGTCGTCGCCGCGCAGGTACATCCCGGTCTTGCCGGTCTTGTCCTTGATGGTCTTGGAGACGGTCTTCAACTCGTCGATCGTCTTGGGGACTTCGACCCCGGCGTCCTTGAACAGCTTCTTGTTGTAGAAGATGCCGAGGGAGTCGATGACCTGCGGGACGGCGTACGTCTTGCCGTCGTACTTGGTGGAGGCGGCGGCCTGCGGGACGAAGTCCTTCTCGTCCTTCAGCGCGGCCGTGCCGTCCAGCGGCGCGAGGTAGCCGAGGTCGGCGAACTCGGGCGTCCAGGCGACCTCGGAGCGGATCACGTCGGGCGCGCCGGAGCCGGATCCCGCGGCGTTCTTGAACTTGTTCTGCGCCTCACCGAAGGGCACGTTGACGTACTTGACGTCGACGCCCTTGTGCTTGGCCTCGAAGTCCTCGGCGAGCTTCTTGAAAACCTTGTCCTCGCTGCCCACGGTGGAGGTGTCCCACCAGGTGACCGTGCCCGTGAGCTCTCCCGAGCCCGACTTGGCCGCGGTCTCCTCGTCGCCGCCGCAGGCGGTCGCCGCGAGCGCCAGGGTCGCGGCCAGGGCGGTGGCCGTTATGCCACGTCGCATCCGAACTCCTTCAACTGCCGTACCGCTCCGTCGCGGCGCCGGGTCGACGTGAAGGTAACAAGGATGAAAGACGGCCGAAAGAGCTTGCGGAAGATTTCTGCAAGCGACCCTGATCGTTACATTCGCGTGTCCGCACAGTTGCCACAAGGGTTCTTGACGGGGGGCGCGCGAGCTGGCAAGTACAGTACGTGTCGGCCGATACCCCTGCGTGAACGCTCTGAGCGCTCCGGCGGCGCCTCCCCGCAAGGTCTTGCAAGATTTTGCTACGAGTGTGCCTGCAAGGCGTCGCAAGGGAACCCGCCCGGGGCGCCCGTGGCCGATTCGGTCACCTGGTGGGCAATTCCGGCACCCGCCCGGTACAGTCCCCTGACATGACCGCACGGCTAGCCGACATCGCAGCCCAGGCGGGGGTCAGCGAAGCGACGGTCAGCCGCGTACTGAACGGCAAGCCGGGTGTTGCCACGGCCACCCGTGAATCCGTACTCGCGGCGCTCGACGTCCTCGGCTACGAGCGCCCCGTACGGCTGCGCAGGCGCAGCGCCGGCCTCGTCGGACTGATCACGCCGGAGCTGGAGAACCCCATCTTCCCGGCGCTCGCCCAGGTCATCGGCCAGGCTCTGACGCGCCAGGGCTACACACCCGTGCTCGCCACCCAGACCCCCGGCGGCTCCACCGAGGACGAGCTGACGGAGATGCTGGTCGACCGGGGCGTCTCCGGCATCATCTTCGTCTCCGGACTGCACGCGGACACCTCGGCCGACATGCAGCGCTACGAGCAACTGCGCGCCCAGGGTGTGCCGTTCGTCCTTGTGGACGGTTTCTCGCCGAAGGTGCGGGCGCCCTTCATCTCGCCGGACGACCGGGCCGCGATGCGGCTGGCCGTGACCCATCTCGTCTCGCTCGGCCACCGCAGGATCGGTCTCGCGGTCGGACCCAAGCGGTTCGTGCCCGTGCTGCGCAAGATCGAGGGCTTCCGCGCCACCGTGCGCGAACAGCTCGATCTGAGCCCCGAGGAGACGGAGGAGCTGATCCAGCACTCCCTCTACACCCTGGAGGGCGGGCAGGCGGCGACGACGGCGCTCATCGGGCGCGGCTGTACGGCGGTGGTGTGCGCGAGCGACATGATGGCGCTGGGCGCGATCCGCGCCGCCAGACAGCTCGGCAAGGACGTGCCGCGCGATGTGTCCGTGGTCGGTTTCGACGATTCGCCGCTCATAGCGTTCACCGATCCACCACTGACGACGATCCGCAAGCCGGTGCCGTCGATGGGCCAGGCCGCGGTCCGCACACTGCTTGAGGAGATCGGGGGTACGCCCGCCCCGCACAGCGAGTTCGTCTTCATGCCCGAGCTGGTGGTTCGCGGCTCCACCGCCTCCGGTCCGGCGCCCGGACCCCTGGGCGCGACCCCTGGCGAAATCGGCCGGAAGTAAGGGTCGCGGGGTCGTCCTCAGGGCGTACCGCATGCGGTCAGGACCCACCCGAGGGATGATCGGTCGAGAGCGGAAATCTGGCAGACTCTCTCTCCATGGGTGAAACGACCGTGAAGATTCCGGAAGGCACGACGGCCACGCCGACACCCCCCGCGGGTGCGACGGCCGACGGGTCCCGCCCGGTGTCCCGCGCCGGTCGGCTGCGCCGGATGCGATCGCCTCGACGCCCTCGTCTCTGGTTCGAAATCCTGCTGATCGCGGTCAGTTACTGGATCTATTCACTGGTCCGTAACGCGGTGCCCGAGCAGAAGGCCGAGGCCCTGCGCAACGCGGACTGGATCTGGCACGTGGAGCGCACGCTCGGCCTCAACTTCGAGGAAGCCGTCAACCACGCCGTGAATTCGGTGACATGGCTGGTCGTCGCGATGAACTACTACTACGCGACGCTGCACTTCATCGTCACGATCGCGGTGCTGGTCTGGCTCTACCGCCGCCACCCGGGCCGTTACGCGGCCAGCAGGCTCATCCTCTTCGCGACCACCGCTGTGGCACTGCTCGGTTACTATCTGTATCCACTCGCGCCGCCACGGTTGATGCCGGGCGGCCACTTCATCGACACCGTGAAGGTCCACGAGACGTGGGGGTCGATGGCGTCGGGGAACTTCAAGGCGGTGTCGAACCAGTACGCGGCGATGCCCTCGATGCACATCGGCTGGTCGCTCTGGTGCGGGCTGACCATCTTCGCGCTGGCCAAGGCGCCCTGGGCGAAGATCCTCGGGCTGCTCTACCCGACGGCCACCCTGATCGTGATCGTGGCCACCGCGAACCACTTCTGGCTCGACGCGGTGGGCGGCATGATCTGTCTCGCGTTCGGCTTCGCCGTCTCGTACGCCTGGTACGGCGCGCTGCCGCACCAGCTGCCCCGGTACATCAAGGACGACCGCCCGAGGCGGCGGTGGCCGCTCCGTCCCGGTATGTGGGGCAGGCGGGCCGCGCCCGAGGCCGAGCCGGCCGGCCAGGCCGCGCGTACCGGCCCCGCCGAGGAGGCCGCGTCGACGGAACAGACCGCCCCGGCCGGGCAGGCCACCCGCGGTGCGCCACCGGCCACGCGCGGTTCGCCGTCCACCAAGCCGGGCGCGTCGTCCAAGCCGGGGGCTCCGGCCGGCCGGAGC
>NZ_MDCR01000251.1 GCF_001723055.1 Streptomyces niveus
GGGCGGGGCGGGGCGGCCGTTGTCGGAGCGCGCCTGTTCGGCACGGGGCTGATCCGGCCGGATGCCCTCCGGTCTGCGGTGCTGCGGCGTACGCCCCTGCTCCCCCCTCGCCTGGTCCGCCCGTGCCTGCTCCACGCGCGCCCGCTGCACCCGTCCCGCCTGCACGCGCAGCGGTTCCGTACGCGGCGGGGCGGCGGCGTCCGCGCCACGGCCCCGGCGGTCGGCCCGCCCGGGGTCGAGCGCGGCCACGGCCCGGTTCCGTACGGCCGCCACCAGATCCGCGGGCGCCGGCGGCCCGGCGTCCGCGCGGCGCTGGGCGGGCGCGCCTCCTGGGGAGGCCGTCGGGCGTACGCGGCGGGGCGCCGGGTGGCGTTCGGTCCAGCCGTCGGTGAGAAGGGCCCGCAGCAGGGGCCTGGCGCGCGCCTCGGACACCGTCCACTCGGCCACCGACACCAGCCGGTCCACCGGGTCCGCGGGCTCGGCCAGCAGGCGCTCGACGCCGTGCAGATACAGGTCCGCCTCGCGCCTTACCAGGGCACGGGCGAGCCCGTCCTTGCTGCCGAACTCGTTGTAGAGGGTCTGTCGCGAGACCCCGGCGGCCGACGCGACGTCGACCATCCTGACGGCGGACCAGGACTGGTCCGTGAGCGCCGAAAGAGCGGCGTTGAGTAGGGCTTCGCGCGCTGTAGGCATCGTTGCCTCCCGGGCCGTTCGGCTCCGCAATCAGAGTTGACGCAGCCTCGCGCGCTGTCAAGAGGACCCCGCGCCGGTCCGGCCGCCCACCGGCCCGTAGCCCGATCTTGGACGCTGTCGATACTGTGACGACCATGCCCGACTACCACGATGATCTGCGACTTGCCCATGTCCTCGCGGACGCCGCCGACGCCGCGACGATGGACCGGTTCAAGGCTCTCGACCTGAAGGTCGAGACCAAACCGGACATGACCCCGGTGAGTGAGGCCGACAAATCGGCCGAGGAGCTGATCCGTGGCAATCTCCAGCGCGCGCGGCCCCGTGACGCCGTGCTGGGCGAGGAGTACGGCATCGAGGGCACCGGCCCGCGCCGCTGGGTGATCGACCCCATCGACGGCACCAAGAACTACGTACGCGGCGTCCCCGTCTGGGCCACGCTGATCTCCCTGATGGTGGCGGGCGAGGGCGGCTACGAGCCGGTCGTCGGCGTGGTGTCGGCGCCCGCGCTGGCCCGTCGCTGGTGGGCGGCCAAGGGCGCGGGCGCGTACTCGGGCCGCAGTCTCTCGTCGGCGACGCGGCTGCGGGTCTCGAAGGTCTCGCGCATCGGGGACGCGTCGTTCGCGCACGCGTCGCTGAAGGGCTGGGAGGAGCAGGGCCGCCTCGACGGGTTCCTGGATCTGACCCGGGCCTGCTGGCGTACGCGCGGGTACGGCGACTTCTGGCCGTACATGATGGTCGCCGAGGGTTCGGTGGACATGTGCGCGGAGCCGGAGCTGTCCCTGTGGGACATGGCGGCGCCGTCGATCATCGTCCAGGAGGCGGGCGGCCGGTTCACGGGCCTGGACGGGCGCTCCGGCCCGCACAGCGGCAACGCGGCGGCGTCGAACGGTGTGCTGCACGAGGAACTGCTCGGCTATCTGAATCAGCGCTACTGACCCTGGCCTCTCTTTTCCGGGGCTCGGTTCGCCTCCGGGGCGCTTTGCGTCGGCGCCGACGGTCGACCGTGCTCGGCCCCTCGTTCCTCGGGGCCTCCGCGCGCTCTCCCTTTCGACACCGACGCGCCCCTTCGGCTCACTCGCCAGGGTGCTCACACTCGGCCGTCTTGGACTGCTGACGGCGTCCCGGCTGTACAGAAGTGCCGTGCGCGATCAGACACCCGGCAAACTTTTTCACCGGCCGATCGGCCATTCGGGGGATCCGGACTCCCTTGGGGCGTACGGGGCGTGCGGCTGCGATCTTCGCGCGCCGGGCGTCTCGCTCCGTCCGCCCCCTTGTTGACTCACCGTGTCGGTGTCACTCTGAAAGTCCCCCCACTTGTGAACTTGTGAAACCGTTCTCCAGCCAAGGGACCGGTTCACCGAGGAGGTGGCTCCATCCATGCTCGTCCGTGACGCCATGAGCACGGTGGTCCTCACCATCGGGCCCACCCACACACTCCGCCAGTCCGCGCAGCTGATGGCGGCACGCCGTGTCGGCGCCGCTGTCGTCCTGGACACCGACACCTGCGGGCTCGGGATCATCACCGAGCGTGACATCCTGATCTCGATCGGCGCCGGACAGAATCCCGAGGTGGAACTGGCCGGCACGCACACCACCACCGATGTCGTGTTCGCCTCACCGGTCTGGACGCTGGAGGAGGCGGCCGAGGCGATGACGCACGGCGGCTTCCGTCATCTGATCGTCTGCGACGAGCGGGAGCCGGTCGGCATCGTGTCCGTACGCGACATCATCCGCTGCTGGGCCCCGGTCAGGCGCCGCCCGCCGGCACTGACCGGCTGACCGGCCGGGCAACAGACCGGGCGGGACATGCCGGGACGACGGTGGAGGCCGGATCCGTCCCGGAACCCGGCCTCCACCGCCTCATCGGCGAGGGCCGTCAGCCGCGCAGGGCCTGGACCGCGGTGTCGAGCCGCTTGCCGAAGTCTCCGTCCGCCCGACGGAAGTTGTTGACCGCCCGCTCGGCGATGTCGTCGCGCGAGACTTGCGAGATGAACCCGGCCAGGTTGGCGACCAGCCGCGCCTTCTCGTCCTCCGACATCAGCCGGTAGAGGTTCCCGGCCTGTACGAAGTCGTCGTCCTCCGCGTGGCCGGGGGCCTCGGTGTTGCCGGTGACACCGGTGACCTGGGTGGACTGCCAGAGGGGCCGGTCCGTCTGGAAGGGGCCGCCGAAGCTGTTCGGCTCGTAGTTCTTGGCGCCCTTGTGCCGGCCGTCGTACAGCGAGCCGTCACGGCTGTTCGTACGCGCCTCGGTGGCGTGCGGACGGTTCACCGGCAGGTGGTCGGCGTTGATGCCGACGCGGTAGCGGTGGGCGTCGCCGTACGCGAAGAGACGGCCCTGGAGCATCTTGTCGGGCGACGGGCCGATGCCGGGCACGAAGTGCGCCGGGCTGAAGATCGACTGCTCGACCTCCGCGAAGATGTTCTCCGGATTGCGGTTGAGCTCCAACGTGCCGATCTCGACCGGCGGGTAGTCCTCGTGCGGCCAGACCTTGGTCAGATCGAACGGGTTGAAGCGGTAGTTGGCCGCGTCCGACGCCGGCATGACCTGGATCTGCACGGTCCAGGACGGGAATTCGCCGCGCTCGATGGACTCGCGCAGATCGCGCTGGTGGCTGTCCGGGTCGGCGCCGGCGAGCACGGCGGCCTCCTCGGAGGTGAGGTTCTTGATGCCCTGGTCGGTCTTGAAGTGGTACTTGACCCAGAAGACCTCGCCGGCCTCGTTGTTCCACTGATACGTGTGCGAGCCGTACCCGTTCATGTGGCGCAGCGTGGCGGGGATGCCGCGGTCGCCGAACAGCCAGGTCACCTGGTGCGTCGACTCGGGGCTCAGCCCCCAGAAGTCCCATACGTTGTCAGCCTCCTGGCTGCCCGTGTACGGGTCGCGCTTCTGGGTGTGGATGAAGTCGGGGAACTTGATGGCGTCCTTGATGAAGAACACCGGGGTGTTGTTGCCGACGAGGTCGTAATTGCCCTCCTCGGTGTAGAACTTCAGCGCGAAGCCGCGCGGGTCGCGCACCGCGTCGGCCGAGCCGAGGCTGCCCGCGACGGTGGAGAAGCGCAGGAAGGTCTCGGTCTGCTTGCCGACCTCGGAGAGGAACTTCGCCCGGGTCCAGTGCGAGACGTCGCGGGTGAGCGTGAAGGTGCCGTACGCGCCGGCGCCGCGGGCGTGCACGATGCGCTCCGGGATGCGCTCGCGGTTGAAGTGGGCGAGCTTCTCAAGAAGCGCCTGGTCCTGGACCAGAACGGGACCGCCGACACCCGCCGTCTCGCTGTTCTGGTTGTCGGCCACCGGCGCGCCGGCCTCCGTGGTGAGCGGTCCCTGCGTCACGTGCGCCTCCTGCGTCATTCCTGCCGTACCCGCCGTGTCTGTCGTCCGGCGATTGCCTGACTCGACCCTACAATGGACTTTGTCTAAGTCAAGTAGGGATCCAACTCGACACTCATTCAGGATCTGGGCGCCCTCACTGTTAAGCTGACCCTCATGAGTGACCTGTTGGAACGACTTCGCGAACGCGGCTGGCGGATGACCGCCCAGCGCCGTGTGGTGGCCGAGGTCCTCGACGGGGACCACGTACACCTCACGGCCGACGAGGTGCACGCGCGCGCCGTGGCCCGGCTGCCCGAGATCTCCAGGGCGACGGTCTACAACACCCTGGGCGAGATGGTGACGTTGGGCGAGGTCATCGAGGTCTCGACGGACCGGCGCGCCAAGCGGTACGACCCGAACGCCCACCGGCCCCATCACCACCTGGTCTGCGCGCACTGCGGCACGATCCGCGACGTGCACCCGGTGGGTGACCTGCTGGCCGACCTGCCGGCGACGGAGCGGTTCGGCTTCGCGGTCTCGGACGTCGAGGTGACGTACCGGGGCACCTGCCCCAACTGCGCCGGAGCCTGAGCCCGCGCCCCTCGCCGCCGTCCCCGCGCGACTCGCGGACTTCGGGACACGACGCACACGACGAAGGCCCGGATCCTGATCGGATCCGGGCCTTCGTCTTCTTGAGTAGCGGGGACAGGATTTGAACCTGCGACCTCTGGGTTATGAGCCCAGCGAGCTACCGAGCTGCTCCACCCCGCGTCGGTGAACTCGACATTACGTCACCCCGCCGACCAGCGCAAATCCCTTCCCGCGCCCCGCTCACGCGGTCAGTTCCTGGTGCAGCGCCTCGCGCAGCCGCGCCGCCCGCTCCGTCACCTCGGACGGCCCCAGCTCCACCGCGCGGGCACACCAGCGCTTGCCCTCGGCCAACTCCCCGCGCCGGGCGGCGAGCAGCGCGAGCCGCAGCGCGGCGCGCCCGTGACCGGCCTGCGCCGCGCGGGACCACCACAGGGCCGCCTCCCGCTCGCTGCCCTCACGGGCCAGCAGCAGCCCCAGGTTGAACGCCCCGTTGCGGCTGCCCGCCTCCGCCGCCTCGCGGTACCAGCGCGCCGCGTCCGTCATGTCGCCGCGGCCCGCGGCGAGCATCCCGACCCGCACCTGGGCGCGCCGGTGACCGTGCTCGGCCGCGCGCTCGTACCACTGCTCGCACTCGGTCTTCTCCGGCTGTGTCTCACCGAGCGCCGGCGCGCCCTGCGGCGGCTGCCGCGCGTCCAGCACGGTCGCCAGCCGGAAGGCCGCCTCCGCGCTGCCGCCGCCGGCCGCGCACCGCAGATGCCGCTCCGCCGCCTGCTCGTCGCCGTCCCTGAGGCACGCGATGCCCACCTGGAGGGCCGCTTCCGTGTGCCCGGCCGCCGCGGCCCGCTCGTACCAGACCAGGGCCGTACGGTCGTCGTCACGGCCCGCGTAGAGGATGCCCAGGTTGAACGCGGCGTCGACGCTGCCCGCCTCGGCGGCCTTGGAGAACCACGGCTCGGCGCCGGTCGGGTCACCGGCCTGGAGGAGCAGTACGGCGAGGGCGTTGGCCGCCTCGCGGTGGCCCGCGTACGCGGCGCGGCGGTACCACTGCTCGGCCTGTGTCGTACGGTCCTGCGCGGCGCAGAGCAGCCCGAGGTTGTAGGCGCCGTTGACGTCGCCCGCGTCCATCGCGGCCCGGTACCAGCGCTCGGCGGTCTGCTGCTCGCCGCGCGCGGCGTGCAGCGCGCCGAGCGCGTTGGCGGCGTTGCCGTCGCCGTCCTGCGCGGCGCGCAGCCACCAGACGGCGGCGCTCTCCGTGTCACCGGCGTCGCGCAGCAGGAAGCCGAGGGCGCAGGCGGCCCGCGCCTCGCCGTCGTTGGCGGACGTCAGATACCAGCGTCCCGCCTCCTTCAACTCCCCGCGGCTCTCCAGGATCGCGCCGAGGTGCAGCGCGGCGCGGCGGTGCCCGCGCGCCGCCGCCTGCCGGTACCACTGCGCGGCCTCGGCGAGGAACGACTGCCCGGCGTCGGCCTCGGCGCCGGGGCTCCTGCGGAGGCCGTCGCCGGGGCGCGCGTCCTCGACACCGGCGGGGACCGGACGGACACCGGAGGCCGTACCGCCGTCCCGGCCCGCGATGACCGCGCGGACGGTGTTGCCGGTACGCGCGGCCTGCCGCGCCCGTCGCTCCAGGGCGCGCGCGAGGCGGTACGAGGCCTCCCGGTGGCCCTGCTCGGCGGCGGCCCGCAGCCACCGCTCCGAGCCGACGTCGCTGCGGTGCTCCAGCAGGTCGGCGAGCGCGTAGGCGCCCAGCGCGTGGCCCTGCTCGGCGGACTGGCGCAGCCAGTACTCGGCGGCGGGCTCGTCGCCCTGCTCGCGGTAGTGCCGGCCGAGCGCGTGCGCGGCGGCGGCGGAACCGGCGACGGCCGCGACCCGCCACCAGCCCGACGCCTCTTCGGTGTAGCCGCGCTGATGGAGGAGGACACCCAGGTTGTTGGCCGCGGCGCGGTCGCCCTCGGCGGTGGCCGCGCGCAGGTACTTCTCGGCGGCGTCGAGGTCACCGCGGCGCAGCAGCAGCGCGCCGAGCACGCTCATCGACGCGACGTCGCCACCGTCGGCGGCGCGCCGGTGGCGCGCCTCCGTCTCGGCGTCGGCGCTCTCCGTGGGACCTCCGGCGTCCGTGGCGCCGGTCGCGCCCCCGAACTTCTCGGCGCCGGCGGCATCTTCCGCCTGTCCCTGTACAAACCGCCCTGTCTCCAACAGAGTTGCCCTGTCCCCCATAAAATCCATCGTTGCACCACCTGTTACCCGCGTACACCTGGTATATCGCGGCCAGCAAGGTCACTTCAGCGTTTTGTCGACATGCCCACAGAGAGACAACTCAAACGCCCCTCCGGTCAACTCCCCACGGCCACCGCCCACTTCACCGAACAGATGGTCACGGACCGACCACGAACAGGTACGAACACACCACAACGCGCGGCAAAGGCCCGGATCCTGATCGGATCCGGGCCTTTGCCTTCTTGAGTAGCGGGGACAGGATTTGAACCTGCGACCTCTGGGTTATGAGCCCAGCGAGCTACCGAGCTGCTCCACCCCGCGTCGTTGTGTTCCAAACCGTATCACGACGCGGGGTGTTCACCGATCAGGTCTTGTCGTCGCCACCGCCCGCCGGTGGCTTGGCCGGCGTCTTCGCGGTCTTCTCCGCCTCGGCCGCGCGCTCCAGGGCGTCCTGGAGGGCCTCCTGGGCCTTCCCGTACGCGACCCAGTCCTGCTTCGCGAGCGCGGCCTCACCGTCGGAGTACGCCTTCTGGGCGTCGGCGATGGCCTTCTCCAGGGCGGCGTCACCGGTGGCCGGCGGCGTCGTCGTGTCACCGTCGCCCGGCGGCGTGGTCTCCGGGGGCGGCTCGGCGCCGTCGACACCGAACACCGCGTTCAGGGCCTCGGACAGGCTGTCCTTGAAGACCGGCTTGCCTCCGTAGGAGACGGCCACCTTCTTCAGCAGCGGGTAGTTGGCGCTGCCGCCCCGGGCGTACACCGGCTCGATGTAGAGGAAGCCGCCGTCGAGCGGGACGGTCAGGAGGTTGCCGTACTCGATGTCCGAGTCGGTGCCTCTCATGTCCCGGACGAACGTGGCCACTTCGGGCACACCGTTCAACTCGCTCTGCACCTGTTGTGGTCCCTGGACCGTGTCGGTCACTCTCAGGACTCTGATCGTGCCGTAGTCCTTGCTGGTGGCATCGGCGTCGACCGCCATGAACGCACCCAGATTGGGACGTCCGTTGGGCGTGAAGGTCGTCGTCAGCGAGAACTTCTGGGACGTCTGCCCCGGCATCTTCAGACTCAGGTAGTACGGCGGGACCGCGCTGTTGTCCTTGTTCGTCGGGTCGTCCGGCACCTGCCAGGCGTCGGAGCCGCTGTAGAACTGGGCGGCGTCCGTGACGTGGTAGCGGGTGAGCAGCTCGCGCTGGACCTTGAACATGTCCTGCGGGTAGCGCAGGTGGGCCAGCAGTTCCGGCTTTATGTCCGCCTTCGGCTTCACCGTGTCCGGGAACGCCTTCATCCAGGTCTTGAGGACCGGGTCCTTGGTGTCCCACTGGTACAGGTTGACCGAGCCGTCGTACGCGTCGACGGTCGCCTTCACCGAGTTACGGATGTAGTTGACCTGGTTCTGCTGCGCGACGACCGCACGCTGGTTGTTGGTCAGCGAGTCGGCCGTGGTGTCGCCCAGCGTCGTACGGGACGCGTACGGATAGCCGTTCGTCGTGGTGTAGGCGTCGACGATCCACTTGATCTTGCCGTCGACGACGGCCGGGTAGGCGTCGCCGTCGATGGTCAGCCACGGCGCGACGGCCTCGACGCGCTCCTTGGGCGTGCGGTTGTACAGGATCCGCGAACCCTCGCCGATGGCGCCCGAGTAGAGCATCTGCGGCTCGCTGAACGCCACGGCGTACGCCGCGCGGTTCACCGGGTTGGAGAGATCGACACCGCTGTTGCCCTTGTAGCTGGTGGTCTGCTCACCGTTCTTCTCGTAGTCGAGCTCCTTCTGCGGGCCGCCCACGATCGAGTACTGCTGGGTCTTCTCGCCGTAGTAGATCCGCTGCTCGTACTTGCCGAGCTGACCGCTGGTCGGCAGGCCGGACTCGGTGAAGTCGGGCGCGCCGACCGTGCCGTCGTTCTCCTCGGTGACCGTCCCGGTGCCCTTGGACGCGATCGCTCCGTACCCATGGGTGTACGTGAAGTGGTCGTTGATCCAGTTGCGCTTGGGGATACCGGCGATGTTCAGCTCGCGCAGACCGATGACCGTGTCCTGCGGCTTGCCGTCGGCGTCCGTGTAGCGGTCGACGTCCAGCGTGTCGGGGAACTGGTAGTACTTGCGTTCCTGCTGGAGCTGCTGGAAGGCGGGCGAGACGACGTTGGGGTCGACCAGCCGGTAGCTGGCTGCCGAGTCGGCGGCCTCCCGCTGCTGCGCCTTCTTGTCGGGGTCGCCCTTGCCGCCGTAGTCCGTCACATCGGCGTCGTCGATGCCGTACGCGGCGCGTGTGGCATCGATGTTCTTCTCGATGTACGGGGCTTCCTTGGCCTGCTCGTTCGGCTGGACCTGGAACTTCTGCACGATCGCCGGGTAGAGGCCGCCGATGAGGATGGCGGACAGGACCATCAGACCGAAGCCGATCACCGGCAGCTGCCAGGTGCGGCGCCAGAGCGTCGCGAAGAACAGCGCGGCGCAGATGGCGGCGATGCAGAACAGGATCGTCTTCGCCGGCAGATAGGCGTTGGCGTCGACGTACCTCAGGCCGGTCCAGTTGCCGGTGGCCTTGAAGTCACTGGACTTGACCGCGAGTCCGTACCGGTCGAGCCAGTACGCCACGGCCTTGAGCGAGACGAACACACCGAGCAGCACCGAAAGATGACCGGTGGCCGCGCCCGTCGCCCGCGCGCCGGGGCTGGTGACACGCAGCCCTCCGTACAGATAGTGCGTCAGCGCGGCGGCGATCAGTGCCAGGACGACGGCGGCGAAGCCGAAGCCGAGCATGAAGCGGTACCAGGGCAGATCGAACGCGTAGAAGCTCACGTCCAGGTTGAACTGCGGGTCCTTCTGACCGAAGGGCACGCCGTTGATCCACATCAGCCAGGTGCGCCACTGACCGGCCGCGGACGCTCCGGCGATCAGCCCGACGAGGGCGGTGATCCCGAGCAGCACCCACTTCTTGTACGGGGCGATGCCCATCCGGTACCGGTCGAGGCTCTGCTGCTCCAGCGACATCGCGCTCAGCGGTGGACGCAGCCGGTGCGCCAGCCAGATGTTCAGGCCGACGGCGGCCGCCATCAGCAGACCGAAGACCGCGAACAGGCCGATCTTGGTCCAGAGGGTGGTGGTGAAAACGGACGAGTATTTCACCGAGCGATACCAGAGCCAGTCGGTCCAGAACCCCGCGAACATGACGAACATCATGGCCAGGACGGCCAGAATGCCCAGTGTCATGAGCAGGGTCCGGGCTCGTCTGGACGGCCGGCCCACTCTGATCCGTGGCCCGGTCGGGCCTCCGCCGCGGTCCGGCATCTGGAAAGCCAACGTGCGCACCTCGAAGTTCGCGGTCGTGTGAAGCAGTGAATCAACGTCTGTAAACGGGCCCCAGCGATCGTAGGGCCCACTCATGCAACTTACTGAGGCTTTACCTAGTTCCCGCAAGGGGGTCGGAAGGAGGCAGGATGTTGGCCATGTCCAACCTTTCCTCCTCCTCTTCCTCCTCGTCCTCGTCCGATCAGCCGTCGTCGGCTTCGGGCCCGGTCGCCTCGACGCCCATCACCCGCGCGGTGCTGGAGATCGACGAATACGCCTCCGGCCTGGGCTGGGACCAGCCGGCCAGGCTGTTCGCACTCGTCGACACGGCCCGACTGCGCTCCGACGAACCGGAGCTGGCCACCCAGCTCGGGCTCGACGACGGCTCGACGCCCGCCCCGCTCACGCCCGTCGAGCAGGACGAGATCCCGGCGGGCACACCGCTCGACGAGTTCCTCGCCACCATCGCCTGGCCCGGCGCGGTGGCCGGCTGCGCGATCACGGTGGAGCGTCTGATGCTGCCGCCGTCCGCCGAGGCGTCCGTACCCGAAGACCTCGACGAGTCCGCGCTCGTGGACTGGGTCGCCAAGCACCCGGACCGCCAGGAGGTACGGATGACGGTCGCCGTCCTGCGTGACGGAACGCGGGACTCGGCGCTGCGCCTGCGCGAGAAGGACTCACCGACCCAGGTGCTGACCGGCGCCGGCCTGGTGCCGGGCCTCGCCGAGGCCCTGGCCGCCACCTTCGAGGCATAGGGGGTGTCTTGTCGATCAGGCCGGATCAGGGAGCGGGGTCTGGTGCGTGCGATCGCAAGGCGGAGGAGGGAGGCATGGCGGAGCCATGCCGACCGACGACAACGCGGCGAGCGCGCGTGCCAGGGACCGCGAGCCCGGCAAGATCGGCAAGACACCCCCTAGGGGGTGTCAACGCCGGAGGGGCCCGCGGCCCCTCCGGCGTCCGAGGGCGGCACACGCCCCCGGGCATGTCCTAGCTTGTCGAGCAGCTCGGCAGACCGGCCGTGTCACCGCTCTTGATCTTCTTCAGGGACGCCGTCGCGTCCTTGATGTTCTTCACCCGCACCAGGGTCAGACCGTCCGGGATGTCGGCGGCGGCCGTCGCGCAGTTCTCGTCCGGCGTCAGGAAGTACCGCGCACCCGCCTGCCGGGCGCCGACGAGCTTCATACCGATGCCGCCGATCGGCCCGACCTTGCCGTTGTCGTCGATCGTGCCGGTGCCCGCGACGAACTTGCCGCCGGTCAGATCCCCGGGCGTGATCTTGTCGACGATCCCCAGCGCGAACATCAGCCCCGCGCTCGGCCCGCCCACGTCGGCCAGCTTGATGTCGATGTCGAACGGGAACGTGTGGTCCGTGCCGGCCTGGATGCCGACGATGGCCCGGTCGTCGCCCTCGTCGGACTTCACCGTCCTGACCGTGACCTTCTCGGTGCCCTCGGGCTCCTTGCCGGCCTTCTCGGCCGCCTCGGCGACCTTGGCCGGGACGATCGTGAAGACGACGTCCTCGCCCGGCTTGTGCTTGGTGACGATCTCGGCGACGTCCGGCGGCGCCTGGACGCTCTTGCCGTCCACCGCCTTGATGACGTCACCGGCGTGCAGGGCGCCGTCCGAGGGGCTGTCCTTGACGACCGCGGCGACGATCACCCGCGACGTGACGGGGATGTTCTCCTCCTTCAGGGCCGCGACCTTCGCGCTCTCCTGGGACTGGCTGAACTCCTCGGCATTCTCCTGCGTGGACTGCTCTTCGGTCTTGCCGTCCGGATAGAGCGTGTTGTGCGGCACCACGATGTTGTCGTGCGACAGCCAGCCGTAGACCGCCTCGACCACATTCATCTTGTAATCCGCGCCGGTGACCCGGACCGTCGTCATATTGAGATGGCCGGTCGTCGGATAGGTCTTGCGACCGGCGATATGGAGCACCGGCTCACCATTCGCGTCGCCCAGCGTGTTCACCGTCGGACCGGGACTCATCTCCGAGTACGGGACGGGAATGAACACTCCCGCACAGAGCAGCGCGATGAGCACGAGGGTGGAAGCGAGCATCGTCGCGGTGCGGCGTGGCATGGAACGACAGTACGGGAAGGGTCTGTCGGCGCACCCCCGGGGCCGGTCCGTACGGGGCGACTTGGCCCGGTGCGTGGCCCGGCGGGCGGGCGGAGGGGGCCGGGGGCCGCGGCCCCGACGAGAGGGCGCGGGATGCGAGGGCGATGCCTCAGGCGGCGTCCGTCGTGGCCGGATGGGATTTCGCCATCGCGTCGCGGAAGCGCGCGTAGCCGGCGAGTTCGGCTATGTCTTCGGTGGTCCGGTTCCTTGAGACCCAGCTTCCCCATATCGCCGCGCCGACAGCGGCGAAGAGCGGAATCAGCAACCAGGCAAGCGCGCCCATCCCGACCTCCTTACCCATGTGTGTGTGAACCGAGTGATCAGCAGATTAGTCATCCGCTGCTTCAACGCTCCGGGCAGGGGGGCGGTTACGCAAATCGGGCCACATGGGAACGGAGGGCGACGTCGTGGTGCGGGAAGGGCGTCAGCAGGCCCCGACCCATTCCTCGGTGCCGTCGGAGAAAGTCTGGTGCTTCCATATCGGCACCTCGTGCTTGAGGTCGTCGATCAGCTTGCGGCAGGCTTCGAAGGCCTCCGCGCGGTGCGGGCAGGAGACGGCGACGACGACCGCCAGATCTCCGACGGCGAGGTCACCCACACGGTGGACGGCCGCCAGCGCCCGGACGGGGTAATCGGCGACGACCTTCTCGGCCACCCGGCGTAGTTCCGCCTCGGCGGACGGGTGACAGGAGTATCCGAGGGTGTCGACATCGGCGCCCCCGTCATGGTTCCGGACGGTCCCTACGAACAGGGCCGTCCCGCCCGCCGCGTCGTCGCCGACGGCCCGGAAGATCTCGTCGACGGACAGCGGGCTCTCGCGGATCGCCAGCAGCCTGATGGGGTCCTGTGCCGCCTGCTCACCGGGGTGCGCGTCGATGCGTGCCATGGGGCCCATCGTGCCGTACGGCGGGGGCATCACGTAATGGCGCGTTCGACCGGTCGTCGGCCCGCCCGCTTGGAGCCTCCTACAGAGGGTGGCCGATACCCGGCGCCCGGCGCGGACTCAGCGCCGACGCGCCTTGCGGGCGCGGCGTACCACCGCTGCCGCGCCGAGCAGGGCGACCGTCGCTCCGGCGGCTCCGGCGGCCGTGGCGTCCTTACGGCCCAGACGCCGGCCCGCGACGGTGTGACGGCCCTCGACCTCTTCGAGGAGCGCGCCGAGGACTTCCTCGTTGGTCCACCGGGGCCGCCAGCCCGCGTCGTGGAGACGGCTGACGCTGACCACCCAGGGGTGCATCGTGTACGCGAGGTCACCGGCCGGGGACGGGGTGAGGCCGATCCGGTGCAGCCGGGCGGCGGCGCCGAGGGCGACGGCGGAGGGCAGCTCCATGCGGCGGATGCCGCTCAGCTCCTCGATCTCCTCCTGTTCGAGCCAGCCGTCGCAGCCGACCGCGAACTCGCCGTCGACCTTCTCCAGCGCCGCGTACTCCAGGGCGCTGACCAGGTCGTCGACGTGGCAGAACTGCCAGGTGGGCCGGGAGCCGGCGACGACCAGCAGCCGGGGCGACTCGAAGTAGCGGGTCAGGGCGGTGTCCGTACCGCCGACCAGGACGGCGGGCCGTACGACCGTGACGTTCAGGCCGGGGTGCGCGCGGGGTGCCCGGCGGCCGAGCCGTTCGATCTCCAGCAGGTCCCCGACGCCCGTGGCCTCCGCCGTGGCACGCAGTTCGGCGTCCTCCGACAGCGGGATGTCGTTGTCGGGCAGCGCCCCGTAGACCATGGCGGACGTGCACAGGACGACCCGGTGCACCCCGGCCGCCGCGGCGGCGGTGAGG
>NZ_MDCR01000252.1:0-1008 GCF_001723055.1 Streptomyces niveus
CGCGGGTGTGGACCGTGCCGTGATCGCCGTGGAGAAGGCCCTGGAGCAGTACGGGGCGCCGATCTACGTCCGCCACGAGATCGTGCACAACAAGTACGTCGTACAGACCCTTGAGAAGAAGGGCGCCATCTTCGTCGAGGAGACGGCGGAGGTCCCCGAGGGATCGATCGTCATGTTCTCCGCGCACGGCGTGGCCCCCGTCGTCCACGACGAGGCCGCCGAACGCAAGCTCGCGACCATCGACGCGACCTGCCCCCTGGTCACCAAGGTCCACAAGGAAGCCGTCCGCTTCGCCAACGAGGACTACGACATCCTGCTCATCGGCCACGACGGCCACGAAGAGGTCATCGGCACCTCCGGCGAGGCCCCCGACCACATCACGCTGGTCGACGGACCCGACGACGTCGCCAACGTCGAGGTGCGCGACGAGTCCAAGGTCGTCTGGCTCTCCCAGACCACCCTCTCCGTGGACGAGACGATGGAGACGGTCGACAAGCTCAAGGAGAAGTTCCCGCTGCTCATCGCCCCGCCGAGCGACGACATCTGCTACGCCACGCAGAACCGGCAGATCGCCGTCAAGCAGATGGGCGCCGACGCGGACCTGGTCATCGTCGTCGGGTCGAAGAACTCGTCCAACTCCGTACGGCTGGTCGAGGTCGCCCTCGGCGCCGGCTCCCGCGACGCCCACCTCGTGGACTCCGCGGACGAGATCGACGAGGCCTGGCTCACGGGCGTCAGCACGGTCGGTGTCACCTCCGGCGCCTCCGTTCCCGAGATCCTGGTCGAGGGCGTCCTGGAATGGCTGTCGGGGCACGGCTTCGAGGACGTCGAGATCGTGAAGTCCGCCGAGGAGTCGATCGTCTTCTCGCTGCCCAAGGAACTCCGCCGCGACCTGCGCGCCGAGGCCGCGAGCCTGTCCGAGAAGTAGTTCAGCACGGTCATCTCCCCGTAACGTTGCGTCCATGAACGTCTTCGGAGTGGACATCGGCGGCTCTGGCATCAAGGGCG
>NZ_MDCR01000252.1:1125-1443 GCF_001723055.1 Streptomyces niveus
GATGACCTTCGGCGCGGGCAAGGGCCGCCAGGGCACCGTCTTCCTGCTGACCTTCGGTACGGGGATCGGCAGCGCGCTCTTCATCGACGGCAGGCTCGTCCCGAACACCGAGCTGGGTCATCTGGAGCTGAACGGGCACGACGCGGAGAAGCACGCGTCGACGAAGGCCAAGGACGACCACGACCTGAGCTGGCACCACTGGGCGCACCGGGTGCAGAAGTATCTGGCGCACCTGGACATGCTGTTCTCGCCGGAGCTGTTCATCATCGGCGGCGGGGTCAGCCGTAAGGCGGAGAAGTTCATTCCGCTCATCGAGGG
>NZ_MDCR01000253.1 GCF_001723055.1 Streptomyces niveus
CTGATTCGCCGCGGTCGCCGGACCGGCCCGGCGACCGCGGCGAATCAGACGACGTGTGGGGCAAAGGGGACCTGAAGTGATCCAGCAGCGCGCCAACTTGGACTGGATGCTCAAGGAGCTGGCGGACGGCGTTCCGCAGGTCCAGCAGATCGTCGTGCTCTCCGCCGACGGACTGCGGATCGCCAGGCACGGCGGTGACCCCGACGTCGCCGACCGGCTCGCCGCCGCCTGCGCGGGATTGCAGAGCCTCGCCGCCGCCGTCGCCGCCGAGATCCCCATGAGCGACGGCCGGATGCGGCTCGTCGTCATCGAAGTCAGCGGCGGATTCTTCTACCTGATGGAGGCGGGCACGGGCGCCTACCTCGCCGTGCTCGCCGACGAGACGGTCGACGCCGGACTCGTCGGCGCCCGGATGCGCGACATGGTCGTACGGATCGGCGCCCATCTGACGAGTCCGCCGCGACATGACGGGCACACCGGATGAGCCCTCCCCGACGAGAACGCAGGCTGCCCGGGGCGGACGTGGGGGACCCGGAACGGCTGTACGTGATCACGGGTGGCCCGGACGGCGCCAAGCGCGCCTCGCTCGACCTCGTCACCATGATCGTGGCACGCGAGGCCCCCTCACCGACGGTGCCGCCCGAACAGGCCGCCATCCTGCGGCTGTGCGGGGCGCCGCTGTCCGTGGCCGAGCTGTCGGCGTATCTCAGTCTGCCGTTCAGCGTGGTGACGGCCCTGCTGACCGACCTCCTCACGACGGATCTGGTCGAGTCCCGCGCGCCCGTCGCCCGCGCCTCACTTCCCGACAGGTCCCTTCTCGAAGCGGTGATGCATGGACTCCAGAAGCTCTGACACGATCACGGGCCCCAGGAACGAGGACGTACTTCCCACCACGGCGACCTCCGCGGTGAAGGTCGTGATCGTGGGCGGATTCGGGGTCGGCAAGACCACCATGGTCGGTTCGGTGAGCGAGATCCGCCCGCTCACCACCGAAGAGACCATGACCCAGGCCGGCATCGGCGTGGACGACAACTCCGGGGTGGAGACCAAGACGGCCACCACCGTCGCCATGGACTTCGGCCGGATCAGCATCAGCGAGCAACTGGTGCTCTATCTCTTCGGCACGCCCGGCCAGGAACGCTTCTGGTTCCTCTGGAACGGCCTCTTCGAAGGCGCGCTCGGCGCCGTCGTCCTCGTCGACACCCGCCGCCTCGAAGTCAGCTTCGATGTGATCGGGCGGCTGGAGGAGCGCGGCGTGCCGTTCGTCGTCGCCGTCAACACCTTCCCCGACGCGCCGAGCCACCCCGTCGAGGCGCTGCGCGTCGCGCTCGACCTGCCCGACGAGGTGCCGATGGTCAACTGCGACGCCCGGCTGCGGGCATCGAGCCGCGACGTCCTGCTGACCCTCATGCGCTATCTGCACTCGCTGGCACTGCCCGCCTGATCCCTGCCCTCCCCTTCCCTGGAATCCTCCCCTCCCTGGAGTGACCGTGACAACGCCTTATTCGCACCGGCCGGGCACGGACGACCACGCCGGTCCGCCGCCGGGCTGCCCGGCCCACGGCCTGGTCGCCGACGCCTTCGGCGGCGACCACCTGGCGCCCTCCGGACTGCGACGGCTCTACGGCCCCGAGGCCGAGAACGACCCCATGGGCCTGTACGAGAAGCTGCGCGCCGAGCACGGGTCGGTCGCGCCGGTCCTGCTGCACGGCGACGTACCCGCCTGGCTGGTCCTCGGCCACAGCGAGAACCTGCACATGACCCGTACGCCCTCCCAGTTCTCCCGGGACTCCCGCCGCTGGAGCGCGGTCAACGACGGCAGCGTGCCGCCCGACCACCCCCTCGCGCCGATCTTCACCTGGCAGCCCATCTGCGTCTTCGCGGACGGCGCCGACCACGAGCGGCTGCGCGGCGCCGTCACGGACTCGATCGGCCGGATCGACCACCGGGGCGTACGGCGCTTCATCAACCGCTACAGCAACCGGCTCGTCAACGACTTCTGCCAGGACGGCAAGGCCGATCTCGTCAGCCGCTTCGCCGAGCACCTGCCGATGATGGTGATGATCCAGATCCTCGGCATGCCGGAGGAGTACAGCGAACGGCTCGTCCAGGCGGCCCGCGACATGATCAAGGGCACCGAGACGGCCGTCGAGAGCAACGAGTACGTGATGGGGGCCCTGAACCGGCTGGTGGCCCGGCGCCGGGC
>NZ_MDCR01000254.1 GCF_001723055.1 Streptomyces niveus
CTTTCCTCCGGGCTTCCCTTCAGTTCTTGCTGTGTTGCTGTCTTGCGTTTCCGACTCTATCAGAACCTTTCGGCGCCTGATTCCCAGTCAGCGGGACCGCTTTAAGTTATCCGCTTTCGCGTTTCCCTTTCGGCGAATCCGACTTTATCAGAGATTCTGAGTCGAAATTCCCACCCGGTCCGGTGTGCCGCTCCCGGCACGTGAGTGCCTCGGCGTTCCCGTCCAGGTGGAGCCGTAAACCTACTGGAGCGGGGCTCCCGAAGCAAATCGGGGGCCCCGCTCCGGTGTTGAGGTCGGGTCGAGGTCAGACCTCGACCACCACAGGCAGGATCATCGGGCGCCGGCGGTAGGTGTCGGACACCCACTTGCCCACCGATCGCCGCACCAGCTGCTGGAGTTGGTGGGGCTCGGCGACTCCGTCCGAGGCCGACTTGCCGATGATCTCCTCGATCTTCGGGATGACGGCGGCGAACGCGGAGTCCTCGATGCCGGAGCCCCGTGCCTGGATGTGCGGGCCGCCCACGACCTTGCCGGTCGTCGAATCCACCACCAGGAACACGGAGATGATGCCCTCGTCGCCGAGGATGCGGCGGTCCTTGAGGGAGGTCTCGGTCACGTCGCCGACCGAGAGGCCGTCGACGTACACGTAACCCGCCTGGACCTTGCCCACGATCCTGGCCTTGCCGTCGACCAGGTCGACGACCACTCCGTCCTCGGCGATGACGATGTGGTCCTTCGGGACGCCCGTCAGTGCGCCGAGTTCGGCGTTGGCGCGCAGATGGCGCCATTCGCCGTGGACCGGCATCAGGTTCTTCGGCTTGCAGATGTTGTAGAAGTACAGGAGCTCGCCGGCGGAGGCGTGGCCCGAGACGTGGACCTTGGCGTTGCCCTTGTGGACGACGTTCGCGCCCCAGCGGGTCAGGCCGTTGATCACGCGGTAGACCGCGTTCTCGTTGCCCGGGATGAGGGACGACGCCAGGATCACCGTGTCGCCGGGGACGATACGGATCTGATGGTCGCGGTTCGCCATGCGCGAGAGGGCGGCCATCGGTTCGCCCTGGGAGCCGGTGCAGACGAGGACGACCTCGCTGTCCGGGAGGTCGTCGAGTGTCTTGACGTCGACGACGAGGCCGGCCGGGACCTTGAGGTAGCCGAGATCCCGGGCGATGCCCATGTTCCTGACCATCGAGCGGCCGACGAACGCGACTCTGCGGCCGTACTCGTGGGCGGCGTCGAGGATCTGCTGGATGCGGTGGACGTGGCTGGCGAAGCTCGCCACGATGATCCGCTTCTGTGCGCTGCCGAAGACCTGCCGCAGGACGTTCGAGATGTCCCGCTCGGGCGGGACGAAGCCCGGCACCTCGGCGTTGGTCGAATCGGAGAGCAGCAGATCGATGCCTTCCTCGCCGAGTCTGGCGAAGGTCGGCAGGTCGGTCAGCCGGCGGTCCAGCGGGAGCTGGTCCATCTTGAAGTCGCCGGTGTGGACGACCATTCCCGCGGGGGTGCGGATGGCGACGGCCAGCGCGTCCGGGATCGAGTGGTTGACCGCGACGAACTCGCAGTCGAACGGGCCGATCCGCTCGCGGTGGCCCTCGGTCACTTCGAGGGTGTACGGGCGGATGCGGTGCTCCTGGAGCTTGGCCTCGATCAGGGCGAGGGTCAGCTTGGAGCCGATGAGCGGGATGTCCGCCTTCAGGCGGAGCAGGAAGGGGACGCCACCGATGTGGTCCTCGTGGCCGTGCGTGAGGACGATCCCCTCGATGTCGTCGAGGCGGTCCCTGATGGTGGTGAAGTCCGGCAGGATCAGGTCGATGCCCGGCTGTTCCTCTTCGGGGAAGAGGACGCCGCAGTCGACGATCAGCAGCCGGCCGTTGTATTCGAAGACCGTCATGTTGCGGCCGATTTCGCCCAGGCCACCGAGCGGGGTGACGCGCAGGCCGCCCTTGGGCAGCTTCGGCGGGGCGCCGAGTTCGGGATGCGGATGACTCAAAAGACTCTCCTCACCACGCGCGCCACGTGCCGCAGAGGCACGTGGCGCGCGTGACATTCGTGCACTTGCTGTTGCACTTGCTTGGTGTCCGAGCGGGCGGAACGCCCAGCACTCGGTGTGTTCGGTTATTCAGTTGTGAAGTTCGATATGTCGTTCAAAACCTTCGGCATTCATGAAACCTGGTTCATGAATCGTGTTCGTGGAGGCGAGGCCTCGACTACAGCTCTACCCCACCGGCCGCGAGATCGATCTTGAGCTGGGCCGTCTCGTGCTCCGTGAGCTCGACGAGCGGGAGTCGCAGCGGTCCGGCCGGCAGCTTCTGCAGGGTGAGCGCCGCCTTGGTGGTGATGACTCCCTGCGTACGGAACATGCCGGTGAAGACGGGGAGCAGCTTCTGGTGGATCTCCGTGGCCTTCTGGACGTCTCCGGTGATGTGCGCGTCGAGCATGGCGCGCAGCTCCGGTGTGACCACGTGGCCGACGACGGAGACGAAGCCGATGGCGCCGACCGCGAGGAGCGGGAGGTTGAGCATGTCGTCGCCCGAGTACCAGGGGAGGCCGCTCTGGGCGATGACCCAGCTCGCTCGGCCGAGGTCTCCCTTGGCGTCCTTGTTGGCGACGATACGCGGGTGCTGGGCGAGACGGATGAGTGTCTCGGTGTCGATGGGGACGCCGCTTCGGCCCGGGATGTCGTACAGCATCACCGGCAGGCCTGTGGCGTCGGCGATGGCCGTGAAGTGCTGGAAGAGGCCTTCCTGCGGGGGCTTGTTGTAGTACGGGGTCACAGCGAGGAGGCCGTGTGCGCCGGTGCGCTCGGCGGTGCGGGCGAGTTCGATGCTGTGCCGGGTGTCGTTCGTGCCGATGCCCGCGACGACGTGTGCCCGGTGTCCGACCGCCTCCAGGACGGCCCGTACGAGCTGATCTTTCTCCGCGTCGCTGGTGGTCGGGGACTCGCCGGTGGTGCCGTTGATGATCAGGCCGTCGTTGCCTGAGTCCACCAGATGCGAGGCGAGTCGCTGGGCGCCGTCGAGATCGAGTGCGCCGTCCGCCGTGAAGGGCGTGACCATGGCGGTGAGGACCCGCCCGAAGGGGGTCTGCGGAGTGGAGATCGGAGCCATGGGTAACACGCTACTCGTTGCTCGGCTCGGCGTGTCCCCTCGGGGGCACACGGGCAGGTCGGGGACCCGCGGTGCGGATGCGGGCTCTGGGGTGGTGCGGGGCTTGGGAGCCGCCCGGTCACTCGGGGGAAACGCTCCCCTGAGTGCGGTGTACGGAGCCCGGCACTGACTGCTCGGGGGTTCAGGCAGTGCCGGGTCCGTTTGATCAGCCTAGATGAACTTCTCGAAACGCCGCAATCCGGACACTGGGCGCCCGGTCCGTACATCTGTGCGCAGTGACAGCCCTGCGGGGCCCCTCCGGCGCCCTACGGTGCCACCCGCCCGTTGGCGTTGAAGGCGGCGTGCGTGAGCGGCATGAGCCGGGCCCACTGCTCCTCCATCTTCTCGCCGACCATCTCGATCTCCCGCTGCGGGAAGCTCGGGACCTTCGCCGCCTCGTGCTGGGTGCGCAGACCGAGGAAGTGCATCAGCGAGCGTGCGTTGCACGTCGCGTACATCGACGAGTAGAGGCCCACCGGGAGGACCGCGCGGGCCACCTCACGGGCGACGCCGGCCGCCAGCATCTCCTGGTACGCCTCGTACGCCTGGCGGTACGACTCCGTCATCGCGCGCTCGGTGAGGTCCTGCTGCTCCTGGGTGCCGTCGACGAACACGTACTTCCCCGGGCGGCCCTCCTGGACGAGCTTGCGCGAGGCGTCGGGGACGTAGAAGACGGGCTGGAGCTCCCGGTAGCGCCCGGATTCCTCGTTGTAGGACCAGCCCACGCGGTGCCGCATGAACTCGCGGAACACGAAGATCGGGGCGCTGATGAAGAAGGTCATCGAGTTGTGCTCGAAAGGACTGCCGTGGCGGTCGCGCATCAGGAAGTTGATCAGGCCCTTCGAGCGCTCGGGGTCCTTCGAGAGCTCTTCCAGGGACTGCTCACCCGCGGTGGAGACGCGTGCGGCCCAGAGGACGTCGGAGTCGCCCGCGCTGTGCTTCACCAGGTCGACGGTCACCTCACTGCGGAAGCTGGGCTTGGTCTCGGCGGGGGTCTCACTCACCGGCGGGGGTCCTTCCTGTCGCGTTCTGTCGGGCGGCGCCCACTCTACGACCAGGCACTGACAACGCCGGCGACGCTCGTGCCCGTGCGGGTGGGCCTTCGCCGACGCCCGTGCGCACTTCGTGCGGTTGTTCGTCAATTTGGCGAAATAGGGCACCGAACGGCCGTCCCACGCGTCTGACTCAGTAGCGGTGAGAAGCCACTTCTCCAACTGCCGCCACTTCCGTCCAGTCATCGTCCAACCGCGTCCAGCCACCCCGTCGCAAGACCGCAAGACCACGAGGAGTTCTCCCCCATGTTCCGCCGGCGTGAGGCCGTCCCGTTCGCATTCGTCGCCGAGGCCGACAGCTTCCGCAGCAATGTCACCCCACCTCCCCGACAAAGGATCAGCCGGTCCGAGCTGATGAGTCGCACACTCATCGGGCTCGTCGTCGCGGCCGGATTCGCGGGCTCGCTGTTGTTCGGGCTGCCCGCGCTCGAGTCCGGTCAGCCGTCCGGACAGGCGCAGCAGTCCGAGGCGTCCCAAGGCCGCTGACCCGTCCGGCCCCCCTGAGTGGTCGCGCCGGGGTGCTCCTCGATAACCTCAGCCAGCACCGCCCGATCGAGCGTGCTTGTGAGTGAGGATCAGTCGTGCCCCTGCCCTTCCTGACGGCCGACCGTGCGTTTGACGCGACCAGTGATGATGTCGCGCTCCCGTTCGACGACCACGACCGTTGGCGCCGCCCCTACCGCCCCGGACCGTGGCGGGTGGGCGCGTCGGCGCTGCTACTGCTGCTCGCCTCGTTCGTGCTGCTGGCAACGATGATCATCGCGTTCGCCGGGGCGGTGTCCGGCGCCGCCGTCTGCCTCGGCATCTCGCTGGTGATGATCGCCGCGGCGCTGCGGCTGCTGCGGGTGGGCGCGTGGGTCAGCCGGCACGGCGTACGGCGTGTGGGGCTGCTCATGACCCGGACCGTGCCGTGGAGCCAGGGCGTGGAGATCCGTACGGTGCAGCAGCCGGTGCGCTGGCTGGGACTGCCGCGGACGGTGCAGGGGCAGGCGCTTCTGCTCGTACTCGGCGACGGCGAGAAGCGGTTGCTGCTCACCGATCACAACGCGGATTTCCTGTCGCGCTCCGAGGCCTTCGACCGGGCGGCGGACTCCGTCGAGGCGTGGGGCGACGAGTACCGGCGCGGCTGAACCGGCGCCCCGTAGTCCCGAGTTGAGGTAGTTCGCGAGTTGAGTGATCCGGCCGGGGCGGGCGGTTCGACGGTGTCGAACCGCCCGCCCCGGCCGCGTTGTTGTCCAAGCGGCGGCCCGGCTGGGTGCCGGCGGCGCCCGGGGTGTCAGCGCGCGGCTGTCGCCGGGGTGACCTCGTGGAGCGCGATCGCGCGCCGCATCGCCTCGCGGGCGCGTGGGGTGTCGCCCGCGTCGCGGTAGGCGACCGCGAGGCGGAACCAGCAGCGCCAGTCCCCCGGGGTGTCCTCGGTCTCGGCGCGCCGGGCGGCGAAGACGGCGTCCGCCGACGCGCGGTCCACCCGGCCGCCCTCGGTGCGCACCAGTTCGTCCACCGGCAGGCCGCCCTCGGCGTCCAGCTCGGCGGCGAGCCGGTTGGCCCGCAGGACGAACCGGGTGTTCTTCCACAGGAACCAGACGCCGATGACCGGCAGTACCAGCACGGCGATCCCGAAGGTGACGGTCAGCGGCGTACCGATGCCGATGAGCGCGAGGCCCCGGCCGCCGGCCAGGACGAAGTAGCCGACGAGGAGTGCCGCCATGACGTAGTACATGATCTTGGCGCGCACGGCGGTCAGCCCGGCAGGTTCAGGTCGAGGAAGTGCTCCAGGCCGTAGGTGAGGCCCGGCGTGCCGGCCACGCGGCGGACGCCGAGGAGGATCCCCGGCATGAAGCTGCTGTGGTGCAGGGAGTCGTGGCGGATGGTGAGCGTCTCCCCCTCCGCGCCGAGCAGTACCTCCTGGTGGGCCAGCAGTCCTCGGAGCCGTACGGAGTGCACTCGCACACCGTCGACGTCCGCGCCGCGTGCCCCGTCCAGCGCCGTGACGGTGGCGTCGGGCTGGGGCGCGCAGCCGGCGTCGGCGCGGGCCTCGGCGATCAGCTGGGCGGTGCGGGTGGCGGTGCCCGACGGGGCGTCCACCTTGTTCGGGTGGTGGAGCTCGATCACCTCGGCGGACTCGAAGTAGCGGGCCGCGGCCTGGGAGAACTTCATCGTGAGGACGGCCCCGATGGAGAAGTTGGGCGCGACGAGCACGCCCGTCCCCGGGGAGTCCGCCAGCAGCGCCCTCAGTTGCGCCAGGCGGTCGTCGGTCCAGCCGGTGGTGCCGACGACCGCGTGGATGCCGTGGCGTACGAGGAAGTCCAGGTTCCCCATCACCGCGGAGGGCGAGGTCAGTTCGACGGCGACCTGGGCGCCCGTGCCGGCGAGGGCTTCCAGTTCGTCGTCCCGGTCGAGTGCGGCGACCAGTTCCAGGTCGTCGGCGGCTTCGACGGCCCGTACGGCCTCGGAGCCGATCCGGCCCTTGGCGCCGAGAACGGCCACCCGCAGTGTGGTGCTCATCGCTCTGCTTCCTTCTGCCTTCTTCAGGAGGCGGGGGTGGGGACGCGCGGTCAGGAGACCGCTTCGTCGAGCCGGTCCGCCTGCTTGTCCTTGAGGGGGCCGATGACCGACAGCGAGGGGCGCTGCCCCAGTACGTCGCGTGCCACCGCGCGCACGTCGTCGGGAGTGACGGCCGCTATCCGCGCCAGCATGTCGTCCACGGACATCTGGGTGCCCCAGCACAGCTCGCTCTTGCCGATGCGGTTCATCAGCGCGCCGGTGTCCTCCAGGCCGAGGACGGTGGAGCCGGAGAGCTGGCCGACGGCGCGGCCGATCTCCTCGTCGCTGAGTCCTTCGGAGGCGATCTGGTCGAGCCCGTCGCGGCAGATCTTCAGCACGTCGTGGACCTGGCTGGGGCGGCAGCCCGCGTACACGCCGAAGAGACCGCAGTCGGCGAAGCCCGAGGTGTACGAGTACACGCTGTAGGCGAGGCCGCGCTTCTCCCGTACCTCCTGGAAGAGCCGGGAGCTCATGCCGCCGCCGAGAGCCGTGCTGAGGACCCCGAGGGCCCAGCGGCGCTCGTCGGTACGGGAGAGCCCCGGCATGCCGAGGACGACGTGTGCCTGCTCCGTCTTGCGGTCCAGCAGGTCGACGCGGCCGGCGGTGCGCAGGTCGCGGCGGCCCTCGCGCGGGGCGACGGGGACGGCGTCGGTACGGGAGAGGGCGCCGGCCTTCTCGAAGGCGCGGCTCACCTGTCGTACGACGGTGTCGTGGTCGACGTTCCCCGCCGCGGCCACGACCAGGTGCGTCGGGTCGTAGTGCTTCTTGTAGAAGCGGGCGATCCGGGCGCGGTCGAGGGCGTTGACGGTGTCGACGGTGCCCAGGACGGGGCGGCCGAGCGGGGTGTCGCCGAACATCGTCTTGGAGAAGAGGTCGTGCACGCAGTCGCCCGGGTCGTCCTCGGTCATGGCGATCTCTTCGAGGATGACGCCCCGCTCCGCGTCGACGTCCTCGGCCTCGATGAGCGAGCCCGTGAGCATGTCGCACACGACGTCGATCGCGAGGGGGAGGTCGGTGTCGAGCACGCGCGCGTAGTAGCAGGTGTACTCCTTCGCCGTGAAGGCGTTCATCTCGCCGCCGACCGCGTCTATGGCGGAGGAGATGTCGAGGGCGCTGCGCTTGGCGGTGCCCTTGAAGAGGAGGTGTTCGAGGTAGTGCGTGGCGCCGTTGAGCGTGGGCGTCTCGTCGCGCGAGCCGACCTGTACCCAGATGCCGAAGGTGGCCGACCGTACGGACGGCAGGGACTCGGTGACGACGCGCAGGCCGCCCGGGAGGGTCGTGCGGCGGACGGTGCCGATGCCGTTCTGCCCCTCCAGGAGGGTTTGGGTACGGGCGACGGCCCGTACCTCCGAGGAGGTGCGGGCCGTCGTCGTGGAACTACGAAACGTCACTGGGAGGCTTCGTCCTTCTGGTCGTCCTGCTTGTCGTTCTTCTCTTCGTCCTCGCCCTCGATCACGGGGATCAGGGAGAGCTTGCCGCGCTGGTCGATCTCGGCGATCTCGACCTGGACCTTCTGGCCGACGCCGAGGACGTCCTCGACGTTCTCCACGCGCTTGCCGCCGGCGAGCTTGCGGATCTGCGAGATGTGCAGCAGACCGTCCTTGCCCGGGAGCAGCGAGACGAACGCGCCGAAGGTGGTGGTCTTGACGACCGTACCCAGGTAGCGCTCGCCGACCTCCGGCATGGTCGGGTTGGCGATGCCGTTGATCGTGGCGCGGGCGGCCTCGGCGGCCGGTCCGTCGGCGGCACCGATGTAGATGGTGCCGTCGTCCTCGATCGTGATGTCGGCGCCGGTGTCCTCCTGGATCTGGTTGATCATCTTGCCCTTGGGGCCGATGACCTCACCGATCTTGTCCACCGGGATCTTGACGGTGATGATCCGCGGGGCGTTCGGGGACATCTCGTCCGGGACGTCGATGGCCTCGTTCATCACATCGAGGATGTGGAGGCGGGCGTCGCGGGCCTGCTTCAGCGCGGCGGCCAGGACCGAGGCGGGGATGCCGTCGAGCTTGGTGTCGAGCTGGAGCGCGGTGACGAACGTCTTCGTACCGGCGACCTTGAAGTCCATGTCGCCGAAGGCGTCCTCCGCACCGAGGATGTCGGTGAGGGCGACGTAGTGCGTCTTGCCGTCGATCTCCTGGGAGATCAGGCCCATGGCGATACCGGCGACGGGGGCCTTGAGGGGCACACCGGCGTTCAGCAGCGACATGGTGGAGGCGCAGACCGAGCCCATGGACGTCGAGCCGTTGGAGCCCAGCGCCTCGGAGACCTGGCGGATCGCGTAGGGGAACTCCTCGCGCGTCGGCAGCACCGGCATGATGGCGCGCTCGGCGAGCGCCCCGTGGCCGATCTCGCGGCGCTTCGGCGAACCGACGCGGCCGGTCTCACCGACGGAGTACGGCGGGAAGTTGTAGTTGTGCATGTAGCGCTTGCGCGTCACCGGCGACAGGGTGTCCAACTGCTGCTCCATGCGGAGCATGTTGAGGGTGGTGACGCCCAGGATCTGGGTCTCGCCACGCTCGAACAGCGCGGAACCGTGCACGCGCGGGATGGCCTCGACCTCGGCGGCGAGCGTACGGATGTCCGTGACGCCGCGGCCGTCGATGCGGACCTTGTCCTTGATGACGCGCTCGCGGACCAGGGACTTCGTCAGCGCGCGGTACGCACCGGAGATCTCCTTCTCACGGCCCTCGAACTGCGGGAGCAGCTTCTCGGCGGCGAGCTCCTTGACGCGGTCCAGCTCGGCCTCGCGGTCCTGCTTGCCGGCGATGGTGAGCGCCTGCGACAGCTCGCTCTTCACGGCGGCCGTGAGGGCCTCCAGGACGTCGTCCTGGTAGTCGAGGAAGACCGGGAACTCGCCGGTGGGCTTGGCGGCCTTGGCGGCGAGGTCGGCCTGGGCCTTGCAGAGCGCCTTGATGAAGGGCTTCGCGGCTTCCAGTCCGGCGGCGACGATCTCCTCGGTGGGAGCGTCGGCGCCGTCGGCGACGAGCTGGATGGTCTTCGTGGTGGCCTCGGCCTCGACCATCATGATCGCGACGTCGCCGTCCTCCAGGACGCGGCCGGCGACCACCATGTCGAAGACGGCGTCCTCGAGCTCGGTGTGCGTCGGGAACGCGACCCACTGGCCCTTGATCAGGGCGACACGGGTGCCGCCGATCGGGCCGGAGAAGGGCAGGCCGGCCAGCTGCGTGGAGCAGGAGGCGGCGTTGATCGCGACCACGTCGTACAGGTGGTCGGGGTTGAGCGCCATGATCGTCTCGACGATCTGGATCTCGTTGCGCAGGCCCTTCTTGAAGGAGGGGCGCAGCGGCCGGTCGATGAGGCGGCAGGTGAGGATCGCGTCCTCGGAGGGCCGGCCCTCGCGGCGGAAGAAGGAGCCGGGGATCTTGCCGGCCGCGTACTGCCGCTCCTCGACGTCCACCGTGAGGGGGAAGAAGTCGAGGTTGTCCTTGGGCTTCTTGGAAGCGGTGGTGGCCGACAACACCATGGTGTCGTCGTCCAGATACGCGACGGCGGAGCCGGCGGCCTGCTTGGCCAGGCGGCCCGTCTCGAAGCGGATGGTGCGGGTGCCGAACGTGCCGTTGTCGATCACGGCTTCGGCGTAGTGGGTCTCGTTCTCCACCAGTGGTTCTCCATACTCGTCGTTGTCGTCTTTCGTCCCGCGCCCGTGTGGCGGGGGACAGGCGGAGAAGCGCTCCTGCGGGCCGGTCTTCGATCGAAGCTCCCGGGGCGGCGGCGTGGGCCGCGGGCGGCGTTCGCCGCGCCGTTCCGGGGGCCACTACCGAGGACCGGCGGTGGCGGAGGGGCGCTCCCCCTCGTCAGTGGGTGGTGCCTTCGGTGGTGCGTTGTGTGTCGATCTCGTGGTGCTTCTGTGGTGCTTCTCAGCGGTGTCCGGGGATGTGCTCCCGCGAACAGGTTACTGAGCTTCGTGCGCATACGGCGAAGGGAGCGGTTCCCGGTGTGTGGGAACCGCTCCCTTCACGGCGTACTACTTGGCGCCGCCGGCCGCACCGCGGCGGATGCCCAGGCGGTCGACCAGCGCACGGAAGCGCTGGATGTCCTTCTTCGCCAGGTACTGCAGCAGGCGGCGGCGCTGGCCGACCAGGATGAGCAGACCGCGACGCGAGTGGTGGTCGTGCTTGTGCGTCTTGAGGTGCTCGGTCAGGTCCGAGATACGGCGCGAGAGCATCGCGACCTGGACCTCGGGGGAGCCGGTGTCGCCTTCCTTGGTGGCGAACTCCGACATGATCTGCTTCTTCGTAGCGGCGGCAAGCGGCACGCGTACTCCTCGTGGGTCTTCGTGGCCATCGAGCGCCCCAGGTCGAATTCGCTGGGGATCTTCGGTTACTCGGGTGGCGGGGGTGATCGGCCGATGATGTTCGGTCGCTGGTTCCGGACAGACCGGAACGCGTACACAAACGGCCGTCACACAGCGTACCAGCCAGTCAAGACGTCAACGCACGGATGGAGTGGTAGACGTCGAACACCGCCAGGCAGAGCGGGACGACCGTCAGTAGTACGAAGGACTCGGCGATCTCCAGGAAGCGGCCCCAGAAGGGTGTGACGCCCTTGCGCGGCACGATCAGTCCTATGGCGATGATCAACGCGGCGATCCCGGCGATGGCGGCGGTCAGCCAGACCGTACGGATGTCGAGACCCGTGCCGTCGCCGCGCAGGGCCTCGCGGATCAGTCCCTCCGGGGGGTTGAGGCAGAGCCCGAGTCCGAGCAGTACGAGGGCGCCGAGACCCGCGGCGAGGGCGCAGCCGACCTGCGTCGTGTAGCTGAAGAGGTGGGCGCGCATCAGCATCGCGACACCGACGGCGAGGGCGAGCAGCTGGCCCCACAGGCTGTCGGAGAAGCCGAGTACGCCGGCGGCGCCGACGGCCACCAGCGCGCAGCCGCCGACCAGGCCGACCAGCAGCTCGTGGCCGCGCCGGGCCTGGGCG
>NZ_MDCR01000255.1 GCF_001723055.1 Streptomyces niveus
CCGTGGGGGACGGGGTGGTGGGGAGTTCGAGCAGCGGGACGCTGGGGGAACGTTTCTTCAGGTAGTTCTCGATGGCGGGGTAGAGGAGGCGGCCGATCTCCGCCGCTCCCACCACGCCGGCGCCCGAGCTCTGGAGCGGCGAGTACTTCAGTCCGGCTCCCGCTGCCAGCATGGCGGCGCCGACCGCGTGGCCCAGGAGGCCCTTGTCGTCCTTGGCGTCGACGAGGAAGCCCAGCGCCGCGCTGCCGAACGCCACCGAACCGGCCGCGGGGCTCCCCGTGCCGCCGACGACGGCGAAGGCGCCCTGCTCGACCATGTCGATCAGTGTTCTCTTCCACTCCGCCTTGCCCTGGTGGTACTGCATTCCCGCGGCGGCGAGGTGTGCGAAGGAGTTGAGGGCCGGGCCGCCGGTCTTCAGGCCGCGGTCGTCGACCGCGAATCCGGCCGCCCACAGGGCTGTGCCGATGACGTTGACCGCGGGTTCCACGGCTGCCCCGCGTTCCTTGTAGCCGTCCTTCACCGCCTTTCCCGCCTGGCGCGCCGAGAGCGCGACCAGGCCGATCGCGCGCGGAGTGCTGTGCTGCATCCCGTACGCGGTGGCGGTCAGACCCATGGCGACGGTGAGGGCGCCCATCTCGAACGTCTCCAGGCGTGTCTCCAGCTTGGTCGGAGGTGTCTCATCGGTGCTCGGCGCGAGGGAGCCGCCCTCCTCGGCGCTTCGCAGAGCCTGGTCCCGCTCAGTCGTGTCGGTCATGAGAGCACCTTCCGCTTCGATCACGTACGAGTCCCACTGGTCACCGCCACAACGCACGCGGGACACCATGAGTTCACCTCGTGGGGCGGAGTTCCTTCCCCTGTCTGCAACCCAGGTAAGAGAGCCGATTCCGCCTTCAGCGGGAGTTGGGGGGCTCGGGCCGGGCCATAGCCTGGATCTCGTTATGAATCGATCCGACGACCGGCTGATTCCGGTCCTGCTGATATGTGCCCAGGCCGCGGTGTGGCCCGGGGCCGTCCTCCTGCGCGGTGATGCGCCGCGGTCGGTCGATCTTCTGGTGGTGGCCCTGGTCGCCGGGCTGGTCGGGGCCGGGCTGGCGCTGCGGCGGGCCCGGCCGGTCGGGGTTCTCGTGCTGGTCGCGCTCGTCTGCGCGCTGGGCGCAGGGCCGACGCCCGCCGGGGCCGTCGCCGTGCTGGGGACGGCCGGGGTCGCGCTCGCCCTGTTCACCGTCGCGACCGACCGCGACACCTTCACCGCCGTGCTCTGCGTCGTGGCGCTCGCCGCCTGGCAGTCGCTGCACGGCCTCAGCCTGCACGGGCTCAGCGACCGCGACGGGCTCGACGTCGTCCTGACCGTTCTGCTGTACGTCGCCGCCTGCGGCGCCGGGCTGCTGGTACGGCGGCGGCGACGCGCACGGCGGACGGCCGAACGGGTCCTGAAGCGGGCCGAGGCCGAGCGCCACCGGCTGCCGGCCGTCGAGCGGCGCCGGATGGAGCGGGAACTGCACGACGTCAGCGCCCACCATCTGACGGCCGTGGTCGTCACCGCCGGAGCGGCGCTCGGGCTCCGGGAGCGGCGGCCCGAACTGGCCGACGAGGCACTGGAGTTCGCGGCCGAGACCGGCCGCGAGGTCACCCGGGCGCTCGGCGCCGTACGGGCGCCCGCACCCTCGCGGGAGGACGTGCCGTCGCCGGAGGAACGGCTGAGGGAGCTGGTCGTCGGGTTCCGCAGGCTGGACCAGCGGGTGGACTGCGAGATCGACCCGCTGCCGGACGGCGCCGTCGCGGACGCGGCGTACGGGATCGTCCGTGAGGCGCTGACCAACGTCGCCCGGCACGCGGCCGGTGCGCACACGACGGTGCTCTGCCGGTACGGCGACACCCGTACCGATGTCGTGGTCACGAGCGCCGCCCCGCCGAAGGGCGCGGTCGCGCACGGCGCCGGCCTCGGCTCGGGGCGCGGCCAGGGCTTTCTGCGGTCCCGGGCCCGGGAGGCGGGCGGCACGCTGTCCAGCGGGCCGACGCCGGAGGGCGGTTGGGAGGTACGCGCGGTCCTGCCCGGCCGTACCGCCGCTCCCGTCGAGCGGTCCGTCACCCGCGGCTACCGCTCGGCGCAGGTGGTGGCCGCCGTCGGTCTCTGTCTTCAGCCGCTGCTCCCGACGCTGGTCATCCGGTCGGAGAGCGCGGCGGCGTCGACCGGGTCGCAGGTGTCCGCGGGAGTGCTGTTCGCGCTGCTGGCGGCGGCGCAGGGGCTCGCGCTGCTCCGGCTGCGCCGGGCGCCGCGCGTCGCCCTCGGTGTCCTGTGCGCCCTGGCCCCGCTCTGGCCGGTGGCGATGGCGGCGGGTCAGTACGCGGGTCCGGTGCTCCTGCCGCCCGCGCTGAGCATGATCGTCACGTGTGCGGCGCTCGCGGTGGACGCCTCCCGTGCCCGTACGGAAGGCCGTCGGTGGGGTTACGCCGTCGCCGCCGTCGCCGTGCACGCGGTCGCCGTCACCGCCGCCGTCCTGGACCGGGGCACGACCGTGCCCGGCTGGGCCGTCGCCGGGTGCGCGGTCGCCGGGGCGTCCCTGGCGGTCGGCGCGGCCCTGTGGGGCGGCGCCCTGCGCGGGCGGCGCGACCAGGCCGCCCGGGGTGACCAGGAGGAACGCCTCGCCGCCTGGACCGGGGAGGCCGTCCGGGACGCGTGGGCCGAGCGCCGCCGGATCGCCGCCGGTCTGGAGACCACCGTGCTCTCGCGCACCGCCGACATGGTCACGGAGGCGGAGGCGGGCCGGCTCGACGCCACCGCCGACCGGGCCCGCGAGGCCCTGGCCGCGATGCGCGCCCTGCTCGACACGGTCCGGCAGGGCGAGACGGGGCCCGAACTGCGCCCGCAGCCCACCCTCCAGGCCCTCGATCTGCTCGCCCACCAGTGCCGGGCGACCGGCCGTGACGTGGAGATACGGTTGACCGACCGCGTACCGGAGAGGCTGCCCACCACGGTGGACCTGACCGCCTACCACGTCGCCGAGACGGTCCTTTCGGCCGGCGGCGAGGAGCCCGCGATGCTTGAACTCGACCTCGAACGGGGCGCGGGCGGGAATACGCTGACGCTCGCGGCCACCGGGGTGCCCCGCGCCGCCCGGCCTGTTGTACGGGAGCGGCTGGCGGCCCGGGTCGCCGCGCTCGGGGGCACCCTGGCCACCGACCCGCCGGGCCCGGTACGCCTCCGGCTGCCACTCGCGCCGGACGGACCGGCCACTCCCGCCGTAGCGGTCGAGGACGATGCGCAGGGGGAGCGATGAGCCTCAGAGTGCTGGTCGTGGACGACCAGGGCGTCGTACGGGCGGGCTTCGCCGCCGTGATCGACGCCGAGGACGACATGACGGTCGTCGGCGAGGGCGCCGACGGGGCCACCGCCGTACGTCTCGCCGAAGAGCTGGCACCCGATCTGATCGTCATGGACGTCCGGATGCCCGGACTCGACGGCATCGCCGCCACCCGGATCATCACCGCCCGGCCGGACGCGCCCCGCGTCCTGGTCCTGACCACCTTCGACCTCGACGCGTACGTCTTCGACGCGCTGCGCGCCGGCGCCTCCGGCTTCCTCCTGAAGGACGTACAGCCCGCCGAACTGCTCAGCGGCATCCGGGTGGTGGCCGCCGGCGAGAGCGTCCTCGCGCCGTCCGCGACCCGTCGGCTGATCGGCCACTACGCGTCCGGAGCGGGCGCCGGGATCCAGGCGGGCGTCGGTGTGCGTGAGCTGGACGGCCTGACCGGGCGTGAGCGGTTCGTCCTCACCCTGGTCGCGGCCGGACTCAACAACATGGAGATCGCCGCCGAACTCGGCATCACCGTCGGCACCGTCAAGTCTCATGTGAACGCGCTGCTGCGCAAACTCGAACTCCGCGACCGGGTACAGGCCACGATCCTCGCGTACGACCTCGGCCTCGCCCGCCCGAACCCGCCCGGCGCGTGAGCGGCGTGACCGGTCCGAACCACCTGAGCCGCCCGACCTCAACCATCAAGGAGCGCCCCGCCGTGTCCACTTCCCTTGCCCATCGGCTGCGCCACGCGCTCAGCGACGTCTTCGCCCTCGGCTACCTCGCCGTCTGCGCCGCCCTCATGATCTGGGCGCTCGTGGTGACCGTCACCGACGACACCGGTGAGTCCATGGCGGGCGTCATCCCCGCGCTCGCCACCGCCCCGTTCAGCCTGGTGATGCTCGCGCTGCCGGACAGCACCCTGGCGATCGTCGCCTCCGTCGTGTTCGGGGCGCTCGTCAACGCCACCGTCATCGGTCTGTGCGCCCGAGCCCTGCGCCGTGGCAACCGGCCTGATCCGGCCTGATCCGGCCTGATCCGGCCCGATCCGGTCTGATCCGCACGAGACCGGCTAGAACACCGGCAGGGCGGTGAGCGTCGTGCCGTCCAGCACGAACACGCGGTTCGCGTCGGCCTCCAGCCAGTAGGCGTCCGGGTTCCTGATGATCCGGAACACCCACGACGGCCGCCCCTGCGAGGACAGGTCGACGACGTTGACGCCGCCCTGCGTCTTGTCGACGGCCACCGACCAGAAGCCGCCCCCCTGCACGACGAGCGGGCTGGGCGGGTCGCATTCGAGCAGGCCCGAGTACGCCCAGTCGCTCGGCTTTCCGTCCCGCAGGTCGTAACGGAGCGGGAACTGGAGCACGGAGGCGTACACGTGCTTGCCGTGAATGGTCGGCGGGCCCCAGAACACCTCGGATTTGTCCGGGGGTTCGGGATTCTTCGCGGCCCAGAGCCGCCGGCCGCCGGTGAGGTCGACGGCGGACAGGCGCTTGCCCGTCACGCACAAGATGCGTCCCGACAGGGCGAGTTTGGCCCGGCCCCGCGCGGACTGGCCGCGCAGTTCCCACACCGTACGGCCGTTGCTCGCGTCGACGGCGACGACGCCGCCGTCCGCCGTGGCGACGACCAGCACACCGTGCGCCGCCAGTCCGCGTGACGCGGCCTTCGTACCGAGGTCCGCGTCGACCCGGGCCGTCCAGCGGATCTTGGCGTCGCCGCGGCCCACGGCCCGCAGGCGACCGTCCTCGGTGATCAGATAGACCGCCTCGTCGTCCGCCGCGAGGAGCGAGGCCGCTTCGGCGGGCGCCGTCCACTTGGGGGCGCCGGTGGACGCGACGAACGTCAGCAGGCCGCCACTTGCGTCGACGGCCGCCACCAACTCGTCGGAGAGCGACAGATACCGCCGCTCCGCCACCGCCTCCGGCGCCGACCAGCGCGGTGAGCCGTCCACGACGTCGCGCGCCGCGATGCCGCCCTTGGCCGCGCCGACGACGATCACGTCGCGTACGGGGAGGGGCGCCGGTGTGTCCTTGGCGAGCGCCGATGTGACGCTCCAGAGCGGATCGGGGGCCTCGCCGAGTACGTAGTCGCCCTTCTTCGCGTCCAGGACCCGGGCCTTGGGGGTCGCCACGGCCGGCGGGATGTCGAAGGGCCCGTCCGCCCGCCGGTTCCACCACGCGGCGCCGCCGCCGACGGCGAGTACGGACCCGCCGATCGCGACGCCCGTGAGCAGCCGTCGGCGGGAGAGGGAGCGCGGCCCGGCCGGCTCGCCCGGCAGGGTCGTCAGCCGGTGCAGGTGGTGCTCGCGGGTCGAGATCTCCTGGGCGATCGGGCCGCCGCGCCAGGCCCGTTCGGCGCCCCGGGGCGGGTCGAAGGCCCGCGCCAGCTGCTCCGGTACGGGGCGCGCCGCCGGGTCCTTGGCCAGGCAGGGGCCGATCAGCGGCTGGAGCGACGGCGGTACGCGGTCCAGCCGGGGCGCGCCGTGCACGACCTCGTACTGCACGGCCGCGACATGCGCTCCCTCGTACGCGCGCTGCCGGCTCGCCGCGTACACCAGGACGGCCCCCAGCGAGAAGACGTCGGCGAGCGGGCCGACGCGCTGCCCGAGGACCTGCTCGGGCGCGCCGTAGCCGGGGGTGACCGGGACCTGGCCGGTGGTGGTGAGCGTGAGGCCGTGTTCGGGGCGGGCGATGCCGAAGTCGATGACGCGCGGGCCCGACGCGGTGAGCACGATGTTCGCGGGCTTGAGGTCCCGGTGCACGAGGCCCGCGGCGTGGATGTCGCGCAGCGCGACGGCCAGTGCCGTGGCGAGGGCCCGTACCGTCGGTTCGTCGAGCGGGCCGTGGTCGCGTACGGCGTCGTCCAGCGTCGGCCCGGTCAGGAACTCGCTGGCTATCCAGGGGCGCCCGCCCTCCGTCCTGGCGTCCAGCACCCGGGCCACGGAGGCGCCGGTGACGGCGCGGGCCATCTGCGCCTCGCGCACGAACCGTTGGGTCAGATTCTGATCGTGCGCCAGATGCGGGTGGAGCACCTTCACGGCGGCCGGGCGGCCCTCGGCGTCCTGGCCGACGTAGACCTTGCCCATGCCTCCTTCGCCCAGCACCGCGAGGACGCGGTAGGGACCCAGTCGGATCGGGTCTCCGGATTCCAGGGGCTTCATGCCGGTGCCGCTTTCTGTGGGCTTGCTGCTTGACGCTTGCTGTCCGCCGCTCACGCGAGTGGGTACGCGGCGGTGTACGAGTCACCCACGGCGATCAGCCGCCGGGCGGATTCATGCGCGAAGTACCGCGCCCCGGACGCCTTGAACGGGCGGGCCGCGGCGCCGGTGCGCAGGTCCGCGGCCACCAGCCCCGTGGCGGCCTTGCTGTACACGTACGCGATGCCGATCACAGGCGGCGCATCGAGATCGCCGGCCGTGACCGCGCGCCTCTTCTCCGCCCAGCGCGGCGTGCCGTCGGCTGCGTCGAGCGCGACCATGCCGCGGCCCTCCTCCACCGCGTACACCACACCGTCCTTGACGGCGGGCGGCCCGAAGCGCGCCCCCGGCGCGCTGCCCTCGAAGCGCCAGGCTTCCTTGCCGTCGGCCAGGCGGAGGGCGGCCAGTTCACCCGACGAGGGGTAGACATGCTTGGCGTCGACCGCCAAATGGGCCTGGCCGAAGAGTGGTTGGTCGTTGTCGAGCGGCCGGTCCCAGAGGGCTTCCCCCGTCGTCGCGTCGTGTACGACGAGGCGCGGCTCGCCGTCCGCCGACTGCTGGACGAGTACCAGATACTCACCCTCGACACGGCCGGAAAGGAAGTGCAGCCGCTCGGACTTGTCGGGCCTGGCGGGCAGCGGGACCTGCCAGAGCTTCCTGCCGGAACGGATGTCGGCGCCCAGCAGGAACCAGGTCTGCTGAGCGCTGAAGCCGGACTTCGGGTGAGGTCCCCGGCCGCCGGTGAGATAGACGGTGTCGTCGGTGGCGCAGAGCAGTTGGGTGCCGTCGAGGATCGCTCGCAGGTCCTTGAACTCGGCGACCCGATCGCCGATCGTCCCCGTCGCCGCGTCGACCGTGGCGACGGTGAGCGGCTCGTTCTCGTCGAGGGTGTAATCGGCGGCGTAGATCCGCTTGCCGTCGGTGGCCGTCCGGCGCATGAAGTACACGTCGGGGTCGTCCCACCTGGGCTCGCCCGTCCGCGGATCCAGGGCCTGCACGCCGTACTCCCCGACGATGACCAGCCCCTCCAGGACGAGCGGCTGAGGAAGGATCCTCGCGTTGTCGTAGCTGGTCCTCACCTGCCAGAACAGATCCCACTTGGGCGCCTGGGCCTGGCT
>NZ_MDCR01000256.1:0-235 GCF_001723055.1 Streptomyces niveus
CCGCCCCAAGCGGCGGCGGCGGCGGTGGCAAGGGCGGCGGAAGTGACTGCGGCTTCTGGTCCAAGTGCGGATGGACCAATGCGATCGATGACGCAGGGTCCTGGATCGGCGACAACAAGGGCATGATCGCCTCCGTCGTGACTGAAGTCGTGGTGGGCGGAGCGTGCTTCGGGGCTGCGGCGGGCGCAGGACTGGCCACGGGAGGCGTCGGATTCGGCGCCGCTGCCGGCTGCGG